>CALCCG010000153.1 GCA_937899785.1 uncultured Erythrobacter sp. | reverse complement strand
TGCGGCTGAAAATGCCCATGAAGGCTACTCCATCTAGAAACGGGTTGCTGGTGCGCTGGTCTTGCTCATCAAGCGAATGGTCGGATCGAGCTTGCGTCGGAGTGGGGCTGCGACGCAAGGCCTCGATTTCGGCATCGAGACGCGAGAGCTGTCCCGTGCGCACCGGCGCGAGGTCAGCGGGCGAGGAAGGACGGGCCGGAGCGGCGGTTTCGGGGGAACCGCCATTAGCGGGGACTGAGCGCTCCGGCCCTAAGGGATTAGTCACAGGCTTGGATTTCGGATCCGTCATCACAAGGTTCACGCCAGTTCGACCGTAACGCTCTGATCAGAAATCGTGGCGAAGCTGCTCGGTGCGGCCTGAAACTGAGTGGTGATCGCAATCATCGCAATCATCGCAAGAACGCTGGCCAATGCGGCCTGTCCAAGCTTGCTGTTCAGGAACTGACGGTCATACATTGTGGGATCCTTCCCTTGGTAAGCAACGCCCTGCGAAGGCCGGACGTTGGTGTTGCCCATCCTTCTGCAACCGGCGTGCCAAACTTAAAAAATGGCAGAAATCCTTGTGATTTCGGGCGGAGTCGCGCCTTTATGTCGGTCTCTATTGCCAAAGCTTGGGAAAAATTCCTATATGTTGGCCAGAAGGAGCAATGGGGTGGAGCGCGAAAATCAGTTCATCGGCCAGTCCGGCGCCTTTCTTGACGCGGTCGAGCGAACCAGTCGCGCCGCGCCGATGGAGCGCCCCGTCCTCGTCATTGGCGAGCGCGGGACCGGTAAAGAGCTGATCGCCGAGCGCCTCCACCGCCTTTCGACGCGCTGGGATGAGCCGCTCGTCACCATGAATTGCGCGGCGCTTCCCGAAACTCTCATCGAAGCCGAATTGTTCGGTCACGAAGCCGGGGCTTTTACCGGCGCTACCAAAGCGCGCGCGGGAAGGTTTGAAGAAGCCGACAAAGGCACGCTGTTTCTCGACGAACTGGGGACCTTGTCGATGGGCGCGCAAGAGCGCCTGCTCAGAGCAGTGGAATATGGCGAAGTCACACGGATCGGCTCGTCACGCCCGATAAGGGTCGATGTGCGCATTGTAGCGGCGACTAACGATGACCTGCCCGCCCTCGCGCAGAGCGGGGAGTTTCGCGCAGACCTGCTCGACCGTTTGAGTTTTGAGGTGATCACTTTGCCCCCCTTGCGCGTGCGCGAGGGCGATGTGGCGGTGCTGGCGGAGTATTTCGGGCGGCGCATGGCGGCCGAGCTCGACTGGTTGAACTGGCCTGGCTTTGCCGGGCATGTGTCAGAGCAGTTTGAGAACTACGGTTGGCCCGGCAATGTCCGCGAGCTTCGCAACGTGGTCGAACGCGCGGTCTATCGCTGGGATGACCCGGACACGCCGATCGCGCATGTGCAGTTCGATCCGTTCGAAAGCCCCTGGAAGCCGAGCGCGCCCGCAACGCGCAAGGCAGCCGCGCCCAATTCGCAAACCGCTTCGCCCTTGGCCGCATCGGCAACACCCCCATTATCTGGCGGAGTCGGAGCCGGTCTCGACTTTGATCAGGTCGACGATCTGCGCGCGGCCGTGGACGGACACGAGCGCGCCATCGTTCAACACGCTTTGGGCAAGCATCGCTGGAACCAGCGCCAAACGGCCAAGGCCTTGGGACTGAGCTACGATCAGCTGCGCCACGCAATCAAAAAGCACGGCCTTTTGGAAGAGGAAGAAGGCTGACGCGCGCGCGACGATTGGCGGGCTTGACAAAGAGCTGACATTTCTATAATTCCAGAAATATGGAAATGTCAGACGATCACAAGACCAAGCTCGAAGTCGCTGTCGTGGCGCTTGGTGCGCTTGCTCAGACCCACCGGCTCAACGTTTTTCGCGAGCTTGTTCAGGCAGGGCGCACCGGGCTCGCGGCGGGCGTTCTCGCCGAGCGGCTTGGCGTGCCGCGCAGTTCTCTATCCTTTCATCTCTCGACCCTGAAACAAGGTGGCCTGGTGGCGGAGCGCCGCGAAGGCCGTTCGATTATCTACACCGCGCACTTCGCAGCGATGCACTCGCTGATCGCCTTTTTGCTCGAAAATTGCTGCGCGGGTGAGTGGCAAGCGTCCGACACTGTCGTCCAACTCATTGCAGGAGAAACTCGATGAAACGCTTTCATGTCAATCTGAAGGTCGCTGATCTTGAAACATCCACCCGGTTCTACGCCGAGATTTTCGGAGCTGAGCCGAGTGTGAGCGAGCCCGACTATCGCAAGTGGATGCTCGACGATCCGCGCATCAACTTCTCGATCGAACCCGAAGGTCAATGCGGCCAGGGGACCGGTGTCGCGCATCTGGGATTGCAAGTTGGCAGCGAGGATGAGCTTGAAGACATGCGCGCGCGCATTGGTAAAGCGGACGCGCCAGCCTTTCACGAAGGAGAGACCCAGTGCTGCTACGCGCATTCCTTCAAGAGTTGGACCCGTGATCCGGATGGCCTTGTGTGGGAGACGTTCTTCACCGACGGACAACGGCGCGATTATGGCAAGGCCCTCGAACTGGCCGACACTATGGAATGAGCCTGCGCCGGGGGCCACGTGATGCGCCCGCGCCAAGCCCACTAGGTAGTTGCCCCTAACCGAATAATAACCCTTCTGTCTTACCCGAACAGGCGCCCAAGACACGCCTTGGGCGCTGTGTGGACAGGTGGCTTGCGGATCTTTGTCGATCTCATCGCGAATTTGGCGGACGGCGTCCGTCTTGTCGCCGCACGCCCAGCGCGAAGCGGGAGGCGCGCGTGACAGAGCGCCCCGTATTTGACGGATACAAGCCCCTCGACGGGTCCTACACGTCCGAAGGTCAGGAGACGGCGCGGCTGCGCGAAGCCGTGGCCTATTGGACCGAGCCGAGCGAAGGGCCGTCTGAAAAGGAGCAATTGGCCGCTTTCTTGGAGGCGCTGGACCAAGCGGAGAGCCAGCTTCACAACGCCGCTGCAGAGGGTCAGGAGAACGCGGTTGGACGGCGTGGGGCCGCGCGCCTGCGGCTTAGTCTGCCGGCTCGCTTTGTTTCGGTTGAGCGCACCCATTCCTGCATTCTGCTCAACATCTCCCAGACCGGCGCTAAGATTGCCATCCTTGACCCGGTGCGCGAAGGCGATGGTGGTATCCTTCAATGCGGGAAACTCTCCGCCTTTGCCATCGTTGCGCGCAGCGAATTCAGCCTCAACGCGCTTCAGTTTGAGCACGCGATTAGCCACGAAGATGTGCTCGCTATGCGGCGTTACTATGAAACATTCGAAGATCGAGAGCGTCGCAAATTGATCGAGACGGCGCGCAAATGGGCCAGTGGGGAAAGCGACGACGAACGCGCGATGTGAGGGCGCCTGAGAGCGTGCGCGGCTTTCTTCTGCGTTCCTAGGGCTTTCCCTGATCTACGCAGATGCGCGGTCTTCACCCTGTCTGTTCTAGCCCAAAGCGTTGTGGCTGGCTCCTTTTCCTCCCTTGCGCGACTCCCTCTTGGGGGGATTCCGTTCAGGGCGCCCGCGCCAGACACCTATGAGGAGCCGCTGGAGAATGTCGGCCGCCGCGCCGCGCCCCGCCTGAGGCTGTCTATTCCCGCGCGCCTGGTCACCGTCTCGGAAACGCGGCGTTGCGTGCTGCTCGACCTGTCGCGCGGGGGGGCGCAAATCGGCTTGGCAAAGCCGTTGGCCGAAGGGGAGGCGGGATTTTTGCGCTTCGCCCACTATGAAGCCTTTGCCTGCGTCATTCGCGAAGGGCCTGGGCTCAACGGGGTCGAATTCGACGTCGGACTGAGCGACGAGGACGTGCTGGCAACCCGGCGCTTTGCTGAGATGTACGAAATTGATCAGCGCCAGGCGCTGAAGGACGAAGCGCGCGCCTGGGTAATGGGGCGCTGACAAACGCCCGTTTGCGCTCCCGGCGCAGATCCACTCTTGCCAAGCTGGGCGACTGCCACTAATTGAGCCGCATCCCGACATTGTCGAGACACATTGAGGCTGGCGCCGCAAGGGGCCGGCACCAAGCGGCTTTGTCACACTTGTGATCTACTTCGGAGAGACATGACCGATCTGACGCGTCTTATTGAACTGGTGGAACCCGAAGCCAAGGCGCTCGGGTTTGAACTGGTGCGCGTGCAGATGATGCAGTCCGAAGCGGGTGAGGGTGGCCAAGCGCTGCAGATCATGGCCGAAGACCCCGCGACCGGCCAGCTTATCATCGAGCAATGCGCCGAACTCTCGCGCCGGGTTTCGGACCTTATCGACGAACGCGAAGAGGCGGGCGAACAGCTCGTCGAAGGCGCGTATCACCTCGAAGTGTCCTCGCCGGGCATCGACCGTCCGCTCACGCGGAACAAGGACTTCACCAACTGGACCGGTCATGAAGCGCGCGTCGTGATGCAAAAGGGCTGGACCGGTGAAGAGAAGGCCCAACGCGTGTATAAGGGTGAACTTAAAGGCCTCGCCGACGGAGTCGTTATTCTCGACGAAGCCAAGATGGGCGTGGTGGTGGACCTGCCGCGCGACAAAATTCACACGGCCAAGCTGGTCCTCACCGACAAGCTTATCGCCGCAACCAAACCGATCGACACGACCGGTGTCGAAGACATTGTAGAAGACCCTGTGACCGGGGACGTAGAAGAAAAGGCAGACGACTGATGGCCAGCGCCATTTCCGCCAACAAGGCCGAGCTCCTCGCGATCGCGAACTCGGTGGCGTCCGAGAAGATGATCGACAAAGGCATCGTGATCGAAGCGATGGAAGAGGCGATCCAGAAATCGGCCCGCAACCGCTACGGCGCCGAAAACGACATCCGCGCCAAGCTGGACCCGCAGACCGGCGACCTGACGCTGTGGCGTGTGGTCGAAGTGGTTGAAGAGGTGGAAGACTACTTCAAGCAGGTCGATCTCAAGGCGGCGCAAAAGCTGCAAGAGGGATCCGCGTTGGGCGACTTCATCGTTGACCCACTGCCTCCGGTTGCCCTGGGCCGCATCGACGCGCAGTCGGCAAAGCAGGTGATCTTCCAGAAGGTCCGCGACGCGGAGCGTGAGCGTCAGTTCGAAGAGTTTAAGGACCGCGCCGGCGAAATTATCACCGGCGTGATCAAGTCGGTCGAGTTCGGCCACGTCATCGTTAATCTCGGCCGCGCTGAAGGCGTCATCCGCCGCGATCAGCAGATCCCGCGCGAGGCTGCGCGTGTCGGCGAACGCGTCCGCGCGCTCATCACCAAGGTTGAGCGCAACAATCGTGGTCCGCAAATTTTCCTGAGCCGCGCCGCACCAGACTTCATGCGCAAGCTGTTCGCGCAGGAAGTGCCTGAAATCTACGACGGCATCATCGAGATCAAAGCCGCCGCCCGCGATCCGGGCAGCCGCGCCAAGATCGGCGTGATCAGCCACGACAGCAGCATCGATCCGGTCGGCGCCTGCGTCGGCATGAAGGGTAGCCGCGTTCAGGCCGTCGTGCAGGAACTTCAGGGCGAAAAGATCGACATCATTCCGTGGTCCGAAGACACAGCGACCTTCATCGTCAACGCGCTGCAGCCCGCCACTGTAGCGCGCGTGGTGCTCGATGAAGACGATGGGCGGATCGAAGTCGTTGTGCCCGACGATCAGCTCAGCCTTGCCATTGGTCGGCGCGGTCAGAACGTGCGCCTCGCCAGCCAGCTGACGACGCACCAGATCGACATCATGACCGAGGAAGAAGCGTCCGAGAAGCGCTCCAAGGAATTCGCTGAGCGTTCGAAAATGTTCGAAGAAGAGCTCGACGTCGACGAAACGCTCTCGCAGCTGCTGGTGGCCGAGGGTTTCGCAGTGCTCGAAGAAGTGGCCTATGTCGAACTCGCTGAACTCGCCAGCATCGAAGGCTTTGATGAAGAGCTCGCCGAAGAGCTGCAGAGCCGCGCGGTCGAAGCGATTGAGCGCCAGGAAGAGGCGCACCGCACCGCCCGGCGCGAACTGGGCGTGGAAGACGATCTCGCCACCATGCCGCACCTCACCGAAGCGATGCTGGTCGTGCTGGGCAAAGCGGGGATCAAGACGCTTGATGATCTGGCGGACCTCGCCACCGACGAATTGATCGCCAAGAAGCGCGAAGCGCCGCGCCGCCGCAACAACGCCGATGGCCCGCCTATGCGCCGCCCGCAGCGTGAGCAGGACAAAGGCGGCGTTCTGGGTGAGTATGGCCTGTCGGAAGAACAGGGCAACGAAATCATCATGGCCGCGCGCGCGCATTGGTTCGAAGATGAGGAGCCCGCAGCGGCTCCCGCACAGGAGGCCGCCGATGCGGACTCCACCCAATGAGCGCCTAAGCCCCGACATCGTTGATGACGGCTCTCCCGGCCGGAAAGCTGGGAGCGAACGTCGCTGCATCCTTTCTGGGGAGACGGCGCCGCGTGAAACGCTCGTGCGGCTCGCGATCTCTCCTGATGGCGACGTGCTACCTGACCCAGGTGCGAAGGCTCCTGGGCGCGGAGCCTGGATAAATCCCGACGGTCAAGCGCTTGAAAACGCAATCGGCAATGGCCAGCTTAAGGGCGCGTTGGCGCGGGCGTTTAAGGGGGCAAAACTTACAATCCCTGAAAACTTGTCTGCGTTGATCGAGGCCGCGTTGAAGCGTCATGTGACGGATCGGCTGGGCCTGGAAATGCGCGCGGGCCATATCGTGCTGGGCTCCAACCGGATCGCTGAACGAGCGCGCGGCGGGGCGGTGGCGCTGTTGCTGCACGCTGGGGACGCGAGCGAGGATGGCCGCAAGAAGCTTGATCAGGCTTGGCGCGTGGGGATGGAAGCCGAAGGTTCCGGGGCAAGAGGCACCGTCTTGCCTCTGGACCGCGACACTCTGTCTGTGGCATTGGGCCGCGAAAATGTCGTCCATCTGGGCGTTTCGGGCCACTCCAGCGACCTGCGCGCGGCCAACAGAGTGGAACAGGCGGTCACCCGTCTGGTGAAATTTGTCAGGACTGAACCGCGCGGAGCGGCTCTGGAAGATTTTGGGCCCGGCGCTGATGGCGGGATCGATATCCCGTCCCAGCAGACGACGCATGAGAATACGTGAAGGAATAACGAGCTAGAATGAGCGACGAACCAGAAAAACGCACCCGCAAACCGCTGGGCCTGAAACGGGCAGTGGACGCTGGCGAGGTCAAACAGACCTTCAGCCACGGACGCACCAACAAGGTCGCGGTCGAGGTGAAGCGCCGCCGCAAGCTCGTAAAACCCGGCGAAACCCCGGCGCCAGAGCCCACGCCCGCTGCTGAGGCCGCGCCAGCGTCGACCCCGGCTCCCACCCCGGCGCCGGCGGCGAAGAAAGCGCCAGCCAAAAAGGCTGCTGCGGCCAAGGAAACACCCCAGGAGCTTGCAGCGCGTCTCGCTCGGGAGGCCGAGGAAGCGCGCCTCCAGTCGCTTGAGGAAGCCCGCAAGCGCGAGGATGAGCAGGCCAAACAGGCCGCCGAAAACGAAGCGCGCAAGCGCGAGCAGAAGAAGGCCGAAGAAGCGGACGCCGAAAAGCGCGCTGCTGAGGAAGCCGAGGCCGCCGCGCAAGCAGCAGAGAAAGCCACTCAGGCCGAAGCCGTCGCGGAGGGCGCACCCGCCGAAACCAAAAGCTCACCCACGCCCGCGGCGCGAAAGTTCACTCCGGTTTCGCGACCTGAGACCAAGCGTCCTGACAAGAAGAAAAAGGACGACAAGCGCGCCGCGCCCGCCTCCGCGGCAGCCGCAACCGGTGGTGGCAAGGACAAGCGCCGCTCAGGCAAGCTCACCGTCAGCAAAGCTCTGAATGAGGATGAAGGGCGCCGCGCGCGCAGCCTCGCCGCGCTCAAGCGGGCGCGAGAGAAGGAACGCCGCTCGCAAGGTGGCCCCTCAACACCGCGCGAAAAGCAGGTTCGCGATGTCGTCGTGCCCGAAGCGATCACGGTGCAAGAGCTCGCCAACAGAATGGCTGAGAAAGGTGCTGACCTTGTGAAAGCGCTCTTCAATATGGGCATGATGGTGACGGTCAATCAAACGATTGACGCCGACACCGCTGAATTGCTGGTCGAAGAGTTTGGCCACAACATCCAACGTGTGGCCGAAGATGATGTCGACATTTCTTCGCAAGAGGACGTCGATCCCGAAGACACGTTGAAACCGCGTCCGCCCGTCGTCACCATCATGGGTCACGTCGATCACGGCAAGACCTCGCTGCTTGACGCATTGCGCGGCACCGATGTGACCAAGGGCGAAGCCGGCGGCATCACCCAGCATATTGGCAGCTATCAGATCACGACGAAGGATAAGCAGAAGATCACCTTCCTCGACACGCCCGGCCACGCCGCGTTCACCGAGATGCGCCAGCGCGGCGCGAATGTGACCGATATCGTTGTGCTGGTTGTGGCGGCTGATGATGGCATCATGCCGCAGACGATCGAGGCGATTAACCACACCAAGGCCGCTGGCGTCCCGATGATCGTGGCGATCAACAAGATGGATAAGCCCGAGGCCAATCCCGACAATGTCCGCAACCGTCTGCTTGAGCACGAAGTGATCGTCGAAAAGCTGTCGGGCGATGTGCAGGACATTGAGGTCTCGGCCACCAAGAAAACCGGCCTTGATGCGCTTCTGGAAGCCATCAACTTGCAAGCGGAACTGCTTGAACTGAGAGCGCGCCCCGATCGCGACGCGGAAGCCACCGTGATTGAAGCGCAGCTCGACAAGGGCCGTGGCCCAGTCGCGACTGTACTGATCACGCGCGGCACTTTGAAGCGCGGCGACACCTTTGTGGTCGGCACCCAAAGCGGCCGCGTGCGCGCCGTGGTCAACGATCAGGGCAAGCAGATCAAGGAAGCCGGGCCTTCCATGCCGGTCGAGGTTCTGGGCCTTGGCGGCGTGCCTTCGGCGGGCGATCAGCTCACCGTGGTTGAGAACGAGCAGCGCGCGCGCGAAGTGGCCCAATACCGTCAGGAAAAGGCGACCGAGAAGCGCACCGCCTTGGCGCCCACCAACTTCGATACGATGTTCAACAACCTTGCCAGCAACGTCATTGAATGGCCGGTTCTGGTGAAGGCGGACGTGCAAGGATCGGTCGAGGCGATTGTCAACGCGCTGCACAACATCTCCACCGATGAGATCAAGGCGCGTGTTCTGCATGCAGGCGTTGGCGCGATCACGGAAAGCGACGTGACGCTGGCGGCGGCCTCGAACGCGCCGATTATCGGCTTCAACGTGCGCCCGAACGCAAAGGCACGCGAGCTGGTCAAGCGCGATGGCGTGCGCATGATGTACTACGACGTTATCTACCACCTCACCGAAGAAGTCGCCAAAGAGATGGCGGGCGAGCTTGGTCCCGAGCGGATCGAGACCGTTGTTGGCCGCGCTCAGGTCAAAGAGGTCTTCAAGTCGGGCAAGAAGGACAAGGCTGCTGGCCTGCTGGTCGAGGACGGCGTTATCCGCAAAGGCCTATTCGCGCGTCTCACCCGCGAGGATGTCATCGTCTCAGCCACCACCATCGCCTCGCTGCGGCGCTTCAAGGACGACGTCGACGAAGTCCGCTCGGGCCTCGAATGCGGCGTGGTGCTGGAAGACACGAACGACATCGAGCCGGGCGACCAGCTCGAAGTCTTTGAGGTTGAGGAGCGTGAGCGGACGCTTGAGGTTGGCTGAGGCTTGAGTTCAGCGAATGGACTGGCGTGATCAAATTCAGGCGGGGGCCGATAGCTCTCCGCATTCCAACCTGCTCGGATCGCATTTTGTAGGCTTCGACGAAGCCACGCAGACCGCGACCATGCGGTTCACGGTCAAGAAGGAGATGACCACCTGGCGCGGCGGCGTGCAGGGTGGCCTTATCGCGGGCTATCTCGACGATGTGATGGGGTACGCCTTTGTCGCCGCGACCGATGGCGAGATGGCGCCGCTCAACCTCGATCTGTCGATGACCCTGATCCGGCTGATCCCCGAAGGGGCAACGATCATCGGCAAGGGCCGTGTGATTAAAGCGGGGCGGCGGGTGGTCTTCCTCGAAGGCGAATTGTGGAGTGAAGACGGAAGCGCGCTCTACGCGCGTTCCACCAGCACCGCGATCCCAACCGCAAGGCCGTCTCCGACCGAGACGGGGATGGGCTGATGGCCCAGGCATCAAACACGCGGCTGGTGGCGCTGTTGGGGAGCATCAACACCGGCGGCAATCGCCTCACAATGGACGCGCTGCGGGCGGCACTGACCAGGCGCGGCTTTGCCAATGTCGCAACGGTGACGGCGAGCGGCAATGTCCTGTTTGACGGCGATCCGGGGGAAAGCGCCGCACACGCCGACGGCTTTGCCGCTTGCCTTTCCGAAGACTTTGGCATCGAGACCTTCGCCATCGTGCTCAGCGCGGCTCAGCTTGAAGCGAGCGTTGCCGAAAACCCCTTTGTCGGAGATGGGGAGGACAATCTTGTTCACGTCCATTTCCTCGAAGCCAGGCCCGGGCCTGAAGCGTTCGATCAGCTTCTCAGCGACCATCAAGGCCGAGGTCATGAGCGCATAAAGCTTGGCACCGTTGCTCTCCATATCGACTATGTTGATGGTGTGGGACGCAGCAAGCTTACAGGCCCCTTCCTTGCCAAGCGTCTGGGCTGTCGTGGGACAGCGCGCAACATCCGCTCGCTCCGACGCATCCTTGAAGCTATGGGATAGGCTTATGGTCAAGCGTCAGGACTTTACCGCTGAGCAGCATTCCGTGCGCGTCCTCAAAGTGGGTGAGCGGGTGCGCCATATCCTGTCCGAGCTCCTCGCCCGGCAGGAAGTGCACGATGACGTGGTGAGCGCGTCCAACATCGCCGTCACCGAAGTGCGCATGACGCCCGATCTGCGCCACGCGACCGCTTATGTGAAGCCGCTACTGGGGGCTGGCGAGGATGATGTGGTGCACGCGCTGCGCCAGAACACCGCTTTCCTCCAGCGCGAGGTCGCCAAGCGCCTTGGCCTCAAATTCGCGCCCAAGCTGAAGTTTCGCAAGGATGAAAGCTTTGCCGAAGCCGACCGGATCGAAGCCTTGCTGCGCGATCCGAAGGTTGCCCGCGATCTTGGGGACGATGAACCCGAGCGCTAAAGCGCGATCATGTGGGCCACATCTTCGCACTCAAAGTGATCTTCACCTTGTTTCCAACGATCAGCTGATAGCTCTTCATTCCGTATTTGCGCCGGTCAATCGTGGTCTTGGCGGTAAAGACGATTGCGTCGCCTTCGGGCGCGGTCAGCGGGGGTGTGTCAAACTCAACCTCGAGTGTGGCCGGCTGCGTCACCCCGCGTGCGGTCAACTGGCCTGAAAGCGTGCCTTCGGTTGCACTGGTAAGCGTCAGGTCTTCACCGACGAAATGGACCTCGGGGTATTTCTCGACCCAGAAGAACTTTTCCCCCCGCAATCGGCTGAGCGTCACGCTGTCAGGCGCTTCCAAAGCGGTCGCATCAAAAGTGACGTCGATCCGCGCCCCCTCGGTCTGGCCGGGGACAATGGTGACGTCTCCCGCCATCTTGGGAAAGCGTGCGGTTTTGCTGGCAAGCCCGAAGAAGGCGACTTTGGCTGAGACGCTGCTTTCGGCTTCATCAATCTTGTAGCGCTGCCCGGTTGCGTCCGGCGCCGCGATCGGCGCGGCATCCCGCGCGCTGGCGGTCACAGCCAACGGGGCAAAAGCGGCAAGAAGAGCAAGCGACCAGCTTGGCGAACGCATCATGCGAATGTCTCCAACGCTTCTTCTACGGCTGAAAGGGGCATTTGGTTTCTTTAGCCTTCCGTTTTTGGCGGCTGAGCGCATCGTGTGGTCGCGAATAACCCACAGACTCATCCCCGACCGGTTTCGACTCCGCGCCCAGGCTCAAGCTAGATGTGGAACCAATGGCCAAGCTCTACTTCTACTACTCCAGCATGAACGCAGGCAAATCGTCGAGCCTGCTGCAAGCCGATTTCAACTACCGCGAGCGCGGGATGCGCACGATGGTGTGGACCGCCAAGCTGGATACGCGCAGCGCAGGTAAGGTGAAGAGCCGGATCGGCCTGGAGGCGAGCGCGCATCTTTACACGCAGGACACCGATTTGTTTGAGCGCGTAGAGGCCGAACACGCCGAGCAAAAGCTTGATTGCGTGCTTCTCGACGAGGCGCAATTTCTCAGCACCAGTCAGGTGTGGCAGCTCGCGCGGCTCTCGGACGAGCTGAGTATCCCGGTGCTGTGCTATGGCCTCAGAACCGACTTCCAGGGCGAGCTGTTCCCCGGCGCGGCGACGCTGCTGGGGATCGCGGACGCGCTGGTGGAACTCAAGGCGGTCTGCTGGTGCGGGCGAAAGGCAACGATGAATCTGCGGGTGGATGGCATGGGCCGCCCGGTCCACGAAGGCGAGCAGACCGAGATTGGCGGTAACGATCGCTATGTCGCCCTATGCCGTATGCATTTCAGCGCCGCGCTGGCGGGGGATCTGGACGCGGTCGGTTAGCCTTTTCCTCCGGCGATCCCTATATCGCCAGTGATGTTGCAGACGCTCGCCATCGCTGTGATTTTGGCGCCCAGCCTTATGGTCGCCATGGTTTTCCACGAACTGGCACACGGCCTTGTGGCCAAGTGGTTGGGAGACACCACCGCAAGTGAGCGCGGTCGGCTGACGCTCAATCCGCTTCGCCATGTCAGCCACGTCGGAACGGTGCTGATTCCCAGCGCGCTTACTTTGGCGGGCGGGCCCTTCTTTGGCTGGGCCAAGCCGGTCCCGATCCGGAAGAGGCGGCTGCGCAACCCCCGCTTTGGTCTCATGGCGGTCGCCGCCGCTGGGCCCTTGAGCAATATCGGCCTGGCTTTGATCGGAGCGCTTGCCCTTGGCCTTGCCTGGGTCGACGGGGCGAACTTTGATCCCGCGCGCCCGTTCTTGCCGCTTCTGTTCAGCCCCGCCGGAGAGCCGGCCTGGGTGATGAGCGCGCTCTACTTCTTCGTCGTGATCAACCTTTTGATCGCGGTTCTGAACGCGCTGCCGATACCGCCGCTCGACGGATCGCATTTCGTCGCTGGGCTCTTGCCAAAGGGTTTGCGCACGCGGTGGAACCGCCTTCAGCGCTACGGCTTTGCGGCGTTGATCGGCCTTGTGGTCTTGAGCTGGCTAACCGGCGGATCGTGGATATTCACCGCGCTCGGAGCGCCGTTGCTTTGGGTCATCGATGCGTTCATAACGCTGGCGCTTTGGGTCTCGCAAGCGGTGTAATCGCTAGGCTGCGACCAGTCCGCGCTTAAACCAGTCATACACGCGGGATTGCTCGTCCTTGGCGAGGTGCAGATAGAGCTTTGAACGACGGTAGAGAACGTCCTCTGCGCTGCGCGCGAATTCGGTTTCGACCAGGTAGCGCAGCTCCGCTTCGTAGAAATCGCCGCCAAAGTGCGTCCCCAGATCGGCGAGGCTCTTCGCGCCGCCAAGGATGCGCTCAACCCGCGTGCCATAGGCGCGATAGAGTCGGCGCAGTCCTTCAGGTGGGAACCAGTCGATGCGCATCATCAGTTGGGCGAGGCGGTTGTCGTATTGGTCGACCGGGATATCGCCGCCCGGCAGAGCCTCATCGGCGGTCCATTGGTGGGTTGAGAAACCGGGCAGTTTCTCCAGGGCGTGCTCGGCCAGCTTGCGATAGGTGGTGATCTTTCCGCCAAAGATTGAAAGGATCGGCGGGTCTTCGCCATTCTCGCCCTGATCCAGCTCAAACTGATAATCGCGTGTTACCGTCGAGTTGCTCGCGGCGTTGTTCTCGTAGAGCGGGCGCACCCCGGCATAGCTGGCGACGGCCTGGTCGGGTGTAACGTCGGCGCGTAGATACTCATTCGCCGCCTCGCAGATATAGGCGGCTTCCTCCGCGCTGATATCGATTCCGGCTGGATCGCCTTCAAAGCCTTGATCGGTGGTGCCGACGAGTGTGAAGTTGCGCTCATAGGGGATCGCGAAGATGATCCGGTCGTCGCGGTTCTGGAAGATGTAGCAGTGATCGCCGTCATAGAGCCTTGGGAAGATCAGATGGCTGCCTTTGACGAGGCGGAGATTGGTGTGGTTTTCTTTCGGAAGCGCGCGGCCAAGGACCGTGTCGACCCAGGGACCCGCCGCGTTGATGACGGCGCGTGCGGTGATCCGCTCTTCGCCGCCTTCGGAGGTGCGCAGGGTGGCGATCCACGCGCTCTTGCGGCGCTCTAGTTCCACGCATTCGGTGCGGGTGCGGATATCGGCGCCATGCTCCTTCGCGTCGAGCGCGTTGAGCGCAACGAGGCGCGAATCCTCCACCCAGCAATCCGAATATTCCCAGCCATGGGTCAGCCGGTCTTCCAGCACCGCGCCGTGCGGGGGCTCGCGCAGGTCTACATCGCTCGTGGGCGGCAACAGCTTTCGCCCGCCCAGATGATCGTAAAGGAACAGGCCAAGCCGCAACATCCACTTGGGGCGCAAGCCCTTGTCGTGCGGCAAGACAAAGCGCAGCGGCCAGATGATGTGTGGCGCGATCTGCAAGAGCCGCTCACGCTCGATCAGGCTTTCGCGCACTAGTCGAAATTCGAGGTGTTCGAGATAGCGAAGCCCGCCATGCACCAGCTTGGTCGACGCGCTTGAGGTGGCCTGCGCCAGATCGTCCTTCTCCACTAGGCACACCGACGCCCCACGCCCGGCAGCGTCGCGCGCAATCCCGGCGCCGTTGATCCCGCCGCCGATGATGAGAAGGTCAAAGTCGTTTTGCATTGCAGCATGAAGGATTGGCGGTTCGGCGCGCGTTTGGCTAGGGGGCATACGTGACTTCCGACACAAAACCCGCTCCACACGGATGGATTATCCTCGATAAGCCGCGCGGGCTTGGTTCCACGCAGGCCGTGGGCGCGGTCAAGCGCGTCCTGCGAGAAGGCGGGTATGCGAAGACCAAGGTCGGCCATGGGGGTACGCTCGATCCGCTGGCCGAAGGGGTGCTGCCGATCGCTTTGGGTGAGGCGACCAAACTCGCCGGGCGGATGCTGAATGCGAGCAAGATCTATGAGTTTACGATCAAGTTCGGTGAGGAAACCGACACTCTGGATACCGAGGGCGAGGTGGTGGAACGCTCAGACCACATACCCGATTACGCGGACGTCGAGCAGGTAATGCACTCCTTCGAAGGGGAAATAGAACAAGTTCCCCCGGCATATTCGGCCATTAAGATTGACGGGAAGCGCGCCTATGCCAGAGCACGGGCTGGCGAGGAGTTGGAAGTTCCCAAGCGGCGCGTCACGATCCATGAGATCGCTTATGTCGCTGAAGGGGAGGAACCAGACCGGGCGCGTTGGGTGACGCTTTGCGCCCATGTGTCCAAGGGCACTTATATCCGCTCTTTAGCCCGCGATATCGCGCGGGCTCTTGGAAGTGTAGGACACGTCGCTTATCTACGCCGAACCAAAGCGGGTCCGTTCACCGAAACCCAAGCGATTTCGCTGGACAAACTGAACGAAATTGCTAATGGCGCGCAATTATGTGACCACCTCCTGCCGTTAGAGGCGGGGCTGGACGACATCCCGGCCCTTTCCCTCTCCCAGACAGACGCGCAGGCGGTCCGACAGGGCCGGGTTGTGTCTGGGATGCCCCAACCTTCCGGGCTCTATTGCGCAACGCTGAGCGGCGTTCCGATTGCGCTGATGGAGATCACCGACGGGACGGCCAAAGTGGTCAGGGGTTTCAATCTACCCGATGTCGCTGAGTAAGAGAGAAAAGACATGTCGGTATCCGCCGAACGCAAGCAAGAAATCATCAAAGACAACGCCCAAGCCAAGGGCGACACCGGTTCGCCGGAAGTCCAGGTCGCGATCCTCACCGAGCGTATTCGCAACCTCACCGAGCACTTCAAGGCCAATCACAAGGACAACCACTCGCGTCGCGGCCTCCTCATGATGGTCAACAAGCGCCGCAATCTGCTCGCCTATCTCAAGAAAAAAGACGTCGAGCGCTACAACGCCCTGATCCAGAAACTGGGTCTGCGTAAGTAAGAATTTGAGAGGCGGTCCCAATTGGGGCCGCTTCTTGCAAAGGGGAGGGATTTTACGGGGGCGATCAACGCCTGCCCGCTCTTCCTGTACATAGGGGCACAGGCTGCAATTCGGCGGCCTAGCCTTGGGGCTTTCGAAAACCACGCCCCAGACCGGACCGGGACGGCACACCCGGAAATTGTAGGCCCCGCCGCGCAATAAGGCCGTGCGGGTTCAAAAGGAAAATTCATGTTCGACACGAAAACCGTATCGCTGGAGTGGGGCGGAAAGACCCTCACTCTGGAAACCGGCCGTATTGCCCGTCAAGCCGACGGCGCAGTGCTGGCTACTTATGGCGAGACCGTGGTGCTATGCGCTGTGACCGCCGCCAAGAGCGTCAAGGAAGGCCAAGACTTCTTCCCACTGACCGTTCACTACCAGGAAAAATTCTCAGCCGCCGGCCGTATCCCGGGTGGCTTCTTCAAGCGCGAAGGCCGCGCGACGGAAAAGGAAACGCTGACCTCGCGTTTGATCGACCGTCCGTGCCGCCCGCTCTTTCCCGAAGGTTTCTACAACGAAATCAACGTCATCTGCCAGGTCCTGTCCTATGATGGCGAAACCGAGCCTGACATTGTCGCGATGATCGCCGCTTCGGCCGCACTGACGATTTCGGGCGTTCCTTTCATGGGCCCGATTGGTGCGGCTCGTGTCGGCTTCACCACCGGCGGTGAATACGTCCTCAACCCGACCGTCGCTGACGCTCTGGGCGATGAGGGCCGTCTCGACCTAGTTGTCGCCGCAACGCAAGACGCCGTGATGATGGTCGAATCCGAAGCGAAAGAGCTGACCGAAGACGAAATGCTCGGCGCTGTCATGTTCGCCCACGAAGAGAGCCGCAAGGTCATCGGCGCGATCATCGATCTGGCTGAACAAGCTGCCAAGGATCCCTGGGCGCTCGATCCGGTCGAAGACAAGAGTGCCAAGATGGACCGCCTGCGCGGCGCTATCGGCGCTGATCTCGAAGCGGCTTACAAGCTCACCAACAAGTCAGAGCGTCAGGACGCGGTGAACGCGGCGCGCGAAAAGGCGCGTGAAGCCTTTGCTGACCTCGCGGAAAGCGATCCGGCTGAATATCTTGGCACGCTGAAGCTGGTGAAGAAGCTCGAAAGCGACATCGTTCGTGGCTCGATCCTCAAGGACGGCACCCGCATCGATGGGCGTAAGCTCGATCAGGTTCGCCCGATCGAAGCCATGGTCGGCCTGTTGCCGCGCACGCACGGTTCGGCGCTGTTCACGCGCGGAGAAACGCAGGCGATCTGCACCACGACTTTGGGCACCAAGGACGCCGAGCAGATGATCGATGGTCTGGAAGGGCTTAGCTACAGCAATTTCATGCTGCACTATAACTTCCCGCCCTATTCGGTCGGCGAAGTGGGCCGCTTCGGCTTCACCAGCCGCCGCGAAACCGGCCATGGTAAGCTCGCCTTCCGCGCGCTTCGTCCGGTTCTGCCGACGGTTGAAGACTTCCCGTACACAATCCGTGTTCTGTCGGACATCACCGAGTCGAACGGCTCGTCCTCGATGGCCACGGTCTGCGGCGGTGCGCTGTCCATGATGGACGCGGGTGTTCCGCTGGCGCGTCCGGTTTCGGGCATCGCCATGGGCCTTATCCTTGAAGGCGAGTCCTTCGCGGTTCTCTCTGACATTCTGGGTGACGAAGATCACCTGGGCGACATGGACTTCAAGGTGGCCGGTTCCGAAGAGGGCATCACGTCGCTCCAGATGGACATCAAGGTTGCTGGCATCACCAAGGAAATCATGGAAAAGGCGCTCGAGCAGGCGAAGGCCGGCCGCGCGCACATCCTGGGTGAAATGGCCAAGGCGCTGACCGGCGCGCGCACCGAGGTTTCCAAGCACGCTCCGCGTATCGAGACGATGCAGATCGACAAAGCCAAAATCCGCGACGTTATCGGCACGGGCGGCAAGGTCATTCGCGAGATCGTTGCGGAAACCGGCGCCAAGGTCGATATTGACGATGAAGGCACGATCAAGATCTCGTCATCGAACCTCGATGAAATCGAAGCCGCGAAGAAGTGGATCGAAGGCATCGTCGAAGAGGCCGAAGTCGGCAAGATCTACACCGGCAAGGTCGTCAACATCGTCGATTTTGGCGCGTTCGTGAACTTCATGGGCGGCAAGGACGGCCTCGTCCACGTCTCCGAAATGAAGAATGAGCGTGTTGAGAAGCCGACCGACGTTGTCTCCGAAGGCCAGGAGGTGAAGGTCAAGGTCCTCGAGATCGACAATCGCGGCAAGGTCCGCCTGTCGATGCGCGTGGTTGACCAGGAAACCGGTGAAGAGCTCGAAGACACCCGCCCGCCGCGCGAACCGCGCGGTGATCGCGGCGACCGTGGTGGTCGTGGCGGTGGCCCCAGAGGAGATCGGGGCGGCGATCGTCGCGGTGGCCGTGGCGGTCGCGGGCGCGATCGTGGTGGCCGTGATGGCGGCGATAGCGGTGGCGGCAATGACGGCCCCGCCGCGATGCCAGACTTCCTGAAGGACTAAGCGCCGCTTAGGCACATCAATCGAAGAGGGTCGCGAGGAAACTCGCGGCCCTTTTCCTATTCAGCCCCTCCTGATCAGACCCGCCAACCATGCTCGAGCGCAAAACTCTGGACACCGCGAAAATCCCCGGTGGAGACACGCTGACGCTGGTGAGCCATGGGCGCGACTTTATCATCATGCTTGGGCGCGAGGAGCTGATGGGAACGCGCATGCAGTTCTCCGAAGAGCAACTCGCACGCCTGACGATCGAACAACTCGATACGCCCGCGCCGCGCGTGCTGATTGGCGGTTATGGCATGGGCTTCACCTATCGCGCCGCGCTTGCTCAGATGCCGGCCAAGGGGCGGGTGAGCGTGGCGGAGATCGTGTCCGAAATCCTCGATTGGGCGCGCGGGCCTCTATCAGCGCTGTCCGGGGACACGCTGGATGATCCGCGCGGCACGGTGGTGCTGCGCGATGTCGCGGATGTGATTGAGGAGGCAGGGCAGGGCGAACGCTATGATGCGATCTTGCTTGATGTCGACAATGGCCCTGATGGCGTTGTGCGCGCGGACAATGACCGACTCTACACCCGCACGGGCCTGGCCAAGGCGCGCGACGCCTTGCGGCCGGGTGGTATCCTCGCTGTGTGGTCCGCCGCACCCGATCCCGCCTTCACGCGCCGCCTCAAGGACGCCGGCTTCGCTGTGGAGGCCCGTGAAGTGCGCGCGCGTCCCAACCATAAGGGTCCGCGCCACACGATCTGGTTAGCGTCTGTTTGAAGGGTGGAGGGCGCGGGTGGCCTGGCCGTGAGCAATAGCTCACGCAAAATCAGAAGTCGTAAAGGATCGTGATCCGGCTCAGCGTGTCGGTCTTCACCGCGCCAAGCGGAGGATCGGTGTCGTGTTCCAGCGTGTAGGACAACCGGACAGACAGCGCATCGGAAATGGCCGCTTGAAAGCCGGTGTCCGAAATGAACGTGCTCGAACCGCTCTGCACCAGCGCGCTGGCGTCCTGAGTGAACGACAAGCTGTCCGAAATCGCCCAGTCGAAATCGAGCGCGGCCAGACCTGCCAGATTGCTGGTGCTCGCTCCGGTGGTCAGTTCGGTGCGTCGCCAGGCGGGACCGGCCTTGACGGAAAGCGTCGGACCATCGGTCAGCACGTCATAGCCCAATCCACCGGAGGCTGAGTAGCGCGCGGAGAAGCCCTGAAACCGGTCGCGTTCATACTGCGCCAAAGCGTAGGCGAACAGCCGGTCGGTGATTTTCAGATTGGGCTCATACGCGGCGAGAAATTGTTCGCGCGTGGCCACTCCATCGGTCTCTTGATAGTCCGCCCGTCCCGAAAGCTTATGGCGCCAATTGATGCCTTCTCTTGTTAGGTTGAGGCTCGCTGTGATCCCGGTGTTTTCGGCGTTGCCGGTCGACGTGAACGCTCCAAGTTCGCCCTGACCGGTCCAGTTGTCAAAGAAGCCTGCTGAGCGAATCTCCTTCTGCGCCGCGGCTTCCTCAGCCGCCTTGGCGAGCGCAAGATCGCGCTCGAAGCTTGCCAGAAGGGCATCAAGTTGCGCGACGTCATCGGGATTGGTGGTTTTGGCAAGATCGATCACCGTGCGCACTTTTTCCTCGTCCCCGGTCTCGATGGCCGCTTCAATCATGGCGCGCACGGGATCGGGAATATCAGCCAAGGCGACCGTCGGAGAAGCGAGCGTAACCAGAGCGGCGGCGGCGAGAGTGGTCCTGATCATGCGTGTTTTAGCTCCGAAGGATGCGCGGCGTGTGGAGGAAGGCGCGTTTGCCCAGCGGAACGTTTTTCATGCGCAAAATGTCGTAGAAGGTAGTCGCGTGAAAATAGAAATTGGGCTGCGAAAAGCTCAACAGAAAGTTGCTCACCGTGAACGACATTCGGCGCGTGCCGCCTAGCACAAAATGGACCTCGCTCTCGGCAAGGGTTTCCAGCGCGTTGGCGTCGGCTGCGTCGAGAGCGGCGAGCGCTTCATCCGCCATCGCGCGCATCGCGTCCCAATTGTCTGGGATCTCGGTGAAGTCGGGGCTGAATTCGCCGGTGGGCACAAGGTCGAGCGCGAGCTTTGTGTGCACCCAGCACGCGCGCACATGCCACGGTAAGGACCACATGTCGCTCGCCAAGGCGGCGTCGAGCAGCTCTGCGTCCTCCATCCCGTTTTCGACGGCAAAGTCTTCCGCGGTGTCGATCAGCGCGCGCACGCCGCCAACGATCTGATGAGCGCTGGGGACGAAGGCTTCGTGCAGTGTTAGCGGCATGGATCTCTCCCGTTTCGACGCGAATTGCGCTTTCTACTCGGCTTTTGCTGGGCACAACAGGCTTATGCGCCCCTTTGCGTCTCTTGAACACACTTCTCCCACGCCCATTCGCCTGGTGAAGACGCTGGGCATGGGTGGGTGTGTTTTGCGTTCTTGTGCTGTGCAACCTGTGTCTCCAACACGCGTGAGCTCGCGCCGCGATGCGGACGGGGTTCAAGCGAATCGACAAAGGGCGCTCGCGCCTCGGCGCACGCTTTGGCACGAGTCTCGGCGCGCGTCCTAGCGCACTCTGGGTCCCCCAAAGGGCAACGGAGGCGGGGGACGTCGCGCGCCGCGGGGCAGCTGCGCTTGATAGGCCCGGCCGCAATGCTCGACGCAATAGGGGAAGCCCGGGTTCACGGGTTTGCCGCAAAAGTGGAAGTCGGGCTCACCCGGATGGCCCATCGGCCAGCGGCAGACCTTGTCGGACAGATCCAGGAGACTCGTCTTGTCGGCGATCTCGGGGCTGGGCTTGGCCGGGACAAGGCGACGCGGTGGCGCGGGTGGGATGGGCGCTTGCTGATCGCCGGGACCCTGACGCAGGAAACCGCCTGGGCCGACCGAGACGATCTTAGGCAAATCGGAGCTCGGATTGGGCATAGGCTGCGAAGGCGTCGCGGGCGTGTTGGCGGCCTTGGCATGCCCGGCGGTGTTCGCAGCAGGCGTGTCCGCTTTCGCGGCGGGCTTAGCAGCGGGCTTGGCCACCGGCTTGGCCGCGCTTTCGGCCGCCTTCTTGGTCGACGCGGAGGATTTGGACGCCGCCTTCTTAGCGGCCTTCTTCTTCTCATTCGCCTTGACCGGAGAGGGGCGAGACTTGAGCCCAAGCCTGTGCGCCTTGCCGATCACAGCGTTGCGGCTCACGCCACCCAGTTCCTCAGCGATCTGGCTCGCTGTGGCGCCGCCTTCCCACATCTTCTTGAGCGTTGCGATGCGCTCGTCCGTCCAGCTCATACTGTCACTTTCGTCTCATGCGCGCAGGAGAGTCGCCCTGAACGCCTTGTCTGTCCTGTCTCGCTCGCCTAGGCGAACGTGCCATGGCTAAGCAAGCTTCCGATCCTACTGTCAAAGACCCGGTCGTCGAAACCGGCAAACCTTCTCAACGAGCCTCCGCGCCCAAGGGTGGGTTTACCCCGCGAGGGGTCCCGCAGATCGTGGGAGTGAACCGGATCGGTCTTTGGTCACTCTATATGAAGGAGGTTCGGCGGTTTCTCAAGGTGCAGACGCAGACGATTTGGGCTCCAGCGGTAACAACTCTGTTGTTTTTGGTGATTTTCACCGTCGCTTTAGGCCGGGGAGGGCGCGAAGTGCTGGGTGTGCCGTTTGCCAGCTTCGTTGCCCCAGGCTTGATCGTGATGGGAATGATGCAGAATGCCTTTGCCAATTCCTCCTTCTCGTTGCTCTCGGGCAAGATTCAGGGGACGATTATCGACCTGCTGATGCCGCCACTATCGCCGGGCGAGATGATGGGCGGGATCATCGCCGCGGCCGTTACCCGGGCGATTGCCGTTGGATGCACGGTCGCCTTGGCGATGGCGTTGTGGCCGGGGGTGTCGTTGGGAATTGCGCATCTATGGGCGGTTGTGTGGTTTGGCCTGATGGGTGCGGTGATGCTGGCTTTGCTCGGACTGGCGACGTCGGTTTGGGCGGAGAAGTTCGATCACAACGCGGCCATAACCAACTTCGTGATCGCGCCGCTCTCGCTTCTATCGGGCACGTTCTACACGATCGAGAACCTGGCGCCCGCGTTTCAAGCGGTGAGCCGCGCGAACCCGTTTTTCTACGTGATTTCCGGCTTTCGGTACGGCTTTTTGGGCCAGAGCGATATGGGCGATGCCAGCGCGGTCATGGTCGCAGGCGTGGGGATCGGGGTGTTCAACGCGGCGATCGCGCTGGGGGTGTATGCGCTGCTCAAGAGTGGGTGGAAGTTGAAGAGTTGAGTCGGGTCGACTTTAGCCCAAGTCTTTAGACCTTTCCTAAATTGGTTGCCTGGGGCGACTTTCGCAGCGGGCGTGGCGTACGCAGGACCAACCTCGCGCGGGCGCGCTTGAGCGACGACCGGCGATGGAGAGCCGGATCAGTGGGTCAGCGAGCGGCGCATCTGGTAGCGCCCGTCGCGAAACTGTTCGAACAGCTGGGGCAGGGTCGGGTGGTCCACCGGGCCGCCTTCGCCGTCAATCACGAGGTTCTGCTGGCTGACATAGGCGACGTAGCTCGATTCCTCGTTTTCGGCGAGGAGGTGGTAGAACGGCTGGTCGCGATTGGGGCGGATGTCTTCGGGGATCGATTCATACCACTCCTCGCTGTTGGCGAAGACCGGGTCGATATCAAAGACGACGCCGCGAAAGTCGAAAAGGCGGTGGCGGACAACATCACCAATACCAAAGCGGCTGCGGATCTGGCGCGGGGCGTTGATCGTGCGCCCTGCGTGACTGGAGAAGAATTCGGCGCGTTCCATAGCTTGAGAATATGGACCTTCGCACCCGCAAAACAAGTCGCAACCTATGGTCGGGCCAAGATATGCACGCCTTTTGCGACCTAAGAGCAACATTGCGTGCACTTTGCGCGCACTGGGGGCTTGGCAAGGGGAAGGGGCTGCGCTAACCGGCGCGCTGCCCAAAAGGAGACCCAACGTCCAAACTCCTTGAAAGGGCGCTATTCAGCCTTAGGGCTTGCGGAGAGATGCCGGAGTGGTCGAACGGGGCGGTCTCGAAAACCGTTGTGCTCTCACGAGTACCCAGGGTTCGAATCCCTGTCTCTCCGCCACTTTCTTGGACGATCAAGAATAGAATTTCACCTTGCTGGCCTTTACGCTGTCGCTGACTCCGCTGATAATCGAGCTTCTTGCGGTTGTACCGCGAGTTGGCGGTAGTTTTTTGAAAGTGATCAACGCTTGGACGCCCAATCGGGCGAGAGTTACATTTTCAACGCGGGGCGTTGAGGCTGGTTTTGTCAACGACGTCTGTAAGCAGATCATCTGCCAACGACTTAGTTGCGGACTTCCGCGGGCTTCAACGAGCTGATTTATAGATAGTCTTTCCCAAAGAATTTGTAGAATGTCCTTGCAACCGACTTTTGCGATCTTACCCGGTTGAACCAAAAAAATCAGCCGGATTAATGGTCCCGGCATGATGATCGTTTTCCCCGTCATAAGGCCTTGGTACGCGTCCTGAGCCACCCTTTCAGGAGAATGCGCTAGCTTGTTCGCTTGCGCGATGCTTTCGTCTTTGCGCTGCGCATCAAGCTTGGTGGGTGAGTTTTGTAGCGAATAGTTGAGGAAGTTCGTGTTCGTAAGAAATGGTTCGACCACCGAAACCTGTACGCCGTAAGGCGCAAGTTCTAGCGAAAGCGCGACACTGAACGAATTCACGTAAGCTTTGGTCGCGCCATACGCGGCGGCCACCGGGACCGGAGAAACGCCAAGCGTCGAGCCAATATTCAAGATTTTACCACCCTTTCGCGCTTTCATTTTCTGCCCAAGTTGCTGACTGAGCTCGGTCAAGGTCGCAATGTTGAGCTGCATCATTGAGCGGAGCTTTTTAGGGTCCTGCTCCACGCATTCACCCCACAGGGCAAAGCCAGCATTGTTCACCAATATATCGATTTCCAGCCCGTTGACCTCGCAGACTTCCAATAGGCGAGCGGCGGCATCGGGCTGGGAAAGGTCCATTTGGAAGAGGTGGATGTTTTCCGGGCACAGCGAGCGTTCCAATCCCGTTTGGAGCGCATCCAACTCGTCCTGCACGAGGCTGAACACCACGATCTGATAGCCTTGTCGCGCAAACAAACGCACCAGCTCTCGGCCAATTCCGCTACCGCCTCCTGTTACAAGAGCTGTCTTCATCCCTGCGGTCCGATGCGTTCATGACGGTCGACGTCGTGGCGTGACCTTTCCTAGATGACGCCTGTGGGTCTGGGTCATTGCAAAAACTATTAGTCACAAGCACCCATCACCTATCGGTGGTCTGAGCGCATTCGCGCCTTCCCGATCCCATTGGCACCTCCCCATTTTTGACGAGTGCGCTTGTGCGTCATGCTCCGCTATCCCTGACTCTGGAATTCAAGACCAATGGGAGAGTGAGCGATGGACCTGGGACTTCACGGGAAGAAAGTCATTATGAATGGCGGCGCGCACGGGCTGGGGCTTGCGTCACTCAAGCTTTTCGCTGCCGAAGGCGCAGATGTCGCGTTCTTCAGCCGAAAGGATGACAAGATCGAAGCGGCAAAAAGTGAAATCGGTGCCGCTGGGTCGGGCAAGGTTTTCGCTGAAGTGTTCGATATGGCTTCCGGGGGCGACGCTTACAAAGCCTGGCTGGAAAAGGCCGCCGCGGAGCTTGGTGGGTGCGATATCTTCATCCACACCGCATCGAGTTCTGGCACAGGCGGTACCGGCGATTGGCAAAACGCCCTCGACATGGACATTATGGGGGCAGTCAACGCGGTAGAGGTTCTCACGCCGCATCTCGCGCAGTCCGACAGCGGCTCGATCGTCTTCATGAGTTCGACCGCGGCGCTCGAAACCTTTATCCAACCGCAAGCCTTTAACGCGCTCAAAGCCGCGCTGATCACTTACGGTTCGCAGCTCTCGCAGGCGCTCGCCCCGCAAGGCATCCGGGTGAACACAGTGTCGCCCGGCGCGATTGAATATCCCGGAGGCAACTGGGAGGTGATCAAAGGCGTGATGCCCGAGCTTTACGAGGGCACGCTGGCGAAAATGCCGATGGGACGGTTCGGCAACGACGAAGAGGTCGCCAAGGGCATCGTCTTCGTGGCGAGCCCAGCCGTACCGTACATGACGGGATCAAACATCGTGATCGACGGCGGCTTTACGCAGCGCGTCCAGTTCTGATCTTGGCGCTTCGCCTCTGCCCATTCCAATTCTGAAAGGCCCGATCCAATGGCTGAAATCGATCGCAAGAAGCTGCTCGATATTTACACCCGCACGATGAAGGTGAACCGAACGGATGAGAAGTTCCGCGAGCTGCTGATGCAGGGCAAGGTCGCCGTGATGTACTACTGCGTGCGTGGGCAAGAACTGGTCTCGGCCGCCGCCATGGCTGCGCTTGAGCCCGAAGACTACGTCGTGTGCACCTATCGCGGCCAGGGCGAACAGACGGCCAAGGGCATCCCGATGGAAAAGTGGTGGGGCGAATGCCTCGGCAAAGCCACGGGCACCTGCAAAGGCAAAGGCGGTACGATGCACATCACCGATCCCGACACCGGGATCATGGTGACGACCGGCGTCGTAGGCAGCGGCTTGCCGATCGCCAACGGGCTTGCGATGGCGAGCCAGAATAACGGCGATGGCAAGGTGACGCTGGTCAGCTTTGGCGACGGCGCGGCCAATATTGGCGGCTTCCACGAAGCGATGAACATGGCGCAGCTCTACAAACTGCCCGTCATCTTCCTGTGCCAGAACAACCGTTATGGCGAACACACAGCCTACGCTGACCACACCGACAGCCCCAATATCGGGAGCCGCGCGGCAGCCTACGGGATGAAAGGCGGCACCGTCGATGGCAACGATGTGAACCAGATCTACCCCGCGATGGAAGAAGCCGTCGAGCACGCCCGCAGCGGCAAGGGACCGGTCCTGGTCGAGGCCATGTGTTACCGCATGATGGGACACTTCTTTGGCTCGGACTTCTCGTACATGCCCGAGGAGCACCTCGCGGAGATGCAGGCGGAGGACCCGCTGCCCAAGCTGCGCAAGGTGATGCTGGAACGCCAATTCACCGAGGAAGAACTCGACGCGGTCGTTGCCCAGATCGACGCCGATATCGACGCTGCTGTCCGGCACGCGCTCGACGCGCCGCTTCCGGACACCGACGAAATCTACAAAGACGTGCTTGAGGAGACGGCTTAATGGCTGAGATCACTATGACCGAGGCCCTCAACAAGGCCATCGATGAGGCTATGGCCGTAGATGATGGCGTGTTTTGTCTAGGCGAGGATGTTGCGGCGAAGCAGGGTGGTGGGGTTTTCAAGATCACCTCGGGCCTGACGGAGAAGTATGGCGAGAATCGTATCCGCGCGACGCCCATTTCCGAGACGGCGATTATTGGCGCAGCCGTTGGCGCGGCCCTGGCAGGGCAACGTCCCATTGCTGAAATTATGCTGATGAACTTTGTCGGCGTTTGCATGGACCAAATCGTCAACCACGCGGCGAAACTGCGGTTTATGAGTGGCGGTCAGACCCCGTGCCCGATCGTGATCCGCACCACGACGGGCGTTGGAGTGGGCTTTGGGGGGCAACACTCCGACATGCTGGAGGCGTGGTTCGCACATGTCGCGGGCATGCATGTGGTGACCCCATCCAACGCTGCGGACGCGCGCGGCTTGATGCGCTCCGCAATCGAGGCAAACGACCCGGTCGTCTTTATCGAGAATATCCTTTGCTACAATCTCAAGTCGGAAGATCCCGGCGTTGATTATCGTGTGCCATTGGGCAAGGCCTCGGTTCCCAAGGAGGGTTCGGACATCAGCCTTATCACCTACGGGCGCACAGTGTTGGACGCGCTTGAGGTCGCTGGCGAGCTCGAGAAAGAAGGCATCAGCGCAGAGGTCGTCGATTTGCGCACGATCGCGCCTTATGACGAAGCCACTGTGCTGGCGAGCGTGCGAAAAACGGGCCGCGCCCTCACTTTGCACGAAGCGGTGCGGCCGTTCGGGACCGGCGCTGAACTTGCTGCCAACATCCAGGAGAAATGCTGGGGTGATCTCAAAGGCCCGGTACGCCGCATTGGCGGCACCTTCGCCGCCGTCCCTTTCGCCACGCATCTCGAACAGGCCTGGATCCCGACCAAGGGTGAGATTGTTGAACAGATCAAAGCGTCGATGGGAAGGGACTGACCTGCATGGCTGAAGAAATCCGCATTCCAAAGCTTGGCATGAGCGCGACCGAGGTTGTGCTGGCCGAGTGGATGTTCGGAGACGGCGAGACGGTGACGAAGGGAGAGATCATCTACACCGCCGAAACCGACAAGACGACCGTTGAGATCGAAGCCCAGGCCAGCGGCGTTATTCGGCCGACGGGCGAAGAGGGGGAAACCTATAAGGTCGGCGATTTGATCGGTACGATCGAATAGCGAGCCGATATCTTGGCGCGCCCCACTTCTTTGCAGTTCTGAGTTTGCCGCGCCCCGCTCTTACGCTGGCACCTTGCCGTTCAGGTATTTCTGCATGGTCTCGTAAAAGTGGCGCACTCGGCTTTCCTGATAGGTGCCCAATTCCATCTGCCCACTTTTGAGCGTCTTCATACCCTCTTGCACATAGGGCAGGTTGGCCATGTCTTGATCGAACACATTGGCGAGCTGCGGGCCCATCTTGTCCGCTGCGCTCGAGAACGGCTCACCATCGGGAATGTAGGTCATCTCCACCGCGCGGGGGCGTTCCTCGCCCTTGGGCGTGGGGAAGAGCAGGCGGATTTCCATGATGCTTTCATCACAGGTTTCACCAGGCAACCAGCGATAGACGAGCGTGGGCAGGAATCCGATCCATGGGGCGAAATTGGGGAAGATATTGTAAGTAAAATTGTCGAGGATTTCGCTGTCCGAAGCGTCCGAATAGTCATATCCGTATTGCTCGGTAAATCCCTGGCGACCGGCCTCGGCGAGGACGCGCCGCGCGGCCAGAGGGTCTTCTGGGTCAAAGCCGGCTTCGCCCTCGCTCGCGTTGAAACGACGGTTGGTTTCGGCATCATCGCCGCCTGAGAATTCGTTCATTTTCTCAAGCACGTAATCGGAGCCCTTGCCTTTAATATGGGGGCTTAGCACGCCCGAGGGCGTGATCGCCCGGTTGAAGTGATCACCGATCAGATCGTAGCGCGTGTTGGCATCGCCCAGAAAGCCGAGCAACTGCGGGTGCGTGGTGATCGAATGCCAGGCTTCCATGAAGGCCTCTGCGGTGGCCTTCCAATTGGCGGGAAACTTCTTTTGCACCCACATACCGGTGTAGCGGTTTTCAAAATCGTAGCGCTCATAGTGCTCGGCCGCCGGTCCAAGCCAGGTTTTGAAATCGGGTAGGTCGTGGTTCTCGGTGATCATTACGAAACCCTGCCACAACTCAACGCGCGCCTCAGGCAGATCCATGTCCTTGCCTTTGAGATGCTTGAAGTCCCAGTTGGACGGGATTTCTTTAAGCGATCCGTCATTGCGCCAGGTGAACCCATGAAAAGGGCAGCGCAATTGGATCGAGGGACCGCATTCCGTGCGCAGCTTGCGACCGCGATGCAGGCAGGCGTTATAGAACGCCTTTACGGCGCCGTCCTTCTGCCGAACCAGCAGGAAGCTCTTGTCGTTGATGTTGTAGACCACGGTGTCGCCCGGGTCGGGCATTTCATCTTCGCGCGCGGCAAACTGCCACACATTGGGCCACATTTTCTCGCGTTCTGCCTTTGCGTAATCCTCCGAGATATACGCGCTCACAGGGATGGGATCATCCGACATTTCAAGATTTGTTTCCTCAAAGAGGTAATCGGGCGGTGTGCGCGTATCCCCGTTCAACATGTCGGTGTAGCTCAATCCGGGGCAACGGCTATCCCTGTCCAGATCCTTGATCTCATTCATGATTGCACCCTCATTTTGATCCCATTTTGCGCACGGCGGGGCGTAGGCCTCGCACTTTGTGGAGTGTTCGCATCGTCGGTTATCGCACAAGCTTAGCGAGAATTGCCCTAGCGGATTCGAGAGTGGGAAGAGCGAAAATGACAGTGCGAACCGGCATCGCAAGCCTTGGCGAGATCATGCAGATTGCCTTTGTCCCGACGGATTTTGGGGCGGCCGTGGCCCATTGGACTCAGACAATGGGGGTCGGCCCGTTCTTTCTTATGGAAGGAATTCACCTCGAAGGGATGAAATACAAAGGCAAACCGACCGATGCGCATTTCGACCTCGCGCTGGCCTATTGGGGGGACCTGCAGGTCGAGCTCATCCGCCCGCGCGACACGCACCCCTCGATTTACACTGGCGAATACGCTGACGGGTTGGGGGGCGGGTTGCATCACACCTGCTTATTGGTTGATGACATCGGCGAGGCCTATATCGCCAGCGAGGCCAGCGGGGCCGAAGTGCTAATCGAAGGCTCACTTGGAGAAAGCCGCGTCATCTACGTCGATCCGGGGCCGGGCGCGGGGAGCCTGGTGGAAATTCTCCAGCCCAGCCCAGAAAGTCCGGCCTTGTTCGAGATGATTAAGCAAGCGGGCATTGGATGGGACGGCCGCGAGCCTTTGCGAAAGCTCGGTTGATTGTGACGTTGAAGGCCGCGCGGCGGGCGTAAGGGTACACTAAGCGCCCGCCTTGAAGTTTCCTCCCTGTCATGGGCATATGAGGGAACAAACGCCCCCAATTCCAATCAGTCAGACGCCCCGAGATACCCCAATTGGCCCGCTTTGAAGATCGTCTGAGCGCGGTTCACGCTTTCAAGTTTCTCGCCAGCGCGGTGGATATGATAGCGGATCGTAGCGTGGCTGCGTTCCAGGATCATGCTGATTTCGCGGTCGGTCTTGCCAATCGCGGCCCAGCGCAAGCATTCAACCTCGCGCTTTGACAAAACGCAGTCCGACGGAATGCGCCGCTTGGTGCGATGCGCTTGGACATAGCCGGCTACAAAACGTTGGATCACTTGCGCGAAAAGGGTGCCGTAAAGCGCAAACTCATCCGATAGATCTTCGCGATCGCGATCTACGCTGATGAAGCTGCTCGCGGAAATCTGACCGAACGGCAGATGAACCGGTATTACTATCGCCGCCTTGCACAACGAACGTCGCTCAAAATCCGACAAGTCGAGTTCGTCCAGATACGAGTTGCGCCAATGCGTGTTGAACCCGTGCTGATTCACCCAAAATGGCTCGCTCTCGTAGCGACAAGCGCGCGGAAGCGGCGAATGCAGAGCGAGGCGATGATCCTCCCACCAGCGCGCCCCATCATCGAGCCAACGAAAAACGTCGGCGTTCAAAATAGTGCCATCAGCGTCGACCATTGGCTCCTTAGATGAAATGTCGTCGCACACGGCAACCTGCATTCCGCGTTCTTGCGCAATTCGCGCCAGCGCTTGCGCGGCGTCATAAATGTCTTCTGTGCAGCCAATGGTAACCTGCTGGAGCAGACGCTCCATGGTCTCTTTGCCCTGAGGCGTGCGAAGCTCGACTACGTTGGTGGCCATTTGCGGCTCTCTCCTCTCCTGCTCTTCCCGATTCCGGATGATACCTCATTTTTGTCCAAATGCCTCACACTTTACGTAGGGGAATTGTGGTCAAACGCCGGTTAGGCGGAATTTTTGCGGAATAGTCGGCAAAACCAAAGGCTGCCGATAGGATCGTTGCGGGAGCGTGGCATGTGGTTTGGTGAGAATTTCGGTTTCGCGCTCAAGGCGCTTGCGGCATCGATCGAGCCCGAACGTCCAGCAATCGTGCAGGGTGAGCGCGTTCTGACTTGGGCGGAGCTCGATACAAAAACCGATGCCATCGCTGCCGCCTTGCATGCGAAGGGCCTAAAGCCAGGTGATGTTGCCGGGCAGATGTTGCGCAACACGCCAGACTATCTGCTCGCCTACTTTGGCTGTGTGAAGGCCGGGGTCACGCCGGTTAATGTCAACTACCACTACAAAGCTCGCGAGCTGGAGGATATCTTTGCTCGTTTTTGTCTACGCGCCCTTTTTACCGAGAGCGACTTTGCTGAGCCAGGCATCGCTGCCATGCCAAGTGGCACGCTGAGCGTAAATGTGGGATCGCCGGACTGGGAGGCAATGCAGGCACACGAACTGCCCGCCGATTTCACTATCCACGAAGATCGGGAGGCGCTGTTCCTCACCGCTACTGGCGGGACAACCGGCATGCCAAAGGCGGTGATGTGGCCAATGATCGAAGCTTGGCAGGCGTTTAGCGTCTCGGTCTGGCAAAGAGGGCCAGATTCCCCGCCATTTGTTGCGACGTCTTTTGCGGCTCATGTTGCCGAGGCTACAAGGATTGACCCTAGTCATCCGGCAACGGCATCGCCGCTTCTCTTGCTCAGCCCTTTAATGCACGGCGCGGGTCAGTTCACCGGCGTTATTCACCTCCTGAAGGGCGGCACGCTGGCGCTGCTGCCGTCCGCCAAGTTCGACGCGGGCCTCGCTATCGATGAAGTCGCGCGAATTGGCGCAAGGGGAATTTTTATTGTTGGAGACGCGTTTGCCTTACCCATCGCGAACGAGCTCGACACACGGCCCGATAGCGCTGAAGCGTTGGCAACCCTGCGCAATGTGACCAGTTCCGGAGCGATTTTTTCGGCCGACCTTAAGCAGCGCCTGATAAAGCACGCGCCGCATTTGGTCGTCATTGACGCGCTCGGATCAAGCGAGAGTTCGGGCACAGCCGTCGTTATTACAACCGCCGCCGGGTCGACGGGGGGCGGGAAATTCTCCGCGTTGCCTGGGCGCGAAACCAAGCTGTTTGACGAAAACCTCAAAGAGATTGAGCGGGATAGCGACGGCGTCGGCATCGTGGCGCGAACCGGCCCTTTGCCGCTCGGCTACCTTGGCGAGGACGAAAAGAACGCCCAGACCTTCCCCGTAATTGATGGCAAGCGCTGGCTTATGACCGGCGATCGCGCGCGCTGGGCGGCCGACGGTTCGCTGGAGTTCATTGGGCGCGACAATCTGTGCATCAACACTGGCGGCGAGAAGGTCTTCCCCGAAGAGGTCGAGGCTGTGCTCCTCGAACATCCCGGGGTAAAAGACGCGCGCGTCGTCAGCCTTCCCGATCCGCGCTTTGGCCGCAAGGTCGTCGCGGTGGTCCAACCCGAAGGAGACGTACGCGAAGAGGCGCTCGACAGCTGCGCACGAGACGGCTTGGCGGGCTACAAGATCCCGCGTCTTTACGTGATGACGAGCCAGTCCTTGAGGCTTAACAACGGAAAGCCAGACTATAAGGTCGCGCAAAAACTGGCCGACGAGGCTGCGGGCTAGGCCCGCGCGAAAGGAAAACAATGACCGAGACGCCCGTGATCATGATCGCCAATTTCACTATCGCGGATGCAGAGACCTACCGTCTTTATGAAAAGGGCTTTTTCCCGATCCTGAAGAAGCATGGCGGCGAGTTCATTACCTTTGATGACGCTCCGGAAACGCTGGAAGGGTCGTCCGCGTTGGACGGGCGCGTCGTCGTCTGGCGTTTTCCCAACGAGGCGGCGGCCAAGGCCTGGTACGATGATCCGGACTATCAGGCACTCTCGGAGCATCGCCGCGCCGGGACAAACCTCAAATTTTTGACGATGGTGCATGGCATGCCGCCACGCGGCTGAGCCGACGGCTCAACCCGTCGCGCGGTCGGCCTTGTCCTTGTCGTTGGTGCCTTTGATCATGGCGCGCATTTGCTCCCACTCCGCGTCGCCAAGTCCTTGGAGCATGGGGTAGAAGGTGCCGCCATTGGCTTGGTAGCCCGCGCCGTCGATCGCAATCGTTTGCCCGTTCACATATTCCGCTCCGGGGCCCATCAGGAAAACGGCGAGATTTCCGATTTCGTGCATTTCGCCAGCGCGTCCCATGGGGTTCATTTCGTTGCCGGAATTTCCGCCGCTTCCGCCTGGGTGCAGTCGCGCGCTCATGCCCTTGGTCGGGAAGAGTCCGGGGTTGATCGCGTTAAAGCGCAGACCGTAGCGCCCCCATTCGGTCGCCAGGCTTTGTGTCATCGCGTTGATCGCGGTCTTCGACATCGCGCTAGGCACGACAAAGGCGCTGCCGGACCAAACCCAGGTTGTCAGGATCGACAGGAAGCTCGCCTTCTTCCCTTCCGCGATGAGACGTTTGCCCACATCAAGCGTTACATAAAATGTACCGCGCATCACAATATCCGCAATCGCGTTAAAGCCGTTGACCGAGAGATCTTCGGTGCGGCTGATGAAATTGCCCGCCGCGTTATTGACCACCCCGGTTAGCGCGCCACCATCGGCCCAGATCGCATCGACCATAGCGTGGATCGCATCGGGATCGCGGATGTCGCAGGCGTGGGCGACAACCTTGCCGCCGTGCTTTTCCATCAACTCAGCAGCGCATTCGTCCAGCTTGTTCTGACGCCGCCCGCAAATGTAGACGGTGGCGCCCAGTTTAAGGAACGCTTCGGACATTTCCTTGCCAAGGCCCGTGCCGCCGCCGGTCACCAGTATCCGGGCTCCGCCCATAAGCCCTTGGCGGAACATTAACTTCGAAACGTCCATTCAGAGCGTCTTTCTTCGAGAGTGGATTGAGAGCGCTTGGATCAAAGGCCGAGCACAGTCTTGGCAATAATGTTCTTTTGCACCTCATCCGAGCCGCCAAAGATCGTGGCCGCGCGATTGTTGAGGTAACGACCCATCGCGGTCTGAGCCATCTCGCTGCCGACAGGTTCGGGACTTTCATTGCCATAAAGCGGACGCTCGAGCGGCAATTGCAGCGCGTCAGTGCCCAATAGGTTGACCCGCAAGGTGTCCACTTCCTGGCCGATATTGGACGCCAGCAATTTGACAAGCGAGGTCTGCGGGCCGGGCGGGCGCCCCTTGGCCAACTCGGCGAGGATGCGCAGCTCGGTGAACTCCAAGGCTTCGGCGTCCAGCCGAGCCCGCGCCAGCCTGTCGCGAAAGCGAGGGTCATGAGCGATCGCACCGTTCACGCCCGAAGGCTGCGATTGCGCGAGCTCAGCCAGCGTATCAATCGACTGAAGCAACCTCGGAGCATGGCACGATCCACCTCGCTCATTTTCAAGCAAGAACTTGGCGATGCTCCAGCCCTGACCTTCTTCGCCGATACGATTGTCGACATGGCTCTTGGCGTCGCTGAAGAAGACCGCGTTGACTTCGTGATCGCCTGACATTGAATGGATCGGCGACACCTCAACGCCTTCCTGATCCATGGGCATCAAAAGGAAAGTAATGCCGGCCTGGGGGCGCACTTCGGCGTTCGTACGCACCAAGGCGAAAATCCAGTTGGCGTGATGGGCGTGCGTCGTCCAGATTTTGGAGCCGTTGACGACATATTCATCGCCTTCGATGCGCGCTGACGTCTTGAGGCTGGCGAGATCCGATCCGCTGCCCGGCTCTGAATAGCCTTGGCACCAATAGTCTTCGCCGGAAAGGATCCGCGGAAGGAAACGCGCCTTCTGCTCGGGTGTGCCAAACGCACAGATGACGGGCCCGACAAGCTTCAGAGCCAGGACAGGAAGGCCAGGTGCTCCGGCCAGCGCGCTCTCTTTGTCAAAGATAAACCGCTGGGTCGGAGTCCATCCGGTGCCGCCGTCCTCCTTTGGCCAGTGCGGCGCGACCCACCCTTTTTCATAAAGGATGCGGTGCCATTCCATTCCAATATCGGGCTCAACAAAAACTCCTGGCGTGCGCCGCGCGCCGTCGCGCAGGTGCTGGGGCAGTTTTTCCGCCAGAAAGTCGCGCACTTCCTCGCGGAAGGCCGCGTCTGCAGGAGAGAAGTCCATATCCATATCGTCAAGCGTCCCTATTGCGCTGGCTCAAGCGCCTCTTCGCGCATCGCCCAAAGAATGGCGCGACGCAGCATCTCATAGAAAACGTCGTAATTCCACGCGCACATTTCCTTGTGCGGATAGAAATCGGCCATGCCCGGAAGGTCGTAATGCCCCCGGCAATGGCCAAGGATGTTGTACACGATCTCACCCTTGCCGACGTCACGGGTGTAGAGGATCGGCACTTTGGTTTCGGGCCAGTCAGAGTCCACAAATCCTGTCGCTTCGCCTTCGAAGGTGGTCTGCATCAAGACGTTTATGTCATTGGTGATCTTGGTGATGTAGAGTTCGTCCACCACTTCAAAGTTGCTGATCCCGCTCGTCAGTTCGTGATCCCCATCGACGACTTCAACTTCGAATGGCCCGATGGGCGGGTGCGCTTTGAACTGCGTGCCGAGCAATGCCATAAAACCGGTGGTGTCATCCGGTGCGTCCACCAAGCCGTCCTCGCGAAAGGCGAGTATCGAGTTTGTGCCGTGGAGCGCCAGATACTTTCCACCTCCTTCGACCCAGGCTTGGAGATACTCAGCTTGCTCTTGGGTCGGCACCTCGTCGACTGTGTAAGTTATCAAGAACCGGCACTGCTCTAGCCGCTCAAGCCCCGAAAAGTCGCACGCTACCGTCGTCCGGATGCGCGGATGTTCGGCGAGCAGTTTGAGTATCTCAATGCGCGGGGTGTCCATATCGTGGTACTTGCCGCCGATAATGAAGTGCGCGTCGATGCGTTCACTGGTGGTTTCAGTCATGCCGCCTAGCTCCTTATCGATCCGCCGCCATCGACCGTGAAATCGCAGCCTGTGGTGAAACTCGCTTCGTCGCTGGCGAGGAAGACCACCGCTTTGGCCACCTCTTCGGGCTCGCCGATCCGGTTCATCGGGTGTGTAGCAGCAAAGTTGGTTTCAATGTTTTCGGGTGTGTCGACGCCGGAATACTTATAGCGATCATACATTGGCGTGCGGATCGCGCCAGGGTGAACCATATTTGCGCGGATCGGCAGGCCGCGTTCGGCCAAGTCCAGCGCGACCGAGCGAGTGAGCCCTAGCAGCCCAGCTTTCGACGCGGAATAGGCCGCAACAAACGCAGCGGCGCGCATCGCGATCATCGAGCCGATATTGACGATCGCGCCCGGCTCCCCCGCAGCCTCCATCGCCGGAATCGCGGCTCGGCATCCGTAGAACGGGCCGTTGAGATTGATATCGATTGTGCGATTCCAACTGTCGAGATCAACATCGGTCACGATCCCAGGCTCGGAAATTCCAGCGACGTTGCACAGCACGTTGAGCTTGCCGAACCGCTCCTGCGCAGCTTTGACCGCCGCGTACCATTGGTCGAGGTCGCGTACATCCAGCTCGAAAGCCGCGGCGTTCTCGCCCAGTTCATCAGCGAGCGCCCGAGCCTTATCGATCTGCACGTCACACAGCAGCGCCTCGCCGCCTTCAGCGACGATCATCCGACCCACGGTGGCTCCTATGCCTTCCGCGCCCCCGGTGACCAGCGCGACCTTGTCGGTCATCCTACCCATGCTCACCGCTCCATAATCGCAACAGCGGAAATGCCGGGCGCACCGTAGACGTGGCTGTAGGCGGTCTTGGGACCATCGCCATCGCGGCCCGACACCTGCCGTTCGCCCGCGCGTCCGCGCAACTGCTCAACATTCTCATAGACCTGCCTCAAGCCCGATGCACCGATTGGTTCGCCGCAGGCTAGGCAGCCGCCATCAGTGTTGATCGGCAATTTGCCGTCGACTTCCGACCAGCCATTGGCGAGCCATTCCTCCTGATCGCCATCTTTGCAGAAGCCGTTCTCGGCCATATGCATAATTTCCGCTCCGCTTTCGGTGTCCTGGAGCTGCGCGACGTCGATGTCTTCGGGGCCAATCCCGGCGCCTTCGAAAGCAGCCCGCGCCGCGAGCACAGTGGGTTTACCGCCTTCCTTGATGCTGATGCCAGCCTGGAAGACTTCGAAACTGTCAGGCGGACGGGTCTTGAAGGCGACTTTGGCAATCTTGACTGATTTGCCATCGCCCAGCGCCCCCAATTCACGCGCCTTCTTTTCGCTCGCAAGGATCAAGGCCACGCCCCCTTCAGCGGGTGAGCAGAACATGAACTTGGTCAGGGGATCGTTGATCATTGGGGCGTTCATGATCGTTTCGAGATCGATCGGCGAGCGGCGCCACGCGTGCGGCGCCTTGGCCCCGTTGCGGAAGGCCTTTTCGGCCACGCGGCCAAGCGTCGTCCGGCTGATGCCGTGCAATTGCATATAGCGCTGAATCTTTAGCGCAAAGAATTGCGTCGTCAGCATCATGCCCGTTTCGCCGTACCATTCAGGCAAGCCATAATCGGCGGGCTGGGCGTTGAAGGCGCCGCGCGGGTGTTTGTCAAAACCGACCGCCAGCGCGAGGTCGTACATACCGCTCGCGACCGCTTGCTGGGCTGATGCGATAGCGCTGCCCCCGGTGGCACAGCCATTCGCGACATTGACAAAGGGGAGGGCTGTCAGGCCCAATTCGTTGACCATGATGTCGGCGTTGCCCGCTGCGGCAGATCCGCCATACGCGCATTCGATATCGGCCCATTCGAGCCCGGCATCCTCGAGCGCCTGGCGCACGGCGTACACCCCCTGCTCGCGGCCTGATCGCTCCTGCGTGCGGCCAAAGGGGTGAATGCCCGCGCCGATGATGTAGACGTTCTCGCTCATGCAGTGTCCTCCTGTTGAGCGGCAATGGGTCGAAACGCGTAGGTGTCGTGGCGATTGCTAAACGGCACGATGCAGAACTCGACCGGTATGTTCAGGCTCAGGTCTTCAAGCGCTGCGTCGACAATTCGGCTTTCGACAATCACTTCGCCCGGAAGTTCGACATAGCCAAGAAGGAAAGGCTGGAAGTCGGGCGGCGATGGTTCGCCATTGGGGCCTTCGTTTGACCCAGGACCGATATACGGTTCCTTGGGCAGGAAGCCTTGCGTGGTCCAGGACCAAAGCGTGCCCGTGCGCGAGAGTTTGTATGGCTCCACATCGCGCGCAGCGTCGCCCACGGGCATAGGGAACACGATCTCACCTGAGGGGAGGCGACCGCCCATCAATTGCGGATTGGGCCCCTCACTCCAAAGGTCTGGGTCGATCTTTTCAGCCATCCGTTGCGCTCTCTTCAGGCCGCGTGCGCGTATTCGGCGAGAACGCTTTCGGCGTCGCCGAACAGGCGGCCGAGCACCAGGGCCCGTTTCATCGCGTGGCCAATCGCCAATTCGTCGGTGATCCCCATGCCCCCGTGCATCTGAACCGCTTCACGGCTGATCGCGTCGATATTTTCTGTGATGAAGGCCTTTGCCCCAGCGGCGGCCTTGGACCATTCCAAGGCAGAAGATGGATCGCTAAGCGCTGCGCGATAGAGCATCGACCGTGACTGTTCGAGACGAGCGTAGGCCTCAACAAGGCGATGCTGAAGGGCCTGGAATGTGCCAATGGCGACGCCAAACTGCTCGCGCTCCTTAACAAAGACGAGCGTATCGTCGAGCAAGCGTTGGCCAAGGCCTACCAACTCGGCGGCTGAGCACAGGCGAAGGGTCGACACGATGTGCGCCAGCGAAGCGGCATCGTGATTGAGCCGCGCCAATCGTCCGACAGCAACCCGAGTGAGCCGGATCTCACACGCGATGCTGCCGTCGGTCAGGCGATAGGCGCGCTGATCTATCCCTGGTGCATGCGCTGGAACCGCGAACACCGCCGTCTCCCCTTCGAGACTGGCCGTCACAAGGAAGAGATCGGCAAGCAGTCCACCCATGACAAAGGTCTTCTCGCCTGAGATGATGAAACCATCGCCGCTCGCTTCGGCTGTCACACCGACGGGCGTGAGACTGAAGCGCTGCGAGCGTTCGGCCCAGGCTAGGGTTGCGATCCGCTCTCCGCTCAAAACGCTCTCAAGGGCCTCATGCCCTTCCAGCAAGCAAGCCGGCAGAACCCCGTGTTCAAGCAACGGATCGGGTGAATTGGCTTTGCCGATAGCTTCGTGCACTAGCGCCAGATCAACCGGCGAACCGCCCATGCCGCCGTCCTCTTCGGGCACAGCCAGAGCAATCAGGCCAAGCTCAGCAAGCTTTTGCCAGCGATCGCGGTCATAGCCTGTGGGCGAGAGCCGCAATCTGCGCCGCGCTTCGACATCGATTGGCGCGGCAAAGCGCTTCACCGAGTCGCAGAACATCTCCTGCTCTTCGGAAAGATCAAAGTTCATCGCGATCAGGCCTTCTGAGAGAACGTGATGGGCAGCTTGATGACGCCGCGCAATAGGATGTTCTGGAGAACCTCGATTTCATTCTCATTCGACACGGCGAACCCATCGAGCCGCTCAAGCAATTCGTCAAAGGCGACCAGCATTTCCTTGCGGCTGAGCATATTGCCCACGCACATATGCGGCCCCTTGCCAAAGGCGAGGTGCGCGCGCGCGTTCTTGCGCTCAATGTCGAACTTATCCGGATCTTCGAATTTGCTCGGATCGCGGTTGGCTGCGGCGTAGCGCAATTGCGCGATTGATCCAGCTGGAAGCGTGTGCTCGCCCAGCTGAGTGTCCTCTTTGACGATGCGCCACATCCCCGATGTGGGCGTTTCGTAGCGCAGCGCCTCTTCGATCATGTTCATGATCAGCTTGGGATCGCGGCCGCCCGCGGCGGCTTTGGCTTTTGCCATTTGATCAGGGTTGCGGATCAATTGCAGCAGGCATCCGGCAAGGGTTGAGGTGGTGGTCTCGTTCCCGGCGACCATAAACTGCTGCATGATCGACATAATCTCTGGATCGGTCAGCGGGGTTTCCCCTTCGACCTTGGCAGCGACCAAGTCGGCAAGCAGATCATCGCCGCCATCGGCCCGGCGCTCATCAATCTTGCTCTTCATGTAGTGCTGGTATTCAACCAGGCTACGCGCGCATTCTTTCTTGCGCTCGTGATCGACCATTTGGCTGAACCGATCGACCGCCGCGTCAGACCATTTCTTGACCTGCTTGATGTCGGTGTCGAGCCCGATTTGCCCCGCAATCATATACACGGGTAGCGGAATCGCGAATTCCTCGACAAACTCGCACGCGCCTTTGTTGGCAAAGGCTTCGATCAGCGCGATCGACTTGCCGCGCATGGTTTCCTCAATCGCGTTCACGCGCTTCATCGAAAAGGCTAGGTTGACCAGCTTGCGATTGCGTGTGTGCACGGGCGCATCGGCGGTGAGCAGAGTTTGCTCGTCCGGCCAGCCTTCGGCCAAAATGGCCACGATCTCTTCATCGTGTTCGCGACCCATCAACACACTGAAGTCGTTTGAGAAAATATCAGGCTTCGAGGTCGCTTCGCTGCACAAATCGTAGCTGTAAACGACAAAGGTGTTCATCTCGGGCAGGTGCTCGACATCGATCCCGGCATCGTGGATTGCCCGATAGTACTCCCAAGGCTGCAGCAGGGTTTCCGGCGCAAAGACACTGGTGTCCTTGATCGCGGCAGGCTTGTTCATGAAAGACTCCGATCCCGATGAAAATCTCTTAGGGATTCTAACCATCGCGGCGCATCATGCGATGCGCGAATGTGTTAGTGCCTTGCGATGGCTGGCCACCCTATCACGGGGCGAACTCGCGCTGGAATTCCGCCATGTCGAAGTAATCGCGCCAGCGCGTGATCTTGCCGGAGCGATCGAGTTCGAACGTCCCCATGACACGCACAGATGCGCGTTTGCCGGATTCAAGGTCGAAGGCGTCGATCCTTTCTGTCAGGACGGTGTTACCGTTGGACGCAATGGAAAGGATCTCCCAATCGCACCCTTTGACGCTGGCCATCATGCCACCAAGCGCAACGCGCATGGCGGTTTTCCCTTCGATCGGGGCCATCGGCATGTTGTGCCAGACAATATCCTCAGCGCACATCGCAAACATGGCGTCCATGTCGCTGTCATTCCAATGGTTGATGAAACTCTCAACACTCTCAGTCGGGGTCATACGTCGGCTCCTTGTGACGTGTATTCCAGCGCGTTGACGATAAGTTGGCGCACGGGCGGGTTCGCGTAGGTTTCCGGTCCATCACCAAATTGCAGATAGATGAGCGGCGCTGCGAGTGCGCGGGTCTCCCACCCAATCAGCGCCGAGCCAGACGGATGGTCCCAGCCTTCGCGCGAGAACATTCGCCCTTTCACCGCAAGCGCAGCTGAGAAGAAGTTGTCGCGCACCATGGCGTATCCCTCGCTCTGGATCAGCGGCGTGACGCGATCTTCGGCAATTGGACACAGATAGAGTTCGTCGCGAACAGGGAAGCTGGCGGGAAGGCCCGCCGTGACCGGATGCGCCGCTACAATTCGCGCGGTGTACTCGACCTCGTGGCGATAACCGCTGTCAGGCATTTCTTGACCTTGCCATTCACCTGAAGCGTACAAGAACTGTCCGCCAAGCCATTTGTGCCATTGCGGCCACTGAGCCCAGCCTGCGAGTGCGTGGTGGAGCGCGACCGCTCCACGCCCGCTTTCAAAGCGCTCTGTGATGGCTCGGCGATATTCGGGAAGGGGCGGACGCGTGGTCAGCCCGTTATCAGCGAAGATATAACCACCCATGTCGTAGAAGAGCAGCGCATCGGCCTCAGCCGCGCGGCCCTTTGCGACCGCCTCTTCCGCCTCGGGATGGACGAGATGCGTCACCTCCCAATCGCCGAGCGAATGGATCAGCGCGTCGAACGGCTCGGCTTCGTAGGGGTGGCCACCCGACAGGACAAGCAGATCGCGGGCCATATCATGTCGCGATTTTGAGGATCATCTTGCCCTGGTTCGACCCTGCAAAAAGCCGCATGAAAGCGTCAAAGGTGTTCTCCAGACCCTCATCGATATGCTCATCAATCGTGAGTTTTCCAGCGGCCGCCCACTCGCCCATTTTTGATGCGCCTTCCGGGAAGCGTTCAACGTAGTCGGCAACCAGAAGCCCGCGGATCTGTCCGCGTTTGACGATCAGTTGCCAGATGTTACGAGCGCCGCGCGGCGCGGTGTTGTATTCGCTGATAAGGCCGCACAGCCCGACACGGGCGAAGAGGTTGAGGTTCATCAAACCCGCGTCGAGAATTGCCCCGCCAACATTCTCGAAAATCACATCGACACCATCCGGCGCGGCTTTCGCGATCGCTTCGGTCAAACCGGCTTCGTCATCACGCGCAAAAGCCTTGTAGTCGATGGCCGCGTCAAACCCGTACTTCTCCATCAGCCTCGCGCATTTCTCGCTGCCTCCCGCAATGCCGACCGCGCGGCAGCCGTGGATCTTGGCCAACTGCCCAACAAGCGAGCCAACCGCGCCCGCAGCCCCGGAAACCAACACGGTCTCACCTTCCTTGGGCTCGCACACTTCGAGAAAGCCGAAATAGGCGGTCATGCCGACCGCTCCGAAGATTGAGAGGTAATTGGTCACGCTTGGAACGAGGGTGTGATCAATCGGCTGCGTAAAGCCGCCTGCGACACCCAATGAATAATCCTCAAGAGCGTTGAGCCCCATGACCCATTGTCCCGGCTCAAAGCCCTCGGCGCGGCTTTCCTCGACCACTCCAATAGTGCTCGCTCGCATTGAAGTACCGAGCGGAACCGGGGGCATGTAGTTGCCACCCGCGTCCATCCAGCCGCGCATCGCAGGGTCCAGACTGGCGTAGTGATTACGGATCAGAAATTGCCCCTTCTCCAGCTCGGGCGTCGACGTTTCGACGAGCTCAAAGTCGTCGGGCACGGGTTCACCATCAGGGCGGCGCTGGAGGAGATATTGACGGTTGGTCGGCATGTCAGGCTTTCTCCATCTCTGCTGCCGACGCGGTTTCCTTAATCATCTGCAGCTTGATCGGTATGGCGCTTTGCAAAGCCTGACCCGTAATTGGATCGTAGTCAGTCTCGTCGCTTGTCAGGCGGTTTGTGGAGCTGCCGATTTCACGCACATTGCTGGCGTCCGCGTGCGCATCGCCAAAGGCGTGCGCCATGGAAACAAGCCCGCGTCGCACCCGGTCGCTCGCTTTGACCACGCCGTGAATGGTGGCGTGTGGGCTGGAGATCGCGACGATCTCCCCTTCGATGAGATTGAACTCGGCAATGTCGTCGGGGTGAACGTAGGCCGGGTTTGTTGTGGCTCTTGCGCGTAGTTTTTCGAGCGGATGGCCGATCGAGTTAAAGCGCGCTTTGGAGCGGCGGCTGATCAGCTTAAACTTATAGCCCGCTTTGACCGTGTGGTTTTGAGCGTAGCGCAGAAGCGCTTCGGGCATAGCGCCCGCAGCGAGGTTGAATCGGTTTTCCATCGCAGGATCGCCCGGCCCGATTCGGGGATGCAAGTCTTCGTAGATCACCGCGGCACCCCCGGCGGCGCGCGCGTCTTCGCGCACTGTGCTGGGAGGAACCAAGCACCCGGCGGTCGAGAGATCAAGGAAATCGACTTTGGCGGGTGGCTCCTCGGTGTCCATCGGCAACGGGCCGCCTCCCAGTTCCATTTGCACGCCCAGCGCCTTCGCGAGATGCCAGAACATTTCGTATTCATCGATCACATCGCCTGGGGCCTCAGCCACTGCCTCGACATAGCGGGCGTAGGCGGTTTCATGCCACCATTCGGAGAGGTTTGTGATGTCGTCGCGTTCCAGCGATTGCTTGGGCGCAAGCACCACATCCGCGCGGCGGGCGCTTGCACTCAGCCACGGGTCAATCTGAACGAACAGATCCAGATCATCGAGTGCCCGAACCATCTTCTCCTGATTGGGGAAGCCAACCACGGGGTTTCCGCCGACGCTGATCAGTGCGCGGATTTGGCCTTCGCCCGGCGTCAGAATTTCGTCGGCCATGATATTGCAAGGCATCTCGAAGCCGAGCTGACCAAGGCCACGGAAGCGCGACTTTGCCATCCCTTCAGCGCCGAACATCGGCAGATCCGGACCCACTTGCGCTTTCAGATCGCTCATCGGAGGGGTAAAAACACGCGGGATACCCGCCTTGTCGCCTTCCTGTTTGAAGCGCGCGCACAACGTGTTGAGGCAGACGACCAAGTATTCCGTCAAGGTGCCGTTGCCCGCCATCTCCGGGCCGGTCCCAGTGACCGCGCAGCCTTTGGCGCCGGTTGCAAACATGCGCGCCGCCGCGACCAGTTGGTCGGTCTCGACCCCAGCGCGCTCTGCGGCGACTTCCGGCGTCATCGGGCGGACCGCGTCCAACAGTTCGTCAAAACCTTCGACATGCGCGGCGACGAAATTACGATCGTAGAGTTCCTCATTTATGATCACATTGATCATCCCGGCGAGCAGCGCGGGATCTTCACCCGGTTTGACGGGAAGATAGATGTTGGCGAGGCGGGCAATGTCGCTTTCGCGCGGGTCGGCGACGATCACTTTCATGCCCTCTGCCTGCCGGTCGCGGATCCGGCGCGAGGGACTAAAGGGCGGGACGCCACCCGGAGGCGAGTAATGCGAAACGATCGGATTGTTGCCGATCAGCAGCGCTACATCGCTTTCGGAGAAGGTGTTTGTGCCCCCGGACCACTGGCCATACCGCGCGGTGGTGAAGACTTTGGCCGGTTGGTCGAGTGTCACCGAGGTGAAGAAGTGCTTCGAGCCGATGGCTTGCGCAAAACTGTGTGAGGCGGCCCAGGCCGCGCTGTTCTGATACCCGCCCGAACCCATGAAAACGGCGACCGCGTCCGGCCCGTGCTTATCGATGATGCCGCGCAGCCTATCCGCGATATGCGCGAGCGTTTCGGGCATCGGCGTCGGTTGAAAATCACCCATGGCGTCGCGCACCAGGCTTTGCGTTAGTCGATGTTCGGCGTTGTGCGAATCGGGCAATTCACGCCCTTTCATGCAGGTGTAACCGCCATAGGCGGGATCTTCGGGATCTCCCCGCACCGAAAGCACGCGCCCGTCCTCTACGTCGACCTCCATCGCGCAATTGGCGTGGCAGAAGCGGCAGAAGGTCTTGTGCGTTGAAACACCCATCATCTTTCTCCTCAGCCCCGGAAGTTACCAGACCATCGAACTGCGGCGACTGACACTTTTGCCCGTAGAGAGGAGCGCTCTGCATCAGCATTAGAGGCCAAAGAGGTTCGCAAAGGAGAGATCGCGATGCCCACCACCACGCGCCAATGGCTGCTCAACAACCACCCGCGAGGCCGCGGTATTGAGGACAACGACTTCAAACTTGTCGAAACCGAGCTTGCGGATCCGCGTGACGGTGAAGTTCTGCTCGCAACACGCTACCTCTCGTTCGACCCGGCGCAAAAGGGATGGATGGAGAACATCGCCGACTACGTCGCTCCGATGGCGATTGGCGACGTGATGCGCGGCGGCGCGATCAGCGAGGTGATCGCCAGTCACAATCCAAAATTCGCAGTGGGCGAGATCGTCTTTGGCACCACCGGCTGGACCGAGCATAACGTGCATGATGGGGAGGGCCTGACCAAGGTTCAGACCACGCTGTCTCCCACTGCGGTCCTGTCGGTTCTTGGGACCACCGGTCTCACGGCCTATTGCGGTTTCTTCAAGGTTGGCAAGCCGGTCGCGGGCGACGTGGTGCTGATCTCAGGCGCAGCAGGCGCGACGGGCAGCGTGGTTGGCCAATTGGCCAAAATCGCCGGTTGCCGCGTCGTCGGCATCGCAGGCGGGCCGGACAAGTGTAAGTGGCTGGTCGATGAAGCAGGCTACGACGCCGCCATCGACTACAAGGCGGGCGATGTGAAAGCGCAAATCAAAGAACACTGCCCAGGCGGCGTTGACGTGATTTTTGACAATGTCGGCGGCTCTATCCTTGACGATATGCTAGCCAATATTGCAACCGGCGCGCGCGTGGTCGTATGCGGCGGTATCAGCCGGTATGAGACCGGCGGTCATCCCTCAGGTCCGGGCAACTACTTCAATCTGATTTTCCGCCGCGCCAGCATGGCGGGCTTTATTGTGTTGGATTGGGCGCCCGAATTCCCCGCGATCCGCAAACGGCTCGAAGGATTCGTTCAAGACGGAAAGCTGACGTACCAAGAGGACATACAGGAAGGGTTTGAGAACGCTCCTGCGACGCTCAAGCGCCTCTTCACCGGGCAAAATCGCGGGAAGCAGATGCTCAAAGTCTGACGCGGGAGCTTTTCTAGTAAAAAGCCTCGGTCGCGACGCCTTCCGCGTTGTAAACTGGCGCCTCGGCGTCAACGCGGTATTTGCGGCTGGCTGCTCCAGTCAGGCCAAACGCGCCGATATGATCGCGCATTCCGGCGTAAGCTGGTCCCGCAAAATGCGCCGCCAGCGCCTCTTCGCTTTGCCACTCTTCGAACACGTTGACCCGCGCGGGATCGTTGCCATCCGCGCTCCAATCGTAGGCAATGCAGCACGGTTGAGCGAGGGCTGCCGCGATATGTCGCTTGGCCTTGATCAGGGCAGCGGTGCGCTGGGCCGGATCGAGGTCGAGCTGGGCGGAAATTACAATCTTGGCCATCACGCGGTCTCCTCAGGGGCGTTGTATTCGGCGACAATGTTGAAGGCGCGGTGGGTGTAGACCCAGGCTCCATCGCGCTTGGCGAGCGTGTCAGTGTAGAGACCGCCGATCATTCGCGTTGAACCGTCTTTGGCCTTAAGCACTTCTTGGGTTTGCACGCGGCTGGTCGCAGTGTCGCCGTCGACGTCGATTGAGGCTGGCACGCAAGAAAAGCTAACCGCGTCAAAGCCGGCCATCGCTCCAAGCCAAGTTTCGACAATCGCCTCGCGCCCTTCGATCGTCATTCCCATAAAGTCCCAGGTGGCGTCCTCGGCCCAGACCGATCCCCAGGTATCCTTGTCGAAACGCACGACGCCGTCGCCATAGATCTCGTGCAGCTCGCGGATCGCCAGGCGGTCCTCCATCGGCCCTGTGAACATCGTGTGCCTCTCCTCTAGTTGTGGCAATCTATCGGCCCCCGCGCTCGTGGGCACAATGAACACTTTTGGGAAGAGGACGCGCCAAAGCGGCGTGGTAGTCCCCCTTTTGCAGAAGGAGAGCGAGATATGGGACAGCTTGAAGGCAAATTTGCCGTGGTGCTGGGCGCGGCGACCGCCGGAAATATCGGACAGGTGACGGCGCGCGCGCTGGCGGGCGAGGGCGCCCGCGTTATGGTTGCGGGCCGCAACGAAGGACCGCTGAGAGACTTGGCCGCTGAGATCGGTGGAAGCTACGCGTTATGCGACATAACCGACCACGCGGCCGTTCATGCGCTTGCGGATACGGCACGCGCCGACTTTGGGCGTGTCGATGCCGCAATCAACACGACCGGGTGGGGCTTGCTTGCAGGGCTCTTGGAAACAACCGAAGAGCAACTCGACGCGATTGCAGCGCTCCAGTTCAAGGGCGTGCATCACTTCCTTCAGGCCTTTGTCAAAGTGATGAGCGAGCAGGAACCGTCCGGCGGTTCGATCATCAATCTGTCGAGCGCAACAACCAAGGCGCTGATCAACAACCACGCGGCCTATATCGGCACCAAGACGGCGGGCGAAGCGATGATCCGCTGCGTTGCCAACGATTTCGGCCACCTCGGTATTCGCGCGAACAGTGTGTCTCCGGCTTTTACTGAAAGCCCCATGACACAAGGCGCTTTCGACACGCCGGGGTTGGTCGAGGCCTTTCTTCCGAAGTACCCGCTGGGCCGATTGAACACTTCGGAGGATGTCGCGCAGACCTGCGTGTTCCTGTGTTCGGATCACGCGTTCATTACAGGTGAGAACCTGCAACCCAATGGCGGCGTGACACTGCGCGGTAACCCGCAAGCGACCGACATCCAGGCGGCGGTGGTCGCGGCTATGGCGGCCCAAGAGGGCTAGGCTGACCGCGTCTTAATATTGCGCCGTGCCGCCGTCGACGCTCAGCATGGCGCCGGTGATCCCTGCACCCGCGTCGGACGCAAGCAGCACGGCCATCGCAGCGATTTCCTCCACCGTATTGGGCCGCTTGATCGCGGCTTCTTGCGCGAACGTGTTGATCATCTCGTCGAACTCCATGCCCATCGCTTTGGCGGTTTCGGGGCCGTTGTTCTTGATAATGTCGGTGATGACGAGGCCTGGGCAGATGGCGTTCACCGTCACTCCCTCCGCGCCCACTTCGCGCGCGAGGCTTTTCGTCAGGCCGTTCACGGCGTGTTTGGCGGCGGAATAGGCCGTGAGCACCGGTTTGCCGTGTTTGCCCTCCATCGAGGAGATGTTGATCACTCGCCCGTTCTTTTTGGCGAGCATGGTCGGGAGCGCGCGCCGGGTTGCATAAAAGGTAGAATAGACATTCCACTTCATCGCCTCGTCAAAGGTCTCGTCAGACAGGTTGACCAGCGGCTGGAGGTCGCCCGCGCCGCCAGCGTTGTTGACGAGGACATCCAGAGTTCCGAAGGCCTCGATGGTTTTGTCGACGAAACTTTCGATGTCGGCTTGGTTCATCACATCGCCCGCGATGAAGACAGCGCAACTGCCATCGGGGCTCAGGTCGCGCGCGGCGGCTTCGCCCTTCTCTGGATTGCGAGCGAACAGAGCGACTTTAGCGCCCTCAGCCAAGAACCCCTCGGCTATTCCGCGGCCCAGTCCGGCCGTCCCACCGGTGATCGCCGCCACCTTTCCTTCCAATTTCATTGAGCTTCTCCCCCTCCTGTTTCGGGGTCCATATAGTCGCGATAATAGGTCATCAGACCGTTTTCGACCTTGTAAATGCCAACCCCTCCGCGCGTGCCTGCTGGGGAATGCATCGTCCAACGCGCCCAAACCGCATGGTCGTCCCCGCACACCTCATCAAGCGTGAAGTGGATTTCGCGATGGCCCATTTCGCTGACCATCATGGTCATGAATTTCAAGATCGCCTCGCGCCCTTCAAAGCGGCCATAGACCGGGTCGTCCAGCACCGCGTCGGGCGCGAAAAGCGGGGCGAGTTCGGTGTAATCGCCTTGGTCCTGAACGCGCCAAAATCGCTCGATCACGCGTTGCGCTTCTCCGGGCATTGGCCTCTCCTCAATTGACCGCCTTGTCTTTCCCTTCCCAGTAGGGCGCGCGCAATTCGCGGCGCAGGATCTTGCCCGATGGGTTGCGCGGCAAGGCTGGGATGAAGCCGACGGATTTGGGGCATTTGTATCCCGCAATCTGCGTGCGGGCGTGGGCGATGACGTCGGCCTCAGTAAGTGTCTTGCCCTCTTTGAGCACGACGCAGGCTTTCACCGCTTCGCCCCATTTTTCATCGGGTACACCGATCACCGCGACATCGCCAATGTCGGGGTGCGAATAGAGCGCGTTTTCAACCTCGGCGGGGTAGATGTTCTCTCCGCCCGATATGATCATGTCCTTCACTCGGTCATGGAACTAGAGATAGCCATCCTCGTCGAGATAGCCAGCGTCGCCGGTCCGCAGCCAGCCATCCGCATCGATAGTTTCCGCGGTCGCATCGGGGTTGTTCCAATAGCGGCTCATGTTCTTTGAGGATCGCGTGGCGATTTCGCCCACGGCGCCGACCGGTACATCCGCGCCAGATTCGTCGATGATCTTGATCTCAACCCCGTGCAAAGGCTTGCCCACGCTGCGCATTTTGGGCGAACCTTCGGGAACGTGATCCTCTGGATCAAGCGCGACGATCGTTCCGCTGGTCTCCGTCATGCCATACATCTGCACAAAGCCGCAGCCGATCACATCCATCGCCTCTCGCATAAGCTCGAGCGGAATGGGCGAGGCGCCATAGGTGATGTACTGGATGCGGCTGAAGTCGACCTCTTTGGCGCGCGGATGATTAAGCAGGATCTGGATCGCGGCGGGGACCAGGAAGATGCGGCTGATGTTGTAATTCTCGATCAGATCGAGAGCTTTGGTCGGATCGTACTCGGGAAGCACAATCGCGTTGGTTCCGCCGATCATGGTGGTAAGGCCCGTACCGGTACCGCTGATGTGGAAACACGGCATCGCCAACAAGGTGACATCGCCTTCGACGGGTTCTTGCCATTCCCTTTGAGCGCCTTCGCCGCCATCGGCATCGCGGCTCGAAAGGATCGAACCATGCGTCATCACCGCGCCTTTGGGCCGGCCAGTCGTGCCCGATGTGTAGAGCTGAAGCGCGTCGTCATCGAGCCCGATCTCGGTGGCGGGAGGTGTCGGGTCCGCCGCATCGCGCAGACTTGCATAGTCCGGCCCGTCAAAGTCGGGCGCAGCGAGGCCGATGACGCGTTTGACCATCGGCGCCTGCGCGCGCGCGGTTTCGAGCATATCGGTAAAGCCTTCGCCTTCTATGGCGACGCGCGCGGCGGCGGTGCCGAGAATGTTAGCGTCTTCTGGCGGAGCCTGTATCCAGTTTACGGGCGTCATCACCGCGCCAATTCTAGCCGCGCCCAGCAGCACCTCGAAATAGAAGGGGTGGTTCTTGCCCAAAAAGCAGATCCGGTCGCCCTTTGTCACCCCAAGATCGCTTAGTACCCGCGCGGCACGATTACCCGCTTCATCAAGCCTAGCAAAAGTCGTGACGGCATCCCCAAACGTGAAGGCAGCCGCGTGGGGCTGCGAGTGGGCGAAGTCGGCAACGACATCACAAAAGGTTACGGGCGGGGTGTCGGTTGCGTTTGCAGTAGCCATGTTAGAGCAGATGCCGTCTGCCTCTTGTCTAGGCCATTGGCGAAATTCATAGCCTAGCCCAGCCAGTGTTTCACCACAGCGCTGGCCGGATCGCGCTCATCCTTGTACCCAGCCGCGCCTTCGGGAACATCGGATAGGTCGGTGCCCTGGGTCTGGCGAAATTCGCGCCAGTCATAAAGGCCTGTGCGTTTCGCAATACGCCACTCCCCGCTATGTTGATCGCCGCGTCGTTCAAACACATCGACATACCGTCCGGCTACCACGGCCGAGTAGATAACGCCTTTGTCAGGAAAAATATCACTCATTGGGAATCCGGGCGGGATCGTATGCATTGCCGTCATATAAGTCTCAGTGTGGCAACGGTCTCCATCGAAACCGTACAAGGTCTGGCCGAGCTGATGCTGAGTCGCCAGGCACGGGTCGAGCAACGCGCGCGCCTGTTCCACAAAGCTGCGCCAGTCTCCCTCAATCACGCCAAACCGAAAGACAGCGTCCGCGTGGAAAAAACGCTCCATCAAGTGCCATTGCCGCCGATCCAGCGCATGGGTGTAGCCGGCCAAGACTTGCGCAATGGCTGCGCGATCTTCCAGCCGCATATTCATTGCTCCAGCTCCACGATGACCTTCCCGATATTGCGCCCTGCGAAGAGCTTCTCATAGGCAAGGAGTGTGTTTTCAAGCCCGTGGGTAACGTCATAGGGCATGGTGAGTTCGCCCGCCTCAAACCATCCAAGCAGCCGCTGGGTTAGTCGCTCGCCTTGGTCGATAAAGTCTGGCGAGAAGAATCCCTCGACCCGCAGACGGCGCATAAGCACCTGATCAAACTCGCTTGGGGCGGTGCGCGAGCCGGACGTGTAGTCGGAGACAAGCCCGCAGACGGCGATCCGTCCATAGTGGTTCATGCGGGTGAGCACCTTGTCCAATACCGGCCCGCCGACATTGTCGAAATAGACATCAAAGCCACCAGCCGCATCCAGTTGTTCGCCAAGGTTGGCGGTCTTGTAATTGATGGCTCCGGCGCACCCGAAGTCCTCTATCAGCAACCGGCCTTTTTCCGCGCCACCGGCGATACCCCACGCTTCGCAGCCGAGTAGTCTTGCAATCTGCACAGCAAGAAGGCCCGTCGCTCCGGCTGCGGCTGAGACAAGAACGCGCTCGCCAGCTTTGGCCGCGCCGGTCACTTCAACACCCCAAAGCGCCGTCCAGCCGTTCATTCCAAGCGGCCCAAACCACGCCCGTCTGTCTTTGACACTGGGATCGAGCGCTATTGCGCCGGCCAGCACGGGATCGACTTGGCTCACATCGGCCCATGTCCCAAAAGCGCGCACCAGATCGCCTTCCTTGAATGCGTCGCTACGGCTCGCAATGACCTCGCCCAGAACAAGGCCTGTCATGGGGCTTTCGATTGCCAGTGGTGGCTGGTAGCCATCTTCACGGTCGGTGAGCCACATCCTCGTCCCGGCGTCCATCGAAAGCATTGCGTTTCGAATCCGGATCTCGCCTTCGCCAAGCGCGGGAAGACTTGTTTCCGAAAGCGACAGGGCTTCAGCGAAGCGTGTGCCTTCAGGCCTGCTGTCAATGCGCCAGTAACGGGTCTGCATTTCGGCCTTTTCTAAGCACCCCGCCGATCCGACAAGATGCGCTTTTGTTAGGGGCTATCATTTTGGCGCGGTGCGGTTGTGTCGGTCGCTGGCTAGTTTGACGCCAATTCCAAAAAGGAGAGGCAAATGGCACGCATCACGGTGATCGGCGCAAGCGGACGACAAGGCATGGCGCAGGTACGACAAGCGCTCAAAGCGGGCTATGAGGTGCGCGCTATTTCGCGGCAGGAAGACCCCTTTGGTGGCGCCCAAATCGACGGGATTGACCGCGTAGAGGAGCGCCCAATGGATCTGTATGATTCCGAGAGCTTCAGACCCGCGCTCGAGGGGTCGGACTACATCTTCTACACGCATCCTTTGCAGGCGCGCGCTGATCGTGCGGTGCTGATCGGTGACTTGGGCAAGGTCGCGGCCGAGTTGGACGTGAAGCGGTTGGTTTGGAACACATCAAGCTGGATTCCCGATCGACCTGGCGATCCCTTTACATATGGCGAGAACACTAAGGGTATCAACGCTCTGTGGCGATCAGGCTGCCCTGGAACGGTGTTTGGAAGCGTGCTCTTTATGGACAATTTGCTGACCAATTGGGCGCGTCCCTTTATCATTGATGAAGGTCGTTATGTCTATCCGCACAATCCCGAACTCGAGGCCAATTGGATCAGCCTTGACGATGTCGCGAGATTTATGCTCGCCGCTCTCGATCGGCCCGATATGGAAGGCGCATGGCTCAATATTGGCGGTCCTGAGCGCTTGGTGGGTAAGCAGGTTACGCAGTGCCTGACGGAAGCGCTCGACAAGCCAATCACCTACGATCCATGCACACCTGCAGAATTCGGGCGTTACCTCGTGGATGCAGCGGGCGACACTATGCCTGAGGAGATGCGTGAAGAGTTCGCTTTGGGCATTCAGGCGTTTTACGAATACAACAATGAGGCGCCAACGCGTCCGTTCGAAGTCGATATGGACTATGTCTACGAGCGTTTTCCCGAGCTGGATGGCAAGCTTGAGACCATGGGCGAATGGACCCGGCGCCAAAACTGGGGTGAGAGTAATTTTCGTCCCGCCTTTGGCTAAATGGGATCTTCAGCCGTGGCGCAAGGCGCCTGCTCGGTGGAGCCGATCAGCGTGTCTTCACCGGAAGCGGGCGCTGTTTGAATTGGGTCCAATGCCATCCCTTTCGCCCTCCAAGAGACAGGGGTGTGGCGCGGTGAGCGAGTTTGGAGGTTACTCTGCCGCCTGCTTCCGCTCGGCGGCAAAGATGTCGAGTAGCTCTTCGTCGCTTGCGTGTGTCAGCTTTGCCGCCCATGTGTGGAAGACCTGACCGCCGCGCTCGTTTTTCCCAAACAGCACCTCTTTGAGCATGCCAGACTGCAGCGCTTCGTGCTGGCGCCTGCCGGTCGCGTAATCTTCATCCCGAACAACGATTTCGAGGAAGTCGAATTGCTCCTGCGCTGAAGCGACATCTTCCTCGGTTTCAGGCTGATTTTCCATCACGTAGTATTGGGTTGTGTAGCTCTCACCTACGCAGTCCCCCGGGAAGAGCTGTGAGATCATCGCCCCGCGTTGGCCTCCGCCGTAAAAACTTGCAATCGAGATGTGTGGGAACACGGTCCATACGCCTTGTGTGAGGGCGTCGGCGGGCAACTCCTCATCCGCCATCTCCGATAGATCGAGCATTTCGTCGCTGCCGGTTTTCTGGGCGAATTTCGAGGGGCTCGAAAGACGTTGGTGCGGGCCCCAAAAGAAATAGTTCGCTCGGTTGAAGAAGTCCGCTCCGAAGGTGTCCTTGTGTAAGACCGGCAGGTGGTAAAAATCGAGATAGCCATCATAGGCTGTCTTCCAGTTCGGACCGGCCAGCGTACGCTGGCTGAACAGGGTCCATGTGTCGAAACCAAAGGCTTCGAGCAGCGCATCATAGCCGCACAGATAATCAGCGATCGGCAGTTTGGAATCCAGGTCAAGCGTCGCCCAGATCAGCCCGGCGCTTTCATGGACAGGAAAGCGTTTGAGGCACAAAGCGGCCTTGTCGACGGGCCCAAAGTCCTTTGGTGAGGCAACACCTACAAGGCCGCCGTCGTTCTTGAAGGTCCATCCGTGATAGCCGCACATAAAACGTGTTGCGTTGCCTGTCGTGCCGGCTTCGACAACGGGATTGCCGCGATGCGAGCACATGTTCAGAAACGCCCCCACGCTGCGATCCCGTTGACGCGTTAGCAGCAGGGGGACGCCGCAGATCTCCATCGCTTTGTAGTCCCCTGGCTCTGGAAGTTCGCAGGATGGCGCAACCATTAGGGGCAGGCGGCGGAAGATGTTGCGCTTCTCCAGCTCGAACAGCTCGGGATCGGTGTATGTGCTCGCAGGGACCCGTACGATCTCATCCGCGTATTCCATTGTATCCGCCGCGCCATGCGCGATCAGGCTGCGGGTCATCGAAACGAGTTCTTCGCGCGACATGATTGGCTCTCCAAAATCCCACACGCAAAATGCGCTCGCAGGCCGACTATGGGCAATTCGTGTTTTTGGGAGGTTTCACGGAAAACGGGCGGACCCTCAGGCCCGCCCGCACTGATCCCAAGAGGAGACTGGGATCGTAGGAAAACCGCTTCAGAACGAGAATTGAACCTCCGCGTAGACCTGACGGCCTCGGTTTTGAGTAAGGAGGATGTCGTCACCAAGGGGAAGACCAGCGCCTGCCGCACCGCCTGGCGACAAGAAAGGACGCGGGGCTGATGTGTTCACCCAAATCTCGTCTGTCAGGTTCACCCCGATGATCGAGAATTTCCAGCGATTGTCGATATCTCCAAGCGATATCGTCGCGTCGAACGTGACATAGCTGTCCTGGACGAAGTCGTTGTTGGAATCCTCATTTGCAATGTAATCATCGCTGAAGATCATATTGCCGCTTAAGCCGAACTCTAGACTGTCGCTGACCGGAGTGAAGAAGTCGGCCGCAAAGTTCCCGGACCATGTTGGTGCGCGCGCCGCGTCACGCCCGTCCAAGTCCGTTCCGGAGGCGGTAATGAAGGTATCGGTAAACTCAGCGTCAAGGTAAGCGAGGTTGCCCGACAGGGTGAGCCCATCAGCTGGAGTTCTCCAATTCCACTCCACATCCACACCTTGCGAGGTGACCTCACCGGCGTTCAACGTAATAAACTGGATCGCGACGGCATCGAAGTTTTGCACCTGCAGGTCATCAAAGACATAGTAATAGGCCGTTGCGTTCAACGTGAAGGTGCGATCGGCCCATTGCGATTTGAAGCCGATCTCACCGCCCTGTGTTGTTTCAGAGTCGAAGATCAGCGGTCCAAAATCACCGCTGTTTGCCGCAACGCTCAAACTGGCTGATGGCAGAGCGGAATTGTCGATACCGCCCGACTTAAATCCGGTTTTGAACGATGCAAAGATGTTGACGTCATCAGTCGCTTGATATCGAAGCGTAACTTCGGGCGAGAAGTTGTCGTCGTCAAACTCAATCGGCCCCGAGTTAAAGCCGGGCGCGACGAAGCCTGGTCCCTGCAGGAAAGTGTGCAGAAAGGGGACGGTAATGACAGCCGTTTTGCTCTCGTCTGTGTAGCGAAGACCGCCTGACAGTTCGAGATCGTCCGTCAGATCAATGATAACCGAACCAAACACCGAGAAAGCTTCGGTTGCGGTGTCCTGGCGTCGATCCCAATCGTAAGTGAAGCCCGTCACCGGATCGGGCGCGATGAGCGAAATGTTCACGGCTTGCTGCGCTGTATCAAAGACAAAATCGCGGTCTTCGTAGAACACACCCAGCATGAAATTGAACGGCCCATCAAAGTCCGACGTGAGGCGCAATTCCTGCGTGAACTGTTCAAGCTGGTTGACCGGATCGGAACAGCCCGTGCCTTGCGCGGAACCGGCCGCATTTGATGCGGCTAATGCCGGCGCGTTTGCGGCGAGGAAGTCTGGATCGCCAAGCAAGTCGCCAAGCGGCGAAAAGGCTGGTCCGACACCGCCATAGGCGTAGCAGTCAAAATCGACGGCATCGAGATCGAGATAGCCTGTCGTCGATGTGAGGGTGAGCGTGTCGGTGACCTCGAAATTCATAAGAAAGCGGCCGAACCAGACATCGGTTTCAGAAAATGGCACACCATCGCGACCAGCCGCTGCCGATGGTGTCGGCACGCCGCCTGCAAGCGAGGGAGCGGAATCAGGAAGGTAGTACAATCCATCATCACTGTCACAGCTGTAGCCGGCCGGGATGGCAGCAACGCCCTGCAAAAGGAAGACTGGGTCGGCTACGCCATTCGCACCGCAGTCCTGATCCGTGTGCTGAATCGCCCCATCACCTTCGTTGCGAACGTATTGGACCTTCAGGTTGGCATCAAACCGATCGCTCGGCTCCCAATCGAGTGTGGCCCGAGCGACAAGGTTCTCTTGACCGCGGAAACGTCCGTTGGCCGTGGGCGTACCGGGTTCCATTTCGACGAATTCGTCGATGTCGTTCCACTGTGCGGCAAGGCGAATGCCGAGCGTGTCGGTAAGGGGACCAGAGATATAGCCCCCAAGAGTGTAGCCCTGCTCCTCAAACTCGTAGGACGCGCGAATGTTCGATTCCCAAGTTGATGTCGGATCCGCAGAGCGGATCGCAAAGACGCCCGCTGAGGCTGACTTGCCGAAAAAGAGCGATTGCGGACCTTTGAGAATGTCGATCTGCTGGGTGTCGAAGAACCCAGCCTGCACGAGACGCATCGTCGAAACCTGCACTCCGTCAAAGTCGAAAGCGACGGCGCTGTCGAAGGCGGCGGAAATGTTGGAAGAGCCAACGCCGCGAAGCGAAAGCTGACCGCCGGACCCTGAGCCGCCAACTTGCACATTCAAGGTCGGCACGCGGCCGACAACATCAGCGACCTGGTCAACACCATAGCGCTCTAGTGTTTCGCCTCCGATAGCCGTGACGGTGACGGGCACTTCCTGCAGGCTTTCATTCTGTCGGCGGGCTTGGACAATGATCACTCTGTCGTCCAGCTCGCCCTCTTCTTCGAATGCAGCCGTCGTCGAATCTTGTCCTTGTGCCAGCGCCGTTCCTGGCATGGCCGCTAATGCGACCAGCGCGGTGCCCGCCAGAAGCGCACGGCGCGCAGTTGAAGTCACGCCAAACGAAGTCTGGGTTTGAAGTGTTTGCATCAGGCTCTCTCCCTTAAAAGGCAGCGGGTTTGCCCGCTTGCCTTTCTCCCCTGACCCGCTTCCCATTGGGGCGAGAGCGATCTTTCCAGAACGCCCAGCGGACCATGCCGGGAGAGTGTAGACCTCGGATCGACGAGCGCATCTAGCAAAAGCAATAGGCGAGAGGGTATTTTGCGGCCTTTTGGTCACAGAATGTCAAAAAACCTACTTTCCGTAGCGTCAAAACCAATCTGGTTGACCCTTCACATAACGCTTTAGTCAGTGGCGTGGTCGGCCGCGCACGATAGGTTCGGGCCCAAAATAGGTATCGGGAGATCAGTATGAACGAAGGCGTGCAGGGACGCTTGGAAGGACGCGTGGCTCTTGTCACTGGTGGCGCAATGGGGCTTGGGAAGGCCGATTGTGAGGTGCTTGCGCGAAGCGGTGCCAAGGTGATTGTGACCGACCGCGACATCGAAGCGGCGCAGGCTGTGGCAGCGTCAATCAATGGCGATGCGATGGCCCTCGATGTGACTGACAAAGACCAGTGGAAGACAGTCATCGAGGCGGTAGAGGCGCGCTATGGCGGACTCGATGTCCTCGTCAACAATGCAGGAATTGTGATCTTTGAGAACATCGAGAAATGCCCACCCGAACACTTCCGATTGCACCTTGATGTGCATGTCACTGGAACCTTCTTGGGATGCAAATATGCGTTGCCGCTCATGAAAAACCGACACAGGGTTGTGGGCGCGCCTGAAGGCCATGCCGGGGCCTCGATTATAAATATGGCGTCAACCGCGGCGCTTATGGGATACGCTGAGATTCCCGCTTACACGGCGGCCAAAGGCGCCATAGCGGCCATGACCCGCTCGATTGCGATCCACTGCCAGGACGAGGGATACGGCGTTCGGTGCAACGCCCTGGCGCCCGGAGGGATCGAGACGCCCATGGTTATGGCAGTCACGGGCCGGGCCGATGAGGCACCAATGGTGATCCCCGATGGCCCGCTGCCTTTGGACGCGCTCGGTGCTCCGCAGGACATTGCGAGATGCGTGCTGTTTCTTGCATCCGACGATGCGCGTTTTATCAACGGGGTCACAATTCCCGTTGATAACGGCCTCGACGCGCGTCCTCATCACTAAGGCTGTGATCAAAGAGCCGCTCGATGCAGAGCCGGGCGGATATCGTTGGTACGTTCTCGCGCTTCTGACAACGGTCAGCATGTTTTCGATTGCGGACCGACTGGTCTTCGCGATTCTGCTTGAAGACATCAAGGCGGAGTTCGCCTTTTCTGATGGCGAGATTGGCCTTCTTGGAGGGCTCGCCTTTGCGGCGACCTACGTAATTGTCGGCTTCCCGGCCGCGCGGCTGGCCGATCGCTCCGTGCGGCGCACGATTGTGGCCGGTGCCATCACCTTTTGGAGCGCGATGACCGCGCTATGCGGGCTTGCAACTGGCTTCTGGTCCTTGTTTCTTGCGCGCACTGGAGTGGGCGTTGGCGAGGGGGGCTCTGGTCCCGCATCGCAGAGCCTTGTTGCGGACTATTTTCGTCGCGAGGAGCTGGCCAAGGCCATGGGCTTCCTAACGATCGGCGCAAGCCTGGGTACCGCGGGTGGACTTCTGGTTGGCGGGCAGCTCAACGAAGCGTTCGGCTGGCGCTGGACCTTTGTTCTGATGGGGCTTCCCGGCATGGTGATCGGAGCCCTTGTATGGATGACAATGCGCGAGCCACGCCGCGGACGTTACGCGCCGGCCAACGCCTCGATTGAGCAAAGTCCGCTTTGGGAAACGGCACGCACGCTTTCTCGCAATCGCGTCTTCATGGGGCTGGCCGTTGGGTGGGCGGTGCAGATCATGATCGGTTACGCTCTGGCCTTTTGGATGGCGGCGGTCATGATCCGTAGCTTTGGCATATCAAGCGGGGAGGTTGGTCTCTATCTTGGTCTCGCCTTCTTCATCGGAGGCATTCCTGGCCCTATTCTGGGAGGGTACGTCGCGGGGTGGCTGACGCGGCGCGATGAACGTTGGCGGGCGTGGATGCCAGGTGCGGTAAGCCTGGGATGCCTCATCCCACTGGGTTTGAGCCTGTCTTCTGTCGCGTTCTGGCCCTTTCTGACCCTCTTCGCTTTCGCCTACGCAGTCTACGTCGCAAGCCAAGCGCCGATACTTTCGGGGATACAGGCAGCGGTCGAACCCAGCCAGCGCGGCTTTGCGGTTGCGATCGCACTGTTTTTCAACAATCTGGTTGGCCAAGCGTTGGGCCTGGCTGTGATCGGATGGGTCAGCGATTGGCTCGGACCAACGCTCGGTGCGAAGTCGTTGACCATTGCGGTTTTCGGCGTTTGCCTTGTTTCAGGGGCGCTGGCGATGGCGGTGTTCGCTTGGACCGCTGGGCAAATGCGGCGCAGCGGATATCTTGAACGAATGGCGGGGGGCTAAAAACCTGGATGCACGGCCATCATGGCCCCGTCCACCAACATTTCCGCGCCGGTCATATAGGGGCATTCATCCGAAGCGAGGAAGGCGATGGCTGCCGCCGTTTCAGCCGGATCGGCCAGCCGGTTCATCGGCGAAGTGGCCGCGACCGCCGCCTTCAACCCGGGCATGGCTTCTTCCGCATCGTTCAGAATTCCGGTCTCAGTCGCGCCGGGGACAATTGTGTTGCATCGGATCGCGTAGCCCGCTTTGGCGCAATGCGCGGCGACCGATTGGGTCAAAACGCGCACCGCGCCCTTGCTCGAACAATAGGCAACATCGCCCGGAAGCGCGGCCATTGCGCTGGTGGAGGCGATGTTGATAAGCGCACCAGAAGCTCCGCCAGGATTGGCCTTCATAGCCGCAATGGCCGCGCGGCACCCAGCCATCGTGCCCTTGATATTGATATCGTAGGTGCGGTCCCAAATCTCGTCAGTCACATCTTCAATCGAAGCCTGACTGACGACGCCGGCGTTGTTGACGAGAATATCGAGCCGTCCCCACCTCTGGGTCGCTTGCGCTACGATCTCGGGCCACGCCGCGGTGTCTGAAACGTTGTGTCTGACAAACCGGGCGCGGATAGCTTGGCACACGGCGGCGCCGTCCGCCTCATTGATATCTGTGCCCAGAACATCGGCTCCGTCGGAGCGCAGGCGCCGTACGGTGGCTGCGCCGATACCCGAAGCGCAGCCGGTGACAATGGCGACCTTGCCAGAAAGGTCTGGCATTACTCGCTCTGGGTCCAAATACCCGCGCTGGGACGATCCTTGTGCGCGTCCAAAAAGCGCGCAATATTGTTCGCGCCATCGGGAAGCGTCCAGCCAACGGTGAAACCGAAATTGGCGAAGCAATACACCATCAGGCAGGCCAGCGTCATACGCCCAGCGGCGACGTGTGCCTTATCGCCAAGCGCCTTGTCGAGCCACAGCCAACTGGCGTTAGCGTAATCCATCATTTCCGCGCCCGCCGCTTCGCTCAATACGCGCATTCGCGGTTCAAACATGGGACGACCTCCGGTGGCCCGAAAGCCCATCGTCATGGGGACAACAATTTCCTGATCGATCAGCCGGCACCATTTGCGAACCTCGGCGTCTTCCTCAGCACTTGTCCCGATAAGGTTTGGATTCGGAAAACGCTCTTCAAGGTACTCACAGATCGGCCAGCTTTCGGTAAGGCATGTCCCATCACCCAGCTCCAATGTCGGCATGGCCCCGAGCGGGTTTTTTGCGATATAGCTGGCATCCTGGCGGTTCTCGCCAGTGATAATGTCGTAGTGCTTGCGCTGGAAATCCCGGCCTTCGGCCAGTCCCTTTTCGGCGAGGAACATGCGCACAAGGCGCGGGTTTGGGCCGAGGCTGGAATGCAGGATCATCGGCAATCTCTCCCATGTCTTAACTTGCCATATCACTACGCCTTCGACGTTCGCCCGTCGCCCTCTCAAATGCGCTAGTTCAAGTCGCTGCGGCGCAGCCAGGACGACAGGGCGAAGAAGGTGATGGTTCACCCTGCGGCGCGCCCGTACGCATCCAGTCGGGAGGTTAGCCATTACAGCCCATTAATCGCACCGCTTCATCATCTTAGCCAAGCGTGCGGTCCTCCCCTTCACACTTTGCAGAGTTTCCCAACATCAAAAAGTTCGATTTGTGATCGTGACAAGCGCCGCTTCACGACGAAGCCGGACAGGAGAAACGAGTGCCATGCCGGAAAACGGGATCTTTGTTATCGAGGAGCGCCAATGCTCGACGCAGCAGAGGGGCCCAATCGTGCGTGCGCTGCGCCTCTATCATGAAGGGGTAAACGGCCATGCAGGCTAACTCTGCTACGCCAGCGGCTAGCCCTTCAGCGCGCCGTTTGGCGGACGAGAACGGACTGGACCTTCGCACGATTGAAGGGACAGGACCTGCAGGGAAGATCACGAAAGACGATGTTGCCAACGCTTCGATGAAGTTGGATGAATCCCTGCGCGCATCATCAACGAGTGCGCCTGCCAAGGCGGAACAGGTGGTGCGCGAGGTGTTGGCCTCGCCGTTGGCGCGTCGTTTGGCGGCTGAGAAGGGCGTCGATCTTTCGATAGTAAAGGGAAGTGGACCCAACGGTCGGATCGTAAGATCAGATGTTGAGGACTTTGAGCCGGCAGCCCAAGGCGAGCAGCCTTCCAAGCGCTCCTCTCCTGTGGTTTCTGAGGGCGCTGCTCTTATCGATTCAGCCATCGACGCTCCTTTCGAGGAGCAAAAGCTTAGTAATGTCCGAAAGGTCATTGCGCGCCGACTGACCGAGGCAAAGCAAACTGTCCCGCACTATTATCTAACGGCTGATATTCGGCTCGATGCGCTCCTCGATTTGCGAAAGCAGCTGAACGCTTCCCTTGCTACGGACGGCGTTAAGCTTTCGGTGAACGATTTTCTCATTAAGGCGCTCGCGCGGGCGCTACAGCGCGTGCCGACATGCAATGTGAGTTATCGCGATGACAAGCTTTTGCAGTTCCAGCGAGAGGACATAAGTGTTGCGGTCGCCGGACCATCGGGACTGATAACGCCCGTTGTCCGGGGCGCTGGTGAAAAGGGTGTCGTCGCAATCAGCTCCGAGATGAAAGCGCTTGCCGGCAAGGCTCGGGAGGGCAAGTTGCAGCCGCATGAATACCAGGGAGGCACAGCCTCGCTATCCAACTTGGGCATGTTTGGAATCAAACAGTTCAGCGCCGTGATAAACCCTCCGCATGGCATGATCCTCGCTATTGGAGCGGGTGAGCAAAGACCCATCGTGGTCGACAATGCGTTGACCGTGGCAAACGTAATGAATGTGACGGGTAGCTTTGATCATCGCGCTATTGATGGCGCCCTTGGTGCGGAATTGATCCAGGCGTTTCGGGACATTATCGAACAGCCATATTGTCTTTTGGCCTAGCGTCTTGGCGTAACCCAACACGGTCGGTTCTTCCTTCAGGGGTTGAGGGCGGGATGTCCACGTCCAAAGGGAGCCTAGTCGCCTTTGGACGTGGAGCCTTGCCTTACCCGTCAGCCGAACGCTGCGTGTAAGGCCTAGTCGAGCAAGGCGGCGCGTATCGTCGCAAGTTCTTCATCCGTGACCTCGTACTCGCTTTGAATGTAGGCGACCACAGAGCCGTGCTCGGCTTCCATCGCATCGAGCGTGGTCTCGATGTAGATCGGGTTTGATTCCATCAGCGGGGCGACCATTTCGGGTGGCAGTTTCATGAGGAAAGCGTAAGGGCTCCTATCGCCCTCTTCGGCTGCCTTGGCGCGCGCTTCGTCACCCATAAATTCGGCCATGTAGTCGACATAGTCGTCCGACAGCGCGTAATCGTAGACCACGGTCTCGCGCGGGACGCCCAAGGCACTCAAAAGCAGCGCAGCCGCTGTCCCCGCACGGTCCTTGCCCGCTGAACAGTTGAAGGCAAGCGGGATGTTGCCAGCGGCGAGCTGGTCAAACATCGCAGTATAGCCTTCGTCCTCGTTCTTCGCGATGCCGGGATAACCTGCAGCCATCGCGGCGCGCACATCGTCCGGCGTTGCGTCCGGGTTTTTGTAAGCGGCCATGATCGGGCTGTTCTCACCGTCTTGTTCAGCTGGGGGAGGGGCGAAGGTCAGATATTCGACCTCGCCCGCGCGCCAATCGGTCGGCTCACTGGTGCGCTCGTCTTCGTCGCGAAAGTCGCATACCGTGGTGATGCCGAGATCACCGAGATATTCGTAGTCGCCGTCCGTCAGGCCCGCCATCACGCCCGAACGATAGACCTTGCCCCATTGGACCGTCTTGCCATCCTCGGTTTCGTAGCCGCCCAGATCGCGGAAATTGCGCCCGCCTTCAAGCGGGAGCAGCCGGACCGCAGCCTTCTCGCTCGCCCCGTCTTCGGTGGTAAGCAAGAAGTAGCGGCGGGCCGGATCGCCTTCAGCGCTCCAAGTAGCTGAGCCACCTTCGAAAGACCCGATCACTTCGCCTTCGCCAGCCGAGAATTCAGAGTTGGTGGACACTTCAATCGTTACTGTCGGATCGCCTTCCCAAGCCAGGTTGTAGTCATTGGCGGTCTCGCCATTTTCGACGGTAACTTTCCCAAGTGTCGACTGAGTCTCGATTGCCTCTTCGCTGCACGCCGTCAGGCCAAAGGCGAGCGCTACGCATGAAATTATAAGACGCATTGTCTGTCTCCTTCAATAGGTCCAGGCGATCAGTAGTCGAGCCGAATTCCAAACATGTAACGTGCACCAAACCCTTCATATTGGTTGGGCGTGCTCGGTGATCCGACGTAACGCAAGTCGCGTTCATCCGTGATGTTGTTTGCATCAGCGAAAAGGGTCACAGCCAAGTCCGGGATGATCTCGGGAACGGCGTAGCGGATCGAGGCGTCGACGCGGGTGGTGGCCCCCCAAAACTCATTCAGACTCTCATTTTCCGTCGTCGAAAGCCAGTCGCTGCGGTACTGATAGTTGAGCCGAGCAGAGATACCGAACTTTTCATAAAAGACTGAAGCGTTGAAGATTGTGTCCGATGTGCCCGGCAAATCAAATTGGCGATTCCCGAGGCTGGGAGCGGTGAACTCGCTGCTAAGCAGGGTCAGGTTGGCGCTTGCACCCAAGCCATCGAAAGGCTCGGGAAGGAAGGTCGCCTGGCCGATAAAGTTGAACTCCACGCCAGTCAGACGACCGTTATCGCCGTTAAACGTGGTGTTGTAGACCAGCGGCGTGCCAGGATCGATAAGGCCAGGGGCGACAACCGATCCATCGGGAACGGTTGCCCCAGCGTTGTAGAGGACGTTGTCGATGAAACGAACAAAAGCGCCCGCCGACAAGATCATTCCTGGAGCGAAGTAGTATTCGAGGCTGATGTCGCCGCCATAGCTGAATTCGGCGTCCAGATTGGGGTTGCCGCCCGAAGCCGTCGGCGGCACCTCCGTTGGATCAACCGCCACCGAAGCGCGCAGTTGACTGTAGGTTGGGCGGCTGACACCGGTTGAGAAGGAGGCGCGGAACACCAGATCTTCGGCCCAGTCTATGTTGACGTGGACGTTCGGCAGGAAGTGGACGTAGTCGTTTTCGACCGTCACTGGCGTGAGCGCGCCGGTTTCATCGATCAGCGAGCCGTCCGTGCTGAAGTCGGTGGCTTCGACACGCGCGCCAAAGACGAGGCTGCCACCTTCGAACAGCGTCTCGACCGAGACATAACCAGCGTAGATGTTTTCGTCGATAAAGATCAGTGAATCGTCATCAAAGGCGAAGTCAAACCCGCCAACAGCGCTTTCCCACGCGTCGATCAGACCTTGGTTGTCAAAGTCGCGCGCTTGGATCGTGTTGTCGAAGTCCGATGACCACAGATCGTCTGTGAGGAAGCTCGAGATGTCGACCGCGTCGCTTGGGAAGCCGCCGAAGGCCAGCGTGTCGCCCCCTTCTGCCTCCCGGATATCGACCTGTGTGCCGAATTTGATCGTCGTGTCTCCCCCAAACAGGCTTACGCCTTCCTTTTGGAGGTCGAGCTTGAACTTGTAGTTCTCAGTGTCGAGGCCGCTCGCAAAGATCAGGCCGAAATCCACCGGATAGGTGACGTCATCGGCAGCGATTGGGTCCATCGTTCCGGTTTCGAACAGGAAGACCTGCGGGTTCAAGATATCAGTGACGTCGTAAGACAGCGCCGCAGTGCCGCCCGCGCTAAACGGGATTGGGAGTTCGGTCGAGTTTTCGGTTTCGATGTAACTGAAGCTGCCCGAAATGATCCAGTCATTGGCTTCGTAATCTGCGCCCAGCGTGCTGACCCAGGTCGAGTTGTTGTAGACACCGTCTTCAAGCAGCCGGGTGACCAGCACAACCGGCTGGTAGCCCGTGTCCGCGGTGAACGGCGTGCCGGTTGTGGCGGCGCCGTCAGCGATGTCAAAGTCAAACTGGTTGCGCTCTTCACGGTCGATGAACTCGCTGAAGATAGTGCGCGCGTAGATGTTGAGACTGTCGCTGGGACGAATGCCGATCTCGCCGCCATACGAGCGGTCTTCGCGCTCGCCTCGATAGGAGCGGAAGTCGAGGTTGTCCGGGAAAATCTCCCCGTTCGGGCCCTCGGTCAGTTCGTACTCGCGGTTGTCCGTGATACGGCCGCGCAGATTGCGCGAACCAAACAGCAGCACACCAAACGTATCGTTGGAATAGCCGATACGTCCGTTCAGGCGCTCAGTGCGGACATCGCCCAGTTCCTGATTGCCAAGGCCTCCTTCCGCAGAGAAGAAGATGCCGTCGCGGTCAAACGGGCTAGCGGTTTGCACATTGATGAAGCCCGACACCGCCTCGCCGGGCATGTTGGCGGTGATCGCCTTGTTGACTTCGATCCCACTGGTGATTGAAGCAGGAAAGGAATCGAAGCGTGGAATACGGCCGTCTTCGGCCCCCGGTACGTCGATCCCGTTGAACGCGATGCTGGTGAACCGGAACGGAGCACCGCGAAAGTTAATGAAACGCGCTTGACCTTGGTCACGCTCGATCGCGAGGCCAGGCACGCGGCCCAAGGTGTCGGCGAGGTTCTGGTCGGGCAGTCGGCCGATCGCGTCCGACGCGATAATCTCGACCACGTTGAGCGATTCGCGCTTGAGCTGAAGCGATGCCTCGTTCGTGTCGCGGATCGGTGTGGCGGTGACCAAGATCGCGTTTGACTCGCCCTCAGCGGTGGAATCAGCCCTCTGGTCGCCTGTGTCTTGATCGTCCTGCCCCTGGGCAAGAGCAGCGGGCGTTACGAAGAGGCACGCGCTAGCAAAGAGCGCGACGCGCAATGGAGTGGTGCTTGAGTAGTATGACACAATGTCCCCCTGTGTATGAACCAACAGGGGGGGCTTATGAGTGTGATGTGAGGGCTAGGCGTCAGCCAAAGGTCAAGAACATGTCAGATTTTGCAATACTGCAACGTTAATTTCAAATTCTGAAACATGAAATCGAATTATTTCCTCATTAACAGATATTTGTCGGGAAATTATAAGCGTCTCAGATGACAAAAATTTTTGCATATTAAATTAGCAGTGAGAGTTATATTGATCAAAGTTGCAAGATTACCAGAATATATATTTCAAATATTTTTTCATATATTGAAAACTGTAATATATTTGACATCTAAAGGTTGCAGTCTTGTCAAATACGTTGTTGGGCGCAGCTCATGCGACCGAATCAACAGTAGCCGGAGTCCCAGAGCGCGCGATTAAGCTGTCCGAATCTGTTTGCGCGGTAGCGCTCGTGAAGGGAAGCGCGAAGGATTGCCCAATTGGGCTCTTGCATCTCGGCAAGACCGCTCGCAGCCGTCAGCGTATCTCACCATCATGACTCTCTGATCTCAGGTGCAAATCCGTCGTACAACATTCGTGTTGGATCGGGCGATTTCTGGGACTTCGATAGATCGAATCTGGACTTCTCAAAGCTCAAAAATACGTAGGTAGGCCAGAAGATGCGATGGGGTGAGCTGTACTATGAGCGCGCACCACCCGCGCGTTTCGAGAATTGCGCAGGCCCCGGCCAGCGGTATGCCCTTCCGTGCAAATGAGCTCTAACACACGGCTGGCGCGCGACGGCTTCGAATGATTTCTAGGATATCGAGTGCGGTCAATTCTTCGACGACCGGCGGACCCTCAACACATTGGATCTTGACCACGGCGGCCGCCAATCTTGCTCAGGCTGTTCCTCGGTCCCCACTGCGCAACCCCTTGCAACCCACGAGCGCCGTATGACCACCGCTCAGTCTGCCGGGCCTTTGGCCGCCCTTTGGAAGGATGTTGAAGCGAGCGGAGTGCGTGTGCCTTCTGCTGACTGGCGCGCGTTTGCTGATCAGTGTGAGGAGGTATCATATCGTAAGCGCGAGGAGGTGTTCACAGGCGTCACGCGACGCGACAGCCTCTTGTTCGTCGCCGAAGGTATCTGTGCCGGGCAGTTCCTGCTGCCTGAGGGGCAAATAGTCGTTTCGCGCTTTTTCGAACCCACCGACGTTTGCGCCATTCTTGAATTCGCCCATTTGGGACAAACAAATGAGAACTCCGTGGTTGCGGTCTCACCGGTCAAAGGCGTTCTGATTCCGCTCGACTTGTGGAAGCAAGAGCAGTTTCACGGCCAAGTTCTGGGTCTTTACATGCGGTATAAGATGTTTCGGCAGCACATGTTCGAAATAGATATTCTGCACGTTAAGAGTGTCAACCGCCTTGCCGTGTCCTATGAGTTTCTAAAGGAGCGCCACCCACAGGTTCTTGAGGTGGCACCGCAGACGCTGATAGCCCAGTTTTGTGGTGTTACTCCGGAAGGTTTCAGTCGTTTCTTAAAGACGTATCAGGATTCCTAGACTGCGGGCGTGCCTTTTCGTTAGCGAAACTGAACTGTTGCTGCCGACCCAATCGGCTGACCAAGCAATTGCAAGCCCTCGACGCCGCGCCGAATATCTTAACCCAGATCAATGGTGATCTGCCGATTGTGTGACACCATTCCGCGTCGGGAAAAATTGGTTTCCCGCTTGCCAGTTAAGAGGCTGGGCGTTGCAGCAGAGGGATCAGCTGTCATGGAGAACTGGACGGAAATTCGGACGGCGTTTGTGCTCGGAAAATTGGGCACAGTCTCGGCGGCGGCGGATGCAATGGGGGTCCACCGCGCAACGGTCATGCGACGCGTGGAGGCCCTCGAGTCCCAATTAGGGGCGAGGCTGTTTCAACGTCACACTAAGGGTTATTCGCCCACAGAACTTGGAAGCACACTGATCGAGATCGCCGAGCGGTCTGAGAATAGCTTCCGGTCGCTTATTGCGAAGGCGCGGTGTCAAGAGGGGGTTCTGGAAGGTGAACTGGTCGTCTCTTGTCCCGCAATGCTCGACCATCTTGTCTTTGTAGCGCTAAGGGCCTTTAACGAACGCAATCCGAGCGTCACCGTCCATTTCAGACCGAGCGACGAACTCCTTAAACTCGAATGCGGTGACGCCGATGTTGCCCTAACGCTCGGTGCGCCACCTCAAAACCCGGACTACGTTGTCCGACCATTGGGCGAGTTATCAATTGGGCTGTTCCAATCGATGCTACCCCAACATGCAAGTTTATGCGACGAGCCGCCGGGCAAGAAGCGCGCAAGCGCCCTTGCCGGATTCGTACGCTGTGAAAGACAAGTTTACGGGTCGGCTGTTGAACGGTGGATCGAAAACAACATCGACAGCGATCAGATTGTCTTGAAGTCCTCGACGATTCAAAGCGCAAATGATGCCGTGCTTTCGGGTGTTGGAGCAGGCTTTCTTCCTTACTTCCTCGGGTACAGTGTCGATTGGTTGTTTGAGGTTTTGCCACCGCAGCCGGATTGGAAGGTGCCGGTTTGGATCGTCACCCATATGGACGTGCACCGCACACCCAAAGTGCAAGGGTTCCTCACTGATCTGAAAGAGCTTCCAGTATCAACATCGATTGCCGATCGTCGAAGCCTTTTTGGCCTCCAAGTCGTGGCCGAGATCTCCAAACGGGCATCCCTTGAGGTTACGAAGGCCCGGCCGCAATTCCTATAGCCCTAGCGATCTTTGTGGCGTCGATTTCATCCAGCTGCCCGACATAGGAGGTTAGAAATCGAACCGAGCGACCGACTCAATGCGCACGCCATCGCCCTTTGATCCATCGACAGTCTCGATGGTGTTGTATATCCCCTCGATACCCAACGTGACCCCGCTGATCGGTGTGTAGAATACGTTGGCGCTGATGCGTTCACCGCCTGAGTAGAACAGCGGGTCGGTCCCTTCTGGTGAATCCAGTTCAAAGAGGCTTGCAGTGACTGTTGACCGCCAGCGATCGGTCCAGAAGTGCTGGTACCCCACAAAGGCTCCGAGAATACCAGTGGCATCGATTTCGCCATCGTCGGCGATGGTCCCGTCCAGTTCGCCGACAAAGGATGAGAAGTAGTGGACGAACCCCTCCCCAACTTGAGCGCCAAACGCGAGGTTGTTCTGCTCATGCCCCGTGAAAGGCGTATTTATACGTCCGGAAACATGGACGCCGCCGGTGTACTTGGAGTCGGAGTCGGACTTCAGCTGCAGTCCGATTCCAGCGATTCTTAGATGACCCCAATCGCGTTGCAGCTTTGCAAAGCCAACAATGTTTGGCACCGATTCTGAGGCGATCAGATCGGTGTTGCCGCCAAGATCGCCAGCTGGATTCTCGATCCCGATTCCCCAATTTGAACCATCATAGTCACCCTCAACATAGAAGAAACCTGGATTTCGTAGGACGGGCTGAGCCAGAGGACCACCGGGATCAGCTGTCTCGGGTATGTTGAACACATCCACAAATCCGGACCAGAACTGGCCAAGCTTCCAAGGCCCAAGCTCGGCCGCGGCGTGGCGCAAGCGCAGATCATAATCGTTGGTGAACTCGTCACCGTCTCCGAAGAAATCGAATTCGACAAAAGTCCGGAACTGGCCGAGTGCTGTCGGCGCTCGGTAATCGAAGTTCATGCGGCTATGACGCGCGTGGATTGCGAACTGTCGCGAGCCGTCATCAACTGTTCCATTGAGCGGGATGGTGGGCTGCGTGCCGATCTGCTGAAAACCCAGGTTATCTGGATCGAAGTTTGCGTTGACCTGAATCGCTCCCCCAAGTCGAAAAGATCCAGGCGTGCCTGGTACCGTTATTGAACGGTCGAAGGTGCCAGATGTCACAAAGGCGTCGTCGGGAAAACGGCCAATGGGCTGTCGGTCAGAAAGGATGCTCGTCAGGGTAGAGGTCGCCTCGTTCTCTGGTTTCTCGTTGCGCTGTGGGTCGGGCGCCGGTGAGGCCATCGCTGCTTCTTCGGTTGGGTTCGCGGTGGGCGCGGTTGCGGCCGCCGGCCCAGTCACTTGATTGCCATCGGGCGACGACTGCGACTTCAGAAGTTGTTCGACGAGCGTGCGAAGTTCTCGAACTTCCGCCTTAAGGGCTTCAACTTCTTGGTCGCGAGATTGCGCCGAGGCTGGAACTGTCATTAGACACGCGACCGTGGCGGCAAGAACTACCTTCGCGCTGCGGCTTTGTGCGCTGCGCCTGGTGGCGAAGGCGAGTGGCTTAAGAACCATTGGCACGGGTGATTGAGACGAGACGGTCTCACGCATGGCCTTCTAGAACCCCTTTGAAAGTTCGCAACTCGGACACCGGTTGGTCGCATAGTTTCCAGGCGCAAATAAGCCTGCAAGGCGCACACTTGCTGTGCGTTTGGGGCCCTTAAACGCCGCCTAAGGGGCGGCTAGCTTCTTATCGTCTTACGTTTGCACGAATGAGGACTTGTCCTCGCAATGACGTGCTTTGGCGGCGCATTTGCTTTGCAGTGGAGCGGAGAGAAGTAATGAGACACTTGCTGGTTGGGCCAATTGCGACCGCGCTGTTGGCCTTCGCTATATCGTCACCCTTTGCCAGTGCTCAGCTGGTTGATTCGAGCGCTGTCACAGTGGCCACTCAGTCCACGACTGATGCATCAGAAAACGATCCTTTCGCGCCTCCCACTCGAGCTTGGGAGCAGGGATCAATTTACCCTAATTCCATTCCCGCGAGCTTTGAGACGCACATTCTTGCCGAGACCGAGAAAGAGCTGGAGATCGCCCGAAGGGTGATTGAGATTTATGACCTCTTCATCGAGGGTCCGACGAATGAGAACCTCTCGGGTCTGATTTCCGACGAATATATCCAGCACAGCGTGTTCCTGCCCAACGGCCGTGCCCCGCTCGCTGAGCTGTTTGGATCTTCAGCCGAACAATACCCAGTCAAAATCGATATCCATCGCGTGATCGTGTCCGGCAACTATGCGTTTGCTCATGTGAACTTCCGCAATCTCGAAACTGGGGATCCAAGGGATCTGGGTATCGCTGCGGTCGACATGTATCGCTTTGACGAAGAGACCGGGCTTCTTGAGGAGCATTGGGATGTGCTTCAGAATGTTCCGTCTCATTCTCCGAACCCCAACGGCATGTTCCTCCTGGCCAAGTGACGGAGTAAGCTTCCATGCGCTTCAAGAACTTTCTCGCCTCCACAGTGCTTGTGGGTGTTTCGGTTTGCGGCTCGATCGCCAAGGCAGAGGACCCACCACCACCTCCCGCTGCCGACAAAGCAATGGCTTTTTATGATCGCCACAAAATAGACATCAGCAACCTGCGCGATTTCTATGAGGGCTTGATCACCGCAGACGTGATGATTCACCGAGATGCACACCTGCCCAGCTTGACGAAGTGGAAGCTCACTTTGAGGCAGATGATCCTGTCGGACAGCGGTCACCATACGGCCCGGAGCGCCTACCAGCTGTCGCTTATGGGAGTGCCGCTGGAAGAGATCCGCGCTGTGTTTGATCCTGGATATGTCGACGGCATAGAAGATCCTCGCCTCAAGGCCGCCTTCACCTATATTGAGGTCATGGGGCGCTTTCCGATCACCTCATCCAGTGATCTTCACGCTCTTTTGCGCTCCAACTTTACCGATCGCACCATTGCGGAGTTGATGCAACTTGGGGCGATCAATCACGCATCGGCAACCCATGATGCGGTTCTACCCATTGTGACCGATCAGGAGACGGTCGACTGGGCGACAAAGAACCTCGCGTCGGTTGGCTGGAGCGTCGGCCACAACGCCGCGACGTCGCCGGATGAGCAACGCGCAAACCCGCTTGTGGGTGATGCGCAAAGCGGAATGGTGGCTGAAATAGACGCGACATGGGCGCGCGATGATCTGGGTGCGGTGGATCCGGTGTTTGAGACCGATTGGCTAAACTTTGTAACTGGTTACGGGGTTCCGATCGTAACATTCGACGGCGATCGCGATGGTATTGAACAACCTTTTGACGCGTTTCCAAGCGCTTACCTCAAATGGCAAAGCGATGATGCCAGAAAGGCCAATGAGCCTTCGCCGGACACACCCCCGTTCGATGTCGGCGCCTACGATTATGACTATTACGCCGGACCCATAGCGCTTCCATCCGACACGCCGTACAGCGCTCGCAACATGTTCGACACTTATTGGGACAGAGGGTCGGCGTTCGGTACTTTGGCGATGGACGAATACATCCTTCAAACCGAACGATCCATGACCTACAAACAAATCTGGTCGCTGTTCTTCGTTTATCAACTCGCATCGGGATGCGTGCACTGCCAGGCGCATGGAGCCTTTGGCATATGGGACTACACCGAAGCTGATGCCTTTCATGACGAGATTCCAGAGGAGGAGAAGGGGCCGCTTATTGCCTATATTCGCTCGCTCATGGACTTCGAGCGCTCTGAATTTTTGAAGGATGATCCTGCCATGAAGGCCGCTCTGCGCTTCGTTCGCGATGCCGGCCGTCTCCCTTCGCGCGTAACCGCCGCGCATATCGAAGAATTGAGGCGCCATCACTCGGATCGCGAAGTGCAGGAGATACTGGCGGTACCGGTGGTTACAGCCTGGCTCTCAGCCTCGATGCAATCCGTCGTGGTTGTTACGGATCAACTCAGCATGTCTTGGACGCTGCGGCATCTGGGCCCTCTTGGATGGAAACCGGGACCTCATCTCGGCCTGCCGAGCGAGCAGCGAACCCACCATATGAGCCAGCTGTATGACTTGCTGATTTCGGAGGTCAATATAGGTAAGGTGCCCGACGCCGCCACGGAATGGAACGGGGTGTTCACACCCTTGGCGATTGATAGCGACGGGGACGGTGTGGACGACGCCTTCGATGGCTTCCCAAATGACGGATCGCGTTGGGCTGATACAGATCGCGACGGCATAGAGGACGCGCAAGATTCCGACATAGACGGCGACTCTATCCCGAATGACCGGGAGCTTAGCTTGGGAACCTATCCCTATAAGGCTGATTCCGATGGTGATGGCGTCGATGATCCAAGCGAGCTTAAGGCTGGCACGGACCCGGTCGATCCTATGGACCTATAGAGCCCGAGAAGGGAGACGATTGCCAAGGTGCCGCCTTATCGCGCGCTAGCCGCGCGGACCCCAAGGGTCTAAGACCAGTGAAAATGAGACATTGGGAAGAAATTCGCACGGCGGCTGCGGTGGCTAGGCTTGGCACCGTAAGTGCGGCTTCCGAAGAGCTTGGCGTGCATCGCGCTACGGTCACCCGTCATGTGAACTTGCTTGAAGAAGTTTACGGAGCGAAGCTCTTCTTGCGTTCGCAAACGGGCTTTACCCCAACTGAGTTTGGCGCGGAGATGTTGCGCATTGCCGATCTTGCCGAAGCCGGCTTTCAGGAACTGCACCGCATTGCTCGCCGGGATCAGACGAAGTTGGCCGGAGAACTCGTTATCTCCACGCTCGAGTTGCTGCTTCCTGAGGTGCTCCCAGCCGTGGCCACGTTCTCTTCGGCCTTCCCGGACGTTACCATCAAACTGGTCACAACCGATACCATTGCGCGCCTGGAGTACGGCGAAGCGGATATTGCCTTTCGGGTCGGTGCACCGCCACAAGAGCCCGACAGCGTCGTCGTTCCTTTCAAGTCTGTTGAGTTTGGCCTGTTCGCATCCCCGGCATATCTTGAAAAGCTTGGCATGTCTGATGGTGCTTTTGATCTTTCGCAGATGTCTTTCATAGTGCCGGCCAATCCGGCTATTCAGAAGAAGTCATTTCTCCGATGGTTGGCGCAAACCGTCCCAAAGCAGGCGGTGAAAGTCGAGTTTGGCGATGCGGAACGGATTGTTTCGGCTATCGAGTATGGGGTTGGGGCGGGTTTCGTGCCTCTCAATCGGCATCCATCTGTAGATCACCTTGTTGAAATCCACCCGCGTCCGAATTTTTGGAAGGTCGATAGCTGGCAAGTGACTCATGTCGACCTACACAGGAACGAGAAGATTCAGGCCTTTCTCAGCATCTTGAGAGACGAGCAAGTCTTGCCAATGATGGGGCGCTGAGCGCCTGGGATGGATCCTACAGACGGCTTTTCCTCAACTGCCCCGATTCAACTCGATGCGTAAGCACTGGCTATAGTATCCATGAGTTTCGCTCTTTCGGGGGCTTCGGCAATCGACGAGGGTAGGGGCTTGATGCGGCCCGAACTTACAAAGACGCCCGTGCGCTTATCCAAACCCTCCGGATCGGCGGCTTTGATGACCTTGGCGGCTTGGGTGCTTGCATCTGCAAAGAGCAGCGGAACCAGCCACCGCAACACAATCGGCATTCCGTCTCCGCCGGACGTCATCGATGTCTTTGTTGGACCGGGGTCGATTGCCCGGATGAGAACGCCGCTCTCTTCCAGTTCAGGAGCCATCTGTACGCACATCGCTGTCATCGCGAGTTTTGTGTGCGCGTAGGCGCCCATCAATCCTCCAATGGACGCCGGATCGCTGAGGCTCGAGGTGTCCAACTTTGGCCGATTGATTGCGCTCGATGACATGGTGACCACCATACCATGTTCGTCGCTTTCGGCGCGGGTAAGGAGCGGTGCGAGGTTCCGGATCAACGCATAAGGCGCCAGCACATTGACGGCGTAATGCGATTCATGCCCCTGCGCACTCAGCGTCCTTTGAGATGTAAGCACGCCGGCGACGCAATACAGCGCGTCGATGTGATCGGTGATTTGCGCGATTTCATCGCAACTCGTTTTTATGGATTCGAGATCCATAAGGTCGGTCTGAACGGTCTGGATCCTAATGGTTGGAAAGTCTCGTTGTAGCTCCTCTTTTTGAGCAAGAGCTTTGGTCCGCGAGCGGTTCACTAAAACAAGAGACCATCCGTCTTCGGCAAGGCCCCTTGCGATAGCGGTGCCAATGCCCCCGGTTGACCCTGTAATTGCAGCTGTGCGGCCATTCGCCATTCCCGCTCCCCTTTGACCTTATGTTGGGCTTCCAATCGGTTTAGTTCAATGCGCGCAGGGGCACACTACGCGCGCAAAATGGGGTGCGCTAGGATCAACGGATCTGCAATGCGCGCACTCGCGCAGGACGTGATCAAATGCTACACACCGCAACGCGCACTTTGCGTGGTACTAGGTAAGGACGCTCAAAGAGAGTGGGGCCTAGAGGGACGCCGCGTGTGCACTCCTGCTTCATCGAATAACAAACGTTTGTCCGAGGGCGCCGACTTGCGCAGGAGTGGTCATGCGTGAAATTGTTCGCCCACGGCTTGCGCGGTTGGGACCGCTGCCAGTGCGCCGCGCGCTGCCGAGCGTCGACCGTATGATGGTCGGCCCCTTCATCCTCATGGACCACGGCGGTCCGACGTCGATTGATCGACAGCAAGCCCATGGAGTGGGCGAACACCCACATGCGGGCCTTGCAACCTTGACCTATCTTCTCGCAGACGCCTTGATCCACCGTGACAGCGCGGGAAACTCTGCGCGGATTGAGGTCGGCGATCTTGCGCTGATGACGGCGGGTGGCGGCATAACACACGAAGAGCGCCCCGATCAGGAGCATCCCTCTCCGGTCCATACGGCCAACTTTATCCAGATGTGGATCGCGCTTCCGGAGCGGTTTGAAGACATGGCGCCCGATTTTGAGATTCACCGGGCTGCCGATCTGCCGTCGGCCGAATTGCCTGGAGCGCGCGTCACAACCTTGATTGGTTCAGCCTGGGGCCTGCGCGCTCCGACCACCACCTACAGTGAAACGGTCCTTGCCGATCTGGTGTGCGCTCCTGACAGCGTTGTACCCATCGAAGCGCACGCCGAGGAGCGCGCCATCTACCTCTTGGAGGGCGAAGCGAGGCTTGATGGCCGGAGTCTGGAACCGCAAACGCTTGTCATCCTCGAAGGGGAGGGCGTGGAGTTGATTGATACCGAAGGTGGATGCCGATTGATCGTGCTGGGAGGGGCTCGGTTTGCGTCACCGCCGGCCATTTCGGGTAGCTTCGTTGGGTCTTCCGTCATCAAAGTCGCCGCCTTCCAGGAGGCCTATCGGAGCGGCCAATTTCCAAAGATGAGTTGAAGAAGCACAAGTTCGAGGGAGTCTCAAAGCGGCAAGAAGTTGTAGTCCTTTCATCAACCAACGGAGCGTTGATATGAAGCCTTTTGCCATCGGCCTCTTTCTGATTATCGGAGCAAGCGTTCCTGCTTTATCTGAGGAGCTTTCGCGTGATGACCTTGGCACCTGGAAGAACAAGTCCAACAGCGTCCACGTTCAGATCACCCCTTGCGGTGACGATACGCGTTGCGGGACGGTAGTCTGGGCCAGTGAGAAGGCCAAGCGCGATGCTGCGGAGGGTGGAACCGACGAACTCGTCGGCACACAGATACTTCGCAAGTTTCGCGAAGGTAAGAAAGGCGTGTGGAAGGGCAAAGCGTTTGTTGCCGACATCGGCAAGGAATTTTCTGGGACCGTCAAGCCGCTGGATTACGATACGATGGAGGTGAAAGGCTGTATTGCGGGCGGCCTGATCTGCAAGACCCAGATTTGGACGCGAGTGCAATAAGTGCGTGCGATTGAGAACCACAGGCGCGTTGCGGTGATGGGGAGGGTCCTGATCCTGCCAGATGCGGTTTGTCTCGTACGGAAGGGTGGTGTTGTGAAATGAATCAAAGGACACAGGCTTTTGTGGCGCTTATCCTAGCGTTCTCGCTCCTATGGATTCCTGTCGGCCAACACACTTTCTTGGTACCGCATTGGATGAAAGTGGGAACCTTCATGGCCCCCTTTCTTCTTTTGGTCGCCCTGGCGACCCGAAGCGATCCCAGCACCCCTGGTTATCGCGATCCGCAAGTCCTAAGCGTGATCATGCTATGCGCTTACATCCTGCACCAGTTCGAAGAGCACTGGATTGATCTGACCGGAGCCCAGTACGCCTTTTACGGCTATGTTAACTCCGTCATTCAAACGGCGGTTGGAGCCCCGAATTCTCTTGAGTTTCTCGGCCCTGAAGCGATTTTTGTTATCAACACCTCGCTGGTTTGGATGGTTGGAGCCTTTGCGATCGTGTTTGCCCGTGAGCGCAGCTTTCCTTTCTTTTGTATGGCGGCCATCATGGTCGTGAACGCGATCAGTCACATTGTCGCGGCGCTGGCTTCGTCTTCGTACAATCCTGGTCTGGCGACTTCGGTTTTCCTTTTCCTGCCGATCGGCCTCTTTGCGTTTTACACGCGCTTGGCGGCCGGTCGGCGAAAGATCCTTGCGAGCCTTATATGGGCGGTGCTGGCTCACGTTGTCATGATCGGTGGGATAATCGCAGTAAAAATGATGAATCTGTTTTCCGAAGCGGTCTATTTCGGTTTGCTCGTTGCCATGTCGGTGCTGCCCGCTGTTCTGTTCCGCGCGGAGGAGGGCGATGGGGACGAACCGATGCGGCTATGATCCAGCGTTCAAGACCCACCGGACTCACGGATTTGCGCAGCGTGCACCCTCTCCATCATCATTGCGCTTGGTCGACCGCTTCATAGTCGCCTCTCGGACGGTCAATCAGGCCTGAGAAGAATATCGCGTTCATCAGCAACTTTTCCGAGCCGGCAAATGTGCCCCTGAAAACGGGGTTATCCGCCATCAGTATCACCGCGCCGCGCTTCATTCGTTGCGCTACAACCGAAGGAGTCCCGCCGATTTCATCGCGTCGCCGCTGAGAGGCGTATCCCGTCAAAAGCGGGTCTTCGGTGTATTGGACCGGCACCGCATAGGGGTCTCCTTCCGGACGCATCAACGTAAAGCTGACATTGCGATGGACGGGCAGATCGCGATCGGCGAAACCAAAGCCCAGCGGGTGGGTGATGTCGAGATCGGTTGCGAAAATGGCGCCGCCGATCACGTGTTCGGCGTCGCGCAGGCCCATTTGGGCGAAGTCCAACCGTTCAGGCGATGTCTCGGCCGCCTCCTCTTGCTCCTGTCCGGGTGTGTCGTCCGCGTCTTCGTGGCCAAGGATCGCGCTCTGCGCCCACTCGGCGGCGTTGCGGGTGGCGACCAGCGTGCCACCGTTTTCGATCCAGCCTTTGACCGATTTCGTCAGCTTCTCATCGAGCGTGGAATTCCCACCAACCAGCACGAAATGGGTGTATTCATCCCAGTCGAGCGACCCCAGATCGGCCTTCTTCACGATCGTCACCGGTATGCGGTGACGATAGTCGAGTGTCCACCACACCTCGCCAACATCGTAACGGGCAAGTCCGCCCTCATAGGCGAGCACAACGCGCGGCTTCTTGAGCGAGCGGAAGATGCGCGAGGCACCCAGGTCCTGCCCCGTCGTCGGCGTCAGGCCTGATGTTGCGGCGTAAACCGGAACACCATCTTCGCGCGCGATGGTCTCCATTATCGCGTGGATGGCATTGGGCGAAGCCTTCTGGCGGGCGAGTGGCACAAACACCGCTCCGCGCCCAAACGGCACGTTGCCAGCGCTGGTTGAAACCACGGTCTCTTCCATGGCGGCGCGGGCCATGATGTCTTGCGATAGGATGCGGCCGAGCGCTTTGGGCGCGAAGCTGTGCGACCAGTCGAACACATAGCCGTAGGCCGAGCGGTTCGGGGCGGGAGCGCTTTGGAAAAGGCCTTGCGCCGGTTGGCTTGTGATGCTCGCGCTGCTTGAGAGCCGGGCGTATTCGAGATCATAAGCGAGTGGGAGCGTCCAGCCCGAGACATCGTAGAATATGTTCTCTTCAAACTCGGTGAAGCGCTCAAAGATGCCGCGGATCATGCGATTGTTGGTCTGCTGCATGGGGACGTAATAGCTGTCCTGCGCGCTGAAGGTGCGTCCGTCTGCGGTCACGTCGCGGGCGAGGCGTCGCACAGCGATATTGTGCAAGTTGAGCAGCCGCACAAAGCGCGCGGCGCGCTCAGGATCTCCCTTGGCGGTGAAAACCCAGCCGCCTGCGCCTTGTTGTCTTCTGTTTTCGGCGAAGAAGTCGCGCTGATAGGCGGTGATCTCGGCGCGCAGGTCGAGCGAGCCCTGGATGGTCGTCAACGCCGTGCGGAAATGGGTGCGCGCGTTATCCGCCGTTTCGACGAGACCCCGTTCTGTCAGAACGGCGCCGCCGCGGGCTGCTCCGGCCTCGAACAGAATGCCCAGCGATCCGTTGATCTGAGGATAGGTGGAGCCTTTGCCGATGTAGAAGTTATCGAAGCCCTCCTCGGTTGTGTAGAGCCGCGCTTCGCTGTCCATAAAGGCGGCGTGGCGCTGGCCGATCCCTTGGGTCAGTTCGCGCGCGCGCTCCGGAATGAGCGGGTTTCGGCGTTTTTCTTCTCCTGGATGGAAGTAGTAAGGCGAAGCGGAGCCCATCTCGTGATAGTCAGCCGACACCATCGGCTTCCACTTGTGCCACTGACGAATCCAAGCCTGGCTTTCGGGCTGGGTGAGCAGAAGCCATTGGCGGTTGAGATCGAACCAGTAGTGATTGACGCGCGCCTCGGTCCACAGCCTATGCGCGGCGTCGTTGAGATCGGTGTTTTCACCATAAGACCAGAAGGTCTCCACGTGGTCGATCCGCCGCGCGTGGCCGTCCGGGTTGAAGGTCACCGTGACGATCATCACCGCATCGTTGAGCTGCGCTTCGATTGCGGGTCCTTGCGCAGCGGCGAAGTGGTACAAGAGCGGGATCGCGCCATCCATCGACGAGGTCTCCGAGCCGTGCACGCCCCAATTGATCCACAGCACCATCGGGGCTGCGTCCGCGGCGGCCTCACCCTTTAGCCTCGAAAGGTGCGTTTGGCGGATGCTTTCCAGATTAGCGTGATTGGCCGCGCTGGTAACCGTGAATGTCAGGATCGGACGGCGTTCGTGCGAGTATCCTATGGTCTCCACGCTGATCCGGTCGGACCGGGCCGCCAGACCCCGCAGATAGGTGATCATATCGAAGTAGCGCACTGGCCTTTCGCCAATTTCATAGCCCGCTTGATCTTCAAAGGCGGGCACGCTCGAGTCGTAGGTCACCCCCTCGACCTGAAAGTACTCGACCTGTTTGGCGGCCGCGGGCGGTGCCAAAGCGGCAAGGCAAGCGGGCAGGCACACAGTGACGAAAGCGGTATAGACACAGCGCAGCATTGCGGCTCCTGATTGGGTTGGAAGAGAGCCAGACCCTAGACCAAACGGTGACGCGCTTCCACCGCTTGCTCATCGGGGCTGTGCGCGCCGCCAAATTGCGCGCGCCGGGCGAAGAGTGGGTCTCCAACCAGCTCAAGGACGAGCGCGTGTTGGAGACACAGGTTACACAGTCTAAAGCTTGAAAACCTACTCCCCGACCAGCCTTCGTTGCGGGGTCTGCGGTCAGCGGGCGCATGCGGTCTGTCGAGGCCATGCGTAAGCGTGATCACCAAGCGCCTTATCAAGCCCGGGAGGAGTAGGAAAACGGTTCGCACCCCGATAGCGTCAGAACCCGAAGGCAAATCCGGCTTGGGCGATCAAATCGCCATCGCCTGTGTTGCCCGCCACGCCCGCTGTGAGCGCGAAGTTCTCGCTTGCGCGGCCGACAAAGGTGAGCGCGTAGCCCTGCTGCCCGCTATAGGTGGCGAGGTTGCCGGCCAGTACAAAATCCTTGTCCGGCATGGCGATTGCGCTGCCCAGCGCGGCGGCCGCGGCGATGCCCCCTGTCAGAGCGTCGTCCATATCCTGGAGCTGGAATTCGAGCCCCGTCAGCCGCCCGTCAAGCGCCGCAACCGTGCTCTCGAGCGCGCCAAACTGCGCCTCGGAGACCTGAGCGAGCGCGTCGACCGAGACGCGGATGTTGTCCACCGAAGACGCGGTCGCCACCGCTTGCCGTCCCAGCGTGCCATTGGCGTCAACCGTCACCACATCGACCGGGCCGACCTGCGCGTCGGTGCTTGCGTCGATGTCGCCGATCCGCACCGAGCTTCCCGCACCGCCTAAAGTCACCTGGTCGTCCTTTGTCGTTGTCGCGCCCGCGCAAAGCGCGCTCAAACCCTCCGCAATGGCGCCCGTGCCTGTGGCAGCTGTGTCGGTGCCAACGGCAATGGCGTCTTCGCCGGTAGGCAAAGCACCATTGAAACCATCCTCGCCGTCATCGCTGCCGATTGCGATGGCGCACCCGGCTGATGCTTCGGAAGAAGCGCCGAGCGCTACCGCCAACGTCGATGTTGCATTCGCCTGTTCGCCGAGCGCGATTGAGGATACGCTAGTAGAGGTGGCGTCAAAGCCAACAGCCGCCGAAGTAAGGTCGCGCTCGTCACAGCGCCCACTGCCGTGGAGCCAAAGTCGAAGGCGGTGGCCTCAACGCCAAGCGCAGTAGCTGAAGACTCAGCAACGGACTGGCTGCCTGTAGCGGTTGCAGCGTCTGAAAGGACACCTGCCCGAGGTCCTAAAGCGGTGGCGAACTCGCCGCCTGACAGCGCCTGAACTCCGATGGCTATGGCGTCAAACGTGCTTGCGACCGCATCATCACCATCATTGTCCTTATTTCTGCCAATCGCGATGGTGAATGATTGAGTGGCCTCTGAAGAACCGCCGATAGAAATGGCACCCTCAAGCGACGCGATCGCTGATGTTCCAATGGCGAGAGTATCAGTTCGGAGCACTTCTGCTGCGTTCCCAGCGACGATCGCCTGCACCGCATCGGCTTGCGCGTTCACGCCCAACACGTCTTCGCCGACATCTGTCGAACCGGTCCCTATCGCGGTTTAGTCAGCGCCTAGCGCTGTCGCACGAGTACCCGTTGCGGTGGTACCCCGTCCGCATACGAGAGACTCATACAAGTTGTTCGAGTTCGGAGATGCCGATCTATGTCTCGACCGGTTATCACGACTGGGAAAATGGCTGCGAAAGCTTCGCCCGATGCTTTTGGCCCAACGTGATTTATGGAGTTGCGGCGGGGCCACCGGACGTGTCGCTGAGCGCGCCGATGCGGATTTCCGATTACGCGCGCCGGGAAGACACCGCGATCAGCGCCATACTGGCCGCTGAGGCCGCGCGCTAGCGTGGTCATCGCGGCGCGGCGTGTGCGTCAGACGGTGAGGGCGCTTCAACCGGGCACAAGCGCGTTGTGAGACTGCAAGACTTCGTGCACGCGCGCGACGGCCTGGCCCGCAGGGTCTTCTTCGCGCATCAACGCGTAACTGCCGGTGAGCCAAAGGGCGCAATGGCCGTGCACGGTCGCAATCAAGGAGCGGACCAGGCGCTGCGTATCGGGATGGTGGCCCACGCCGAGCGTGGCGGCGACTTCGCGGTCGACAATCCCGGTTAGCGCTTCGCGTGCGGCTTCGTCTTCGGGTGGGATTGCGATCGAGCGATCGATCCGATGGTCGTAGATCGCCATCCAGATGTTTCGGTTGGCCTCGGCAAAGCCAAAGTATGCGCGCACCAGCGCTTCTGTGCGACCGCTCGGATCGGCCGGGGCGCGCTCCAAAGCGGCCTCTAGCCAGGTGGCCCATTGCCAGAACGTGCGGCTGTTGAGTGCAATCAGATAGCCATCAAGGCTGCCAAACACATTATAGATCGTGCCGACAGAATAGCCCGCACGGCGCGCCGCCTCGCGGGCGGAAAACTTGGCAAAGCCGCGCTCCGCCATCAGCGCGTGCCCGCTGGAAATCAGCAATTCGCGCAGCTCATCAGGCGTGTGGTCCGATCGTCTTCCCATGAGAAGGGTTGGTATCAAATAAATTGAACATTGTCTATTTTTTAATTGAACAGTGTATAGTTTAGTGGCATTCCTTAGACGAATCGGGCAAGGAGGTCCTTGTGATTAGCAATTTCACCCTCGCAGGCTGGGGCTTGTATCGACCGCAGACCATTCTGCCGTCATGCGAAATGGACGCGCGCTTTGGCCACGAAAAGGGCTGGACGTTCAGCCAGTTTGGCATCGCTTCGCGCGCGGTGGCCAACCCGCAGGAAACCACATCAATGATGGCCGCCGCAGCGGCGCGTGTGGCGCTTGAGCGCGCGGGCTGGGATGAGACGCCTCCCGATGTCATCATCGGGGGATGCGGCGTGATGGAACAGCCGATCCCCTCAACCGCAGTGCTTGTGCAGGATCGTCTGGCCCTCAGCGCAAGTGGCGCTGTGTGTTTTGACGTCAACCAGACCTGCCTTTCCTTTCTCGCGGCGCTGGATGTCGCCGCCATGGGGATGGCCGCAGGCCGGTGGAGGCGGGCGCTGGTCTTTGCGAGCGATATTGCCTCGGCCGGGCTTGATCCCGAACAACCCAAGATCCGATCCATTTTTGGCGACGGCGCCGCAGCTTTCGCGATCGAGGCGAGCGAGGACCCGAGCAAAGGCGTGATGGCACAGGCCAGCGTCACCCATGGCGAACACAACGCGCTGGCGCAATTGCGCGCGGGCGGCACCCGTCTGCGCGTCACCGAAGGCTATGACGCGCTTGTCGCGGGGTCTTTCTTCGAGATGGACGCGTTCGGCATTTTCAAGGCGGCGGCCAAAGCGCTGCCCGGTGTCATCGAACGCGCGCTTGAGGACGCTGAGATCAGCGCGGACGATATTGATTGCGTCATCTGCCACCAGGCCAGCGCGCCCGGCGTTGAGCATGTGAAACGGCTGTTCGAACCCGCGAGTGAGCGTGTGGTCGACGTTTTCGCCACAAATGGAAACCAGATCGCGGCCTCGATCCCTTGCACTTTGGTGCAGGCGCTCGAAAGCGGACGCGCGAGGCCAGGCGACACCGTTCTTCTGCTCGGAACGGCGGCGGGCATCAGCGCCACCGCCATGGTGATCAAGCTGTGAGCGGGCGATCCATCCTCGTGACCGGCGCGACGGGCGGTCTCGGCAAGGCCCTGGTGCAAGAGGCGCTGGAACGCGGCCACCGGGTCCGCGCAAGTGGGCGATCCACCGCCGCTGGTGAGGCGCTCACCGCTTTGGGCGCGTCGTTTGCGCCGTGCGATCTTGAGCACCCCAAAGCCGACCTCAAAGCGCTTGTGCAAGGGTGCGACAGCGTCATCCACGCCGCAGCCCTGTCCGCCAGCTGGGGGCCGCGCGCGGCGTTTGTCTCAGCCAATGTCGAGGCCACCGAGGCTCTGCTTGCTGCGGCGCGAGAGGCCGGCATGCGCCGCTTTGTGTTCGTCTCGTCGCCGTCGATCTATGCGCGCCTTCACCATCAGCCGGACCTTACCGAAGACGATCCGCCCAATCCCAAACCGCTCAACTGGTACGCGCAAACCAAGCGCGATGCGGAGCAAGCGGTGCTTGCTCAAAGCGATGAGATCCTGGCGTGCTGCGCCATACGGCCGCGCGCTTTGGTGGGGCCCGGTGACCGGGTGATCCTGCCTCGCCTGGCCGATCTGGCCAGCCGCCAACGCTTGCCTCTGCCGGGCGGGGGAAGGGCGCTGATTGAGCTGACGGATCTGCGCGACGCGGCCTGGGCGATCTGCGAGGCGGAGGAGCGCGCGCAGACGCTTTCGGGCCGCGCGATCAACATTTCGGGCGGCCAGCCGGTCGAAGTGCGAGCGGTTGCCCGCGCGGTGGCGCAGGCGCTTGGCAAAGAGCCCCGGCTTGTCCCGCTCCCGCTTGGCCTGGCCAGGGTTCTTGCCGAGGCGATGGAGCGGGTCGCAAAGGCGGCTGGCGCAAAGGCGGAACCGCTGCTTACCCGCTACAGTTTGGCGACGCTTGGGTTTTCGCAAAGCTTTGACCTTACCCGCGCGCACAGCGACCTAGGCTATTCGCCGCGCCATGATGCGTTGCAGACCTTGTGCGAGCAAGCCCGCACCCTAGCTGGGCAAGGAGGAAACCCATGACCCGCGTTGGTTTTCGATGGCTCGAACGGGGCTCGTGCCGGCATCCGGAGGTCATGACGATGGCCGGGGGGAGCTTGTGTTCGGTGGATTTTCCCGCGCTGGTCGGTGTTATCGAGCACCCGACGCGCGGCGTGTTCCTGTTCGACACAGGCTATGACCCCGCCTTTTTTGAGGCGACCAAGCCCTTTCCGGAGCGGCTTTATCGCTGGACCACACCGGTCGCGATTGATGAAGGGCAGGAGTGGCTGGCATGGCTTGCCGCCCACGCCATCGACGAAACATCGATTTCCGGCACGATCATCTCGCATTTCCACGGCGATCACGTCGCGGGCATGCGGCATCTCGCGGATAAGCCGGTCTATTGTGCGCGCGCCGGGCTGACAGAGCTGCGCAAGCCCGGGCGGTTCGGGCGCGTGCGCCAGGGCTTGATTTCCGCGCTGGTGCCCAAGCGAGCCGACGCGAACGCGCGCTTTTTTGAAGATGCGCCGGCTCAGACCTTGTCTAGCGCGTTCGCCCCGTTCGAAGAGGGTCGCGATATTCTGGGCGATGGCCGCCTCTTGGCGGTCGAGTTGCCGGGGCATTGCGTGGGCCATTGGGGTCTGGCTTTCGTAACGCAAGAGGACCAGCCCGTGCTGTTGGCCGCTGACGCGGTGTGGTCCGGCCGCTCGATAACAGAGCGCCGAGCGCCCCCGCGCATCACCACAGCGCTTTTGGGCAACACCAAGGCGTATCGATCGACGCTCAATCTGTTGAGCGAAGCGGCGAGCAACAACGGCGATCTGGCGATCTTGCCATCGCATTGTCGAGCGAGCGTCAAGTCGCTTTGCCAATGCGATGACACGTAGTCTGACTTTCCTATCCTGGCTGCGCACGCGGCGCGCTATGGGCCGCAGCGCGCGTGGATTGGCCGCAGGGCGGAGCCACTTGTGGCGCAGCCTGCAGGCCGCGCTGGCCAAAACCCCCGCGCTTGCGGCGTGTGCGGGGCAACCTTTGGCGCGGTTTGCGATCACGGATCCAGCGCAGATGCGCGGCGATTACGGCGCCTGGAACAGCGTCAAGCTGTCGCAGGCCGAACTGTGTGCGTTGGCCGATACGGCTGAGCACGGGGAAACGGCACAGGTCGACAGCGCCATCAGCGCTGGTTGGTCGAGCGGGAGTGGCGGTGGCGCACGGGGCCTGTTCGCCGCGAGCCCCGCCGAGCGCGCCGACTATATCGGCCAAAGCCTTGCCCGGCTCTTGCCAGCGCGCGCTCTGCTCAGCCGTCAGCGCCTTGCGCTGCATCTCCGGGCGAGCAACGCGCTTTACGAAGAGACGCAAGGTGGTCGCTTCGCCTTTGCCCATTTTCCGCTTGAGGCCCAGCCATCCGAAACGCTGGAGCGCCTGCAGGACTTTGCGCCGACCATCCTGATCGCGCCGCCGCACCGCTTGCTGGCCTTTGCCAGAGCGGGCGGGACGATGCCTTCGCTGCGCCATCTGTTCTGTGGCAGCGAGCCGATCAGTCCGGCGGAAACGCGCTTCCTTGCCGCGCATTTCGGAATCCGCCCGCGCTCCATCTATCAGGCCACCGAAGGCTTTCTGGGTGCGGAGTGCGAGCATGGCCATCTCCACCTCAACGATCACGCGCTTGAGATCGAGCTTGAGCCGGTGCCCGGCACACAGGGGTTTCGACCGATCATCACTGATCTGCGCCGCACGACCCAGCCGATCGTGCGGGTGCGCGGGGACGACTTTCTCGAACTTGATCCTCACCCCTGCGCGTGCGGCTACGCCGGACGGGGTATCCGGCCGCCTCAGGGACGGGTGAACGACATCTGGCGCTTTGGCGATAGGGCGGTGACGCCCGCCGATGTGGTTCGCGCGCTCGATCCGATCTTGGGAGCGCAGCAGGACTGGCAGGCGCTGGCGACCCGTGAAGAGGTGACCGTGCGCGTGTCGCCGCACTGCTCCAATGCGCTTGGCGACCAAGCCGTCGCGGCTTTGCGCGGCTTGGCGGATCGGCCCGTAGACCTTGTCCGCGATCTATCGTCCTGGGCTGGGCCAAAGCGCCGCAGAGTGGTGTGGACCAATGGCTAGGCGGGTCCTTATCACAGGCGCCCGCGCGGCGGTCGCGCTTGATACAGCGCGCGATTTTGCGGATGCGGGCTGGGAGGTGCACCTGGCCGACAGCGTGCCCTCGCGTATGGCGCGCTGGTCGGCTTTGCGCGCGCAGCACCATGCCTATCCCGCGCCAAGGCAGCGGCCTTCTGACTTCGCAGCGTGGATTGAACGGCTGGCGGATGCGCACCAGATCGACCGGATCGTGCCGACCTGTGAAGAGGTCTATTGGCTCGCCGCTCAGCCGTTGCGAGAGGCTTTGGGCGATCGGCTGTTCGCGCCCGACCTGGCAACGCTGCGATCGCTTCACGACAAGTTTGCCTTCGCCCAAACCGCGCAAGGTTGGGGGTTGAACGCCCCTGAAAGCCGCCCCATCGACACACAAGACGACCTAGCAGAGTTGGCTGACGCGTCGAGCGAGTGGGTGTTCAAACCGCGCTTCAGCCGCTTTGGCGAGAGCGCGTTGATCGGGCCTGAAGCGAAGGCGCTGCGCTCTATACGGGCAACCCCTGAGGCGCCTTGGCTCGCCCAGCGTCTTATCAGGGGCGACGAGGCGTGCTTTCATGCCGCAGCCTATCATGGCCGACTGGTGGCCTTTGCGGCCTACCGATCACCCTGGCGCCTTAAAGGAGGGGCGGGCTACGCGTTTGAGCCAACGCCTAAGGAGGAAAGCGAGGCGTTGCGCGCGATCGCGCAGACTCTGGCCAGCAAGGCGGGGATCCACGGCCAGTTTGCCTGCGATGTCATGCGCGATGAAGCTGGCTCGCACTGGCTGCTCGAATGCAATCCGCGTGCAACGAGCGGCGCGCACTTCCTGACCGGAGGCGGAGACTTCGCTCGCGCGATCGGGGATGGGATCCCTATGCCCGCCAAGGCAAGCGGCTCGCTTCACCTTGGGCCAGCCATGCTGGTGTTTGGTCTGCCACAGGCGCTTTTCGGCGGACAGTGGACCGCTTGGCGCGAGCAATGGCGCGCGGGACGCGATGTGATCGCGCGTCCATCGGACCGTCAGCCCCTTGCTGGCGCGCTGGTTGACGCGGCTCGCTTTATGCTCAGCGGTGTCTGGCATGGCGTCTCGACAAATGCGGCCACCACGCGCGATATCGAATGGAATGGCGAGGAGCTGGAGCGATGAGCTTTCCCGATGCGGTGCAAGAAGCCTGGCACATGGTCGCCTTGTCGCGCGATGTTAAGCGCGGTTCGGTTCGGAAAATCGCGCTGTGCAACACGCCGGTTGCGCTGTTCCGCAGCGAGGCGGGTTTGGGCGCGCTGATCGATCGGTGCCCGCACCGCAACTATCCGCTGTCCGAAGGCCGCGTGCGCGAGGGCGCGTTGGAATGCCCCTATCACGGGTGGCGGTTTGACCCGGACGGCGCATGCCAGTCGGTGCCCGGCTGCCTCGCCGAAACCGCGCAAGATACGCGGCTGCGCGCTCAAAGCCTGCGGGTGTGGGAAGGGCACGGGGCGATCTACGCAACGCTGTCCGACGCCGCTCCCGAGCAGCCGCCGCTTCCCCCCGACTTCGGCAATCCCGAACTCGACCATTTCTGGTGGCAGCAAGGGACATGGCGTGGCCGCGCGTTCGACGCGATCGAAAATGTGATGGATCCCTTTCACACCAACCATCTGCACGATGGTTTTATTCGCCGACGCGATAAGCGGCTGCCCGTCGATCTTGTCGTTACCAGCCACGGCGATGGGATTGATATGACTATCAAGCAGACGCAGCCGGATATGGGTCTTATGTCGCGTTTCCTCGAGCGCGATCGCGAGTGCAGCGTCTCGCGCTATTACACGCCCGCGACGGTGCAGGCGCGCTGGGAGGGCAAGGACAAACTGACCTTGTGCGTCACGGCGATCTTCACCCCCGCGACCGATGGCACCTTCACCCCCTTCGCGCGGTTTTCAACGCCAAAGGGGATCGCTCCTGGCTGGCTCAAGCAGGCGGCGATCCGTCTGTTTCTGGCGCCCGTTGTGGCGCAGGATCGACGCGCTCTGGAGCGTCAGCACGAGGTTATGACCTATTTTGGCCACCCGCGTTTTGCCACGGGCCCGGGAGATATTCTGGGCGACCGGTTGCACCGATTGTGGAAGGGTGAGCGCCTGGCGCGCGGCGCCGAACCGCCAGTCAAAGCCGAGCTTTAAGTGTAGGCCGCGCGCCTGCGCTCAAAACACTTCACAATCCGCCATTTGCGCGGTTACGCGCGCACTTGAGCGAACGCGGCGGCGGCGCCGATTAGGCCGGGTTCGGCCTGCGTGATGATTTTGACCGGGAGGCTCTCCATATAGCCGGTGTAGCGGCCCTTCGCGACGAAACGCGCGGCAAAGCCCGAACGCAAAAGCGTTTCGCGCATCCGATAGCCCAGGCCTCCCGCGATAACCACGCCGCTCGCGCCCTGAGCGAGCGCGATGTCGCCTGCGACCGAACCAAGGATAATGCAAAACCGCTCCACCGCCTGTGCGGCGAGCCCGTCTGTTTGGGCAAGACCGGCGTCCCAGATGTCGATCGCGTCGGTCAATGGGGCGGGCTGCCCGCTGTCAACAGCGAGGGTCGCGTAGATGTCCGTGATCGCGGGACCCGAGGCAACGCGTTCGTTCGAGACGCGTCCGAAGCGGGTGCGCAGCCGCGCGAGAAGGGCGTCCTCCACCGCGTCAACCGGGGCAAAGGAACCATGGCTGCCTTCGGTGGCCTGGACGCGGTAGCCGCCTGTACTATCGCGGAAGACGTGCGCGACGCCGAGCCCTGTGCCCGGGCCCAGCACGCTGATCGTCCCGCTTTCTGGCAAAGCGGCCGGCGGACCCGCCAGTGGCGCAAGCGCGCCTTCGGGCGCGCAAGCGACGGCGTGCGCGACGGCTTCGAAATCGTTTACGATCCCAAGGCGTTCAAATCCCAGAGTGTCTTTGAGCTCCGCTGGGTGGAGCGTCCAAGCGTTGTTGGGAAAGTCGATGACATCCTGGGTGACCGGCGCGGCCACCGCCATCGCCACATTGCGGGGAACGGCGCGCTCCGCGCGGTCGCAATACGTTTTCCAAGCGGCGGGGAAATCCGGGTAATCGGCCACGCGCAGCTTTGTTACAGCGCCAATGGACACCGCGCCGCCTGCCTCCAACGTCGCGATCGCAAACCGCGCATGGGTGCCGCCCAGATCGACCGAAACCAGCTCACTTGCGGCGGTCATGATGTCATAACCCGGCGCTTGCAAGCATGGCCGAGGCGCCCTTTTCCGCGTCATCGACATGGGATTGCATCATCCGAAAAAGCTCGCGTCCCACGCCCAAAGAGGGCTCCGGCGTCGGGGCGGGCTGGCGCTGCGAAAGGTCAGCCTTGGTGGAAAGCTCGCCAGTGTTGGCGCAGACTTTGATTACGTCGCCATCGCGCAGCAACGCCAAGGCGCCGCCGCGCTTGGCTTCGGGCGTGCAATGGATGGCGGCGGGCACCTTGCCGCTCGCTCCGGACATGCGGCCATCGGTGACCAGCGCGATCTTGTGGCCGCGTTCCTGGAGCACGGCCAGCGAAGGGGTAAGCGCGTGCAGTTCGGGCATGCCGTTCGCGCTTGGGCCCTGAAACCGCACCACCGCCACGAAATCGCGGTTGAGGCTGTCCGCTTTGAACGCGGCGATCAGATCGCTCTGATTGTCGAACACGCGCGCGGGCGCTTCGACCGACCAGCGTTCGCGCTCTACCGCTGAAGACTTAAAGCAGGCCCGCCCCAGATTGCCTTTCAGCAAGCGCATGCCGCCATCGGGCTGAAACGGACCATCAAGGGAGCGCAGCATGGCTTCATCTTTCGAAGGGCCCGTCTCTTCCCAGCCTAAGCTCTGCCCGTCGTCCAGCGCGGGCATGCCTGCGTAAGCCGCGAACCCGCTTTCCCAAACGGTTGCGATATCCGGGTGCGCAAGGCCTGCGTCGAGCAATTCGCCAATCACAAAGCCCATTCCGCCCGCGCGGTGGAACTGGTTCACATCGCCCGATCCGTTGGGATAGACCCGCGCAAGCAGCGGGACGACGCCCGACAGCTCAGCCATATCGTCCCAGTCGATTGCAACGCCAGCGGCCCGCGCGATCGCGGGAAGATGGATCGCGTGGTTGGTTGAGCCCCCGGTTGCAAGCAGGCCGACCACCGCGTTCACGATCGCCTTTTCATCGACCACCCTGGCCAAAGCGCGCTCGCGCGTGCCCGAAAGCTGCGCCAAACGATGCACCGCCGCGCGATCAAGCGCCTGCCGCAGTTTGCTCCCCGGAGTGACAAAGGCTGCGCCGGGGATATGCAGGCCCATCATTTCCATCAGCATTTGGTTGGAATTGGCGGTGCCATAGAACGTGCACGTGCCCGGCGAATGGTAGCTGCCAAGCTCGCTCTCAAGCAAAGCGTCGCGGTCGATTTCACCGGCGGCGTATTTCTGACGCGTCTCCTGCTTTTCCTTGTTCGAGATGCCGCTGGGCATGGGGCCAGAGGGGACAAACACAGCGGGCAAATGGCCAAATCGCAGCGCGCCGATCAGCAAGCCCGGCACAATCTTGTCGCAAATTCCGAGACAGGCCACGCCCTGATACATTTGATGGCTGAGCGCGACGCTGGTGGCCATTGCGATGGTGTCGCGGCTGAACAGCGACAATTCCATCCCATCTTCACCCTGAGTGACGCCGTCGCACATAGCCGGCGCGCCGCCCGCGACCTGCGCGGTCGCGCCCACTTCGCGCGCGTAGATCTTGAGCCTATCGGGATAGCGGCCATAGGGCTGATGCGCGGAAAGCATGTCGTTATAGGCCGTGACGATGCCGATATTAGGGCCGCGCCGGTTCTTCATGGCCTCCTGATCCTGCTGCGCGCCGGCAAAAGCGTGCGCGAGGTTGGAGCAAGCGACATCCGCGTGTTCTGGCGCGCGGTCCGCCTCGCGCTCCATCAGCTCCAGATAGGCGCCGCGGCCCGGACGCGAGCGTTCGACAATCCGCCGCGTCACGCGGTGGACCGTATCGTTGAGCCTATTCATGCCAGCTTACCCCGTCGCGTTCCGCAAGGGCAATCGCCGCGCTCGGGCCCCAGCTTCCCGCGGTGTAGCTTTTGGGAGTGAGCGCCTGCTGCTCCCATTGCGCGCGGATGGCGTCGATCCAATGCCATTGGGCTTCCACCTCATCGCGGCGCACGAACAGCGTCTGATCGCCTTTAACAAGGTCAAGCAAGAGCCGCTCATATGCGATCCGCCGATGCGTCTCGGAGAACGCGTCGGGCATAGCGATCGCCAGCGGCACTTCGCGCAAGGCCAGTCCCGCCTCATCCAGACCCGGCACCTTGGCCATCAGCGACAGGGTGATGTTCTCTTCGGGTTGGATTCCGATCAAGAGATGGTTGGGCTGCATAGCCGGAGCCTGGGCGGTGGGTCTGGCGTTGAAAATCGAGTGCGGCACAGCGGCGAACTGCACCAGAATTTCCGTCACGCGTTCGGGCAGACGCTTCCCCGTGCGCAGATAGAACGGGACACCCTTCCAGCGCCAATTGTCGAGATGGGCTTTGATCGCAACGAAGGTTTCGGTGGCCGATTCCTTGCCCAGCTCTTCATCATAGCCGGGCACCGCCGCGCCGGTGATCGCGCCCGCCCGGTACTGGCCGGTTACCGTTTCGCTCGCCTGCGCGGGGCGCAGGGCTCTTAAAACCTTGACCTTTTCATCGCGCACCGCGGTTGCGTCAAAGCTGGTTGGCGGTTCCATCGCCACAAGGCTTAGCAATTGCAGCATGTGGTTTTGCACCATGTCGCGCAAGGCACCCGCGTCGTCGTAGAAGCCCACGCGGCCTTCCAGGCCAACGGTCTCCGCGACGGTGATCTGGACGTGGCTGATGTAGTTTGAGTTCCAGATCGGCTCGAAAAGGATATTGGCAAAGCGCAGCGCCAGCAGGTTTTGGACGGTCTCTTTGCCAAGATAATGATCGATCCGAAAAATACGCTCTTCGGGAAAGGCGCTGGCGACCGCGTCGTTAATGGCGCAGCTGGAGGCCAGATCGTTGCCCAGCGGCTTTTCAAGGCCGATCCGCGCTCTCTCCCCGGTGAGCCCCGCGTGTTCCAATCCCGCGATAGTGGGCCCGAAGAGGCTGGGGGCGGTGGACAGAAAGATCGCCAATCCGTTGGCTGGCGTGCCCACTTTAGCGGCGAGGTCGGTGAAGCCTTTAAGCGTGGTCGCGTCCAGCGGCTGATAGGTCAGCCGGTCCAGAAAGCGCTCTATTGTGGTGCGGCGATCGTGCGCCAGATGCTCCTCCAAGGCCGCGCGCGCCATCGCGCGGTAGGACGCATCATCAAGCTCGCTGCGCGCGGTTGCAATGATCCGCAAGTCGTGCGGCAGCAGGTCGTCCGCGTCGAGCGCGCACAGCGACGGGAGCAGCTTGCGCCGGGCGAGATCGCCCGTTGCCCCGAACAGGAGCAATCGGTCCGCTGTGAACTGGGTCATGCGTTGGCATCCCTTGCCGCTCTTAGGCCGGGACTTCTAGACCAAAAGCGACGCGGCGGCATCGGGAAAAGCCCGCAAATCCCCCGATTGCACCGCCCGCTGGCGCAAGAGGGGCGCTCAAATGCGTGTTGGACCAGCCCGAATTCCCGACGCGCTCTTATACGTCTGTCGAAAAAACCGGGCCGGCCCTCATGCCAATGGCTGGAGATAAAGTGAGCGTGGCCTAGCCCAGCGCGACGTGCCGCTTCATGTGGTGGTCTACGTTGCCAAATTCGCCTTCAAAGATCGTCAGACGCTTGAAGTAATGGCCGATCGCGTATTCATCGGTCACGCCGTTCCCACCGTGAATCTGCACCGCCTCCTGACCGATAAAGCGCGCCGATTGGCCGACGCCCACCTTCGCAGCGGATGCGTGGCGTTTGCGCTCCTTCTCGGGCTCGCCTAGCTTGAGCGTCGCGAGATAGGTGAGCGATACGGCGGTCTCGTAAGCGGTGTACATATCCACCATACGGTGCTGGAGCACCTGGAACGAACCGATCGGAACGCCGAACTGCTTGCGTTGGCGCGAATAGTCCACCGTTTGCGCGTGAGCGACTTTCATCGCGCCGCACGCCTCGGCGCATTGCGCAGCGATCGCTTCGTCGGTGACGAGCTCAATCAGGGGCAAAGCAGCGCCTTCTTCCCCGATAAGCGCATCGGCCGGGACCGAGACATTTTCGAAATACACTTCCGAAGCCCGGCGGCCATCCACCGTCTGGTAATCGCGCGTCACCACGCCCGCGCTCGACTTGTCGACGACGAAGACGCTCACACCCTCCTTGTCGCGGCGTTCACCGGCGGTGCGGGCGGTGACAATCAGATGGCTCGCCCAGGGCGCGCCGATCACAACCGCCTTATGGCCGTTCAAGGTGTAGGCGTCGCCCGTCTTCTTCGCGGTGGTTTCGAGATCGGCGTAGTCATAGCGACCCTTCGGCTCGGCGTAGGCAAAGGCAAAAACTCGCTCTCCGCTGATGATCGCGGAGATGTGCTCTTCTTGTTGAGCCGGAGTGCCCGCGTGCTTCAAAAAGCCGCCCGCGCACACCACGCTGGGCACGAAGGGCTCGATCACCAGGCCTTTGCCGAACTCTTCCATGACGACCATCGCGTCCACCGCACCGCCGCCAAAGCCGCCGACATCTTCGCTAAACGGCATGCCGAGGATGCCCAGCTCGGCCAGTTGCGCCCAGATATCCGGACTCCAGCCCGCTTCGCTGGCGATCGCCTTGCGGCGCGTTTCCCACTCATATTGTTCACGCACCAGGCGCGAAAGACCATCGCGCACCATGTCCTGTTCTTCGGTGAAATTGAAATCCACGTCGTGTGTCCCTCCCAAAGGGGTGTTCTTTTTGGGTGTCCCCGGCCTTAAAGGCCGAGGATCATTTTGGTGATGATGTTGCGCTGAATTTCGTTCGATCCGCCATAGATCGAGGTCTTGCGCATGTTGAAATACGCCGCCGCTGAATGCGACGCGTAATCCGGACCGATCGGATATTCATTCGATCCGGTGTCGTTGGCGATGCTGCCGTAATAGGGCGTGCCATAGCTGCCCACCGCCTCCAGCGTGAGCTCGGTCAGGCGTTGCTGGATTTCGGTGCCCTTGATCTTGAGGATCGAGCTTTCCGGGCCGGGCCCTTTGCCCGCCTGCTCACCCGCCAGCGTGCGCAGTTCGGTGATTTCAAGCGCTGCGAGATCAATCTCAAGCTGGCTGACTTTGCGCGCAAAGTCGAAGTCTTCCATCAGCGGTTCGCCGTCGAGCGTTTCCGTGCCGGCAATATCGCGCAGTTTTTCAACGCCGCGCTTGGACCGCGCGACCCCGGCAATTCCGCTGCGCTCATGCGCAAGCAGGAACTTGGCGTAGGTCCATCCCATATTCTCTTCGCCGATGCGGTTTTCGACCGGCACGCGCACATCGGTGAGCCAGGTTTCGTTCACTTCGTGTGTGCCATCGAGCAATTGGATCGGCTTCACTTCGACGCCGGGCGTCTTCATGTCGATCAGGATAAAGCTGATGCCTTGCTGCGGCTTGGGCGCGTCGGGGTTGGTGCGGCACAGGAAAAAGCCCCAATCCGCGTATTGCGCAAGCGTGGTCCAGGTCTTTTGGCCGTTGATGATGTAATGGTCGCCATCGCGCACTGCGGTGGTCTTAAGACTGGCAAGGTCTGAGCCCGCGCCCGGCTCTGAATAGCCCTGACACCACCACACGCTGCCATCGCGAATGCCGGGTAGATATTTGGCCTTTTGTTCCTCATTGCCGAAGGAATAGATCACCGGGCCCACCATCGAGACGCCGAAAGGCAGCGGCATCATCGCGTTGACGCGCGCGTTTTCTTCGGACCAGATATAGCGCTGCGTCGGCGTCCAGCCCGTTCCGCCATACTCGGTTGGCCACGCCGGCACCGACCAGCCTTTTTCGCCCAGAATCTTGTGCCACGCGACAAAGTCTTCACGCGGGAGATCTTCGCGCATGCCAGCGTCTAAGAGATGCTTGGGATAGTTGGCTTCGATAAAGGCGCGCACTTCGTCGCGAAACGCCTGCTCTTCCGGGGTGAAATCGAGGTTCATGTGTACAGCTCCCAAATTGGTTTCGGCATCCAACCACGCGCGGTGTCATGCCGGGAATATGACAAAGATCAAGGGGGAACGGCGCGCTCGCGGAATTCTTTTGTTGCAAAGCGTTGCGGGGATTGAGCGATCTGGATGATAAGTGGTGGCTCGCGCGCAAGAATGCGTCTAACGCCGTGGCCCGGTTCCGTAGCGGCGCTGACGCCCGCGTTCGCTATGGGAGACCTTTTTGAAGGCCTGACATGACTGACCAGAACCTCGATCCCGCTATTCACATCGCGCAGCTTGGCGAGCGTGCCAAAGCCGCTTCGCGCGCGCTGCGGGTGGCGGATTCGCAGACAAGGAACGCCGCGCTTTGCGCCGCTGCGCAAGCCATGCGGGCGGCTAGCGAGGCGTTGGTTGAGGCAAACGCCAAAGATGTCGAGAGCGTTCAGGGCGCAAAGCTGGACAGCTTTATTGATCGGCTGATGCTTGATCCGGCGCGTGTCGAGGCGATGGCGAGCGCGCTGGAGGACATCGCCCGCCTGCCCGATCCGGTCGGGCGCGTTCTCGCGACCTTTGAGCGGCCCAACGGTTTGCGGATTGAGCGCGTCGCAGTGCCAATCGGTGTGATCGGCATGATCTACGAATCCCGGCCCAATGTCGGCTCGGACGCGAGCGGCTTGTGTTTGAAATCGGGCAATGCGGTGATCTTGCGCGGTGGGTCGGAAAGCCGCCATTCCACTCGCGTGATCGTCGAATGCCTGCAAGCGGGCCTGGCGGCGGCGGGTTTGCCCAAGGAGGCTGTGCAGACCGTGCAGACCACCGCGCGCGCAGCGGTGGCCGAGCTGCTTGGCGCGGTTGACCATATTGATCTGGTCATTCCGCGCGGGGGTCGCGGGCTCACCGAGTTGGTGCGCGATCAGGCCAAGGTGCCAACGCTTTTGCATCTTGATGGCAATTGCCACACCTATGTCCACGCCGACGCCGATCTGGCCAAGGCGGTTCCGATCATCCGCAACGCGAAGCTGCGCCGGACCGGAATTTGCGGGGCTACCGAAAGCCTTGTCATTGATGAAAGCCTGGCCCGCCAAGCCATTCCCGCCATTCTTGACGCCATGCCCGATTGTGAGTTTCGTGGTGACGCGCGCAGCGTTGCTATCGACGCGCGGGGCAAACCCGCCGCGCCCGCGGATTTCGACACCGAATATCTTGACGCGATCGCTTCGATCAAAGTGGTCAGCGGCCTTGAGGAAGCCCTCGACTTTGTGGCCCGGCACTCATCCCATCACACCGACGCTATCTTGACTGAAGACGCCCACGCCGCGCGGCGCTTTTTGACTGAGATCGACAGCGCAATTGTGTTGCACAACACTTCGACCCAGTTCGCTGATGGCGGCGAATTTGGGATGGGCGCTGAGATCGGTATCGCCACCGGCAAAATGCACGCGCGCGGGCCGGTCGGGCTCGAACAGCTCACCAGCTTCAAATACCTTGTACGCGGAGACGGTCAGACGCGGCCCTAAAAACGCGACAAGGACGCGGATTGTCGCGAACGCCCCCTTGGCATACGCCCTCAGTTCCCTTTAACATGTGCTGTGCATAATGGCGCAAGACGCAGCCAGCTTTTGGGGGACACAATGGGTTTCTTTTCCAAACAGTTCATTGACATCATCGAGTGGGACGAGCGTCCCGGGCAACTCGCCTATCGGGTGCCGATGGAGGACAATGAAATCCAGTACGGGGCCAAGCTCACCGTGCGCGAAGGGCAGCAGGCGGTGTTTCTCAACAACGGCACGCTGGCCGATCATTTTGAGCCCGTCATGTACGAGCTGCACACCGACACGCTTCCGATCATCACCTCGCTTGAAAACTGTGACAAGGGTTTCAAATCGCCGTTCAAATCGGACGTGATCTTCTTCTCCACGCGCGAAATCACCGGCTTGAAGTGGGGCACCGCGCAGCCGATCACGGTGCGCGATCCGGAGTTTGGCGCGGTGCGCATCCGCGCCTTTGGCACCTATTCCTTCCGTCTTGGCAGTGTTGATCAATTCTACAACACCACTTTCGCCAATCTCGACCAGCTGTGGATCAGCGATATGGAAGCGCAAATGCGTTCGATCATCGCGACCAGCCTGGCCGCGCTGCTCGGATCGGGCAAGACGCCGTTCCTTGACATGGCCGCTGATCAGGCGGCGCTCAGCCAAGAGCTGCAACAGGCCGCTGATAACGCCACCGATCAATGGGGCATCGTTATACCGACCCTGTTCGTTGAAAGCCTTTCGTTGCCGGAAAAGGTGCAAGAGGCGATCGACAACCGCGCTTCGATGGGCGCGGTCGGCAACCTCCAGGATTACGCGACCTTCAAGGCGGCGGATTCGCTCGATGAAGCGATGGCGGCTTCGGGTGGCGTCGCGGGAGCGGGCGCGGGCGTCGCGGCGGCGATGGCGCTGGGTCAGGTGATGCAGGGCGGCCTTACGGGCGGGATCGCCGGCGCAACCGGCGCAGCGCCCGCACCGGCTCCCGGCGCACCGCCGGCTGAGGATCCGATCAAGGTCATTGAGAAACTCCACGCTCTGCACAAGGCTGGCGCGCTTAGCCAGGAGGAGTTCGAGGCGAAGAAAGCCCAACTCCTTTCCAAAATCATGTAGCCGAGCTCTGGGGGACCAAAGGGATGCAGCCAGAGCAGAACTGCCCGAATTGCGGGGCACTGATTGGCACGGGTGAACCCGGCCTTCCGGTGGTCACGTGCGGCTTTTGCCATTCGCTGCTCAGCAAAGCGGGCGACCAGCTTTCCAAGGTGGGCGAGGCTGGCCGGGTCCCCTTTGATGTCAGCCCGATCCAGATCGGCACGCGCCTGAGTGTGGGCGGCGTGCGCGGAGAGATCGTTGGGCGCGAACGCTGGGCGTATGATGGCGGTTTTTGGAACGAATGGCTGCTGCAATTTCCTAACGGCGAGGCGTTCTGGGTCGCCGAGGAATCCGGCAGTTACATGGTGATGAAAGAGGTTGAGGCCACCACCGAAGAGGCCGCCAGCCTTGAACGCGCCTATCAAAAGGGGCGCGAGGCGATGGGCGAACAGATCTGGATCGACGGCACGCCTCACTTCCTCGCTGATACGAAGACGGTGCGCTGTATCGCGGTTGAAGGCTCGCTGCCGCATATCATCGCCGCCGATCAGCCGCGTTTCAGCATCGATCTGCGCACCAAAAAGGGCTCTGTCGTCACCTTTCAGGTGGACCGCGATGGACACAGTCTTTGGCGCGGGTCGTATTATCTTCTCGCCGATCTTGAGCCCGCCAATCTGCGCCGGTTCGATCACTGGTCTGCGCCCAGTTTTGAGGTGGCCGGGTGAACGCGCCCGCAACACCGCAAGCCGCCTCGACCAAGGCGCTTGAATGCCCGTCCTGCGGGGGGGCATTTGATCTGTACGCCGCGGGCTATTCAACCAAGCATGTCTGTCAGTATTGCGGCAGTGAGATTGATCTTTCGGGCGATGAGACGCGCCTCATCGCGCAGCATGTCGAAGCGGCCAAGGCGCTCCACATTCCGCTGGGCACCAAGGGGGTGATCGACGATACAGAGTGGGTCTGCGTCGGAAACATCGAAAAGAACGACGGCTGGGACCAGTGGGAGGAGTTTCTCCTTTTCAATCCCTATCACGGCTATCGCTGGCTAGTCCTCCAGGCCAGCGGCTGGAGCGTAGGCACACCCATCCTCGCGCAGCCCGCACACCCCAATCAAAGCGCCTTTCGGTACGCCGGCAATCGGATGAAACGCATTTACGACCCAGCCGAAAGCAAGATCGAACGCGCGATTGGCGAATTTTACTGGCAGGTCAAGAAAGGCGACAAGGTCAAATCGACCAGCTATGTCGGCGGGGGCCGCGTGCTGAGCTGCGAGATGACCGGCGACGAGTTCAACTGGACTCTGGAGGAGTTCATCCCTTCGGCCGATGTGTCCAAGGCTTTTGGTGTCGAGGACACCGGGCAGTTCCCCAAGACCGGCTATTACCCGCAACCGCACCAACCCAACCCGTATGGCGATGGCTTCAAGACCTCTGCCCTGGTCGCCGGGATTGCTTTTGTCGCCGCTATCCTGGTTTCGATCCTCCTGTCCTTTGAGGGTGAGGAACGCAGCCAGGCCTTCACCGCCAATCCGGCGACATCTGCGCGAAGCTTTGATGTGGGCACGCTCACCGTGACCGGGCGCGCGCGTCCGTTTACGATCACCGCGCGTGGCGATCCGGGCGACAACAATTGGATGTATCTCGAATACACGCTGACCAACACGGCCACCGATGAAGAGATCATCGCGAGCCAGCCGATCGAATATTATTATGGGCGTGACTGGAAGGAAGACGACCGGCGCGGCACGGTCAAGATCTCCGCTGTCCCGCCCGGAACCTATCGCCTGACCGCCGAAGTTTTGCTGCCTGAAGACGAGCTTCCCGGCGCGGCGTCGCGGCAGTCGAGTCCCTCACCGCTCGCGATCAGTGGACAGGGGCGACCCGTTACGGTTGTGGTGCGATCCAACGGGACCTTCAATTCGCATCTCGTTTTGCTGCTCATCGCGCTGTTCGGTCCGGTCGTGTGGATCGGCCTGCGCGCGGCAAATTTCGAGAGCAAGCGCCAAAGCGGTTATGATGGAGCGGACGATGATGACTAAGGCAGGAGCGCCAAAATGATGAAAGTGTTCATAGTCTGGTGCGTCGCCTGCGTGGGCCTGCACGCGACGGCGAGCTGGTATGGCTATTCGCCGTTTGGCGACGGCGTCCAGGCGCGCAATATCTATTCGCGCGGGGGAGGGCCGACACACAAATGACCTACTCTGGAATCACCGTCATATCTTTTTTTGCAACCGCATCTGGGGGAGCCATGCTCACACTCGACACCTTTCTGGCGAGCCTCGCCTATTCGTTCCTGGGGATTTTCGTTTTTCTGATCACCTTCGTGATTGTCGACATCCTAACCCCGGCCAAGCTGCGCGTGGAGATTATCGACAACCGCAACACTGCGGTCGCGGTGCTGGCAGGCGCGGGCGCGCTTTCGATCGCGATCATCATCGCCGCCGCTATCCATGGCTGACACCGCGTCCGCTGCCGCGGCAGCGGGGGTGACCGCAAAGCGCCCGGCCGGCAGCGACGCCGAGACGCGAGGGCTCTCGCTGATCCTGCTGGTTTCGGTGTTCGTGGTCGCGACCTGCGGGCTGATCTACGAGCTGCTTGCGGGCACCATCGCGACCTATCTTCTGGGCGACAGCGTCACCCAGTTTTCAACCGTCATCGGCACCTATCTGTTTGCGATGGGGATCGGCAGCTGGTTCTCGCGTTATATCGAAGGGCGTCTGCTCGCCTGGTTTATCCGGATTGAGATCATCATCGCGCTGATTGGCGGGACATCGGCGGCGGCGTTGTTCTTGCTGTTCCCGATGGTCGATGATTTTCGTCCGATCCTCTACGGCCTTGTGCTGTTGATCGGCTTTCTGGTTGGGCTCGAAATCCCGCTCCTTATCCGCATTTTGAAGGATGAGTTCAGCTTTGGTGATTTGGTCTCCAACGTGCTGACCTACGACTATATCGGAGCGCTGGCCGCCTCGCTGCTGTTTCCGCTGGTGCTGGTACCCTTTGTCGGCCTGATCCGGGCTGGTTTCGTGATTGGCTTTGTCAATATTCTGGTGGCGCTGCTGCTCGTCTTTCGTTTGCGCCGGGATCGATCGCTTTTGACCGAGCGTGTCTCAGCCATCGCGGTGGCCGGTCTTTTGGTTGCTGGAGCGATCGGATCCGAAGCCTTGCAACGCGCATCGGAGGCGGGCCTCTACAACGACAAGCTGATCTACGCCCAGTCGAGCCCGTACCAGCGCATCGTCTTGACCCAAAACAAAGGCGACATACGCCTGTTTCTGGACGGCAACCTGCAGTTTTCAAGCCGCGACGAGTACCGCTATCATGAAAGCCTTGTCTGGCCGGCTCTGGCACGGTCGGCGTCGCCTGACAGGGTGCTGATATTGGGCGGCGGAGACGGTCTCGCTTTGCGCGAGGTTCTGCGCGAGGAGCGGGTCACAGGCGTGACTCTGGTCGATCTTGACCCCTCGATCACAGAGCTTTTTCGCACGGCGCCCGCGCTAAGGCGCCTGAACGAGGATGCGTTCAGCGACGCGCGCGTCCAAGTCGTCAACGCTGACGCCTTTACATGGGCGCGAGACGCGAACCGCCGCTTTGACGTGATCCTAGTCGACCTCCCCGACCCGACCAATTATTCGATTGGGCGCCTCTACAGCTATGAATTCTATAGCAATCTGGGCGCGCTGCTTGCGCCTGCCGGGATTATGAGTGTCCAGAGCACCGCGCCCTACGTGTCCACAAAGAGCTTCGCTATGATAGGCGCGACCTTGTCCGCTGCCGGTTTCGCGGTTCAACCGTATCACACCTATGTACCGAGCTTTGGCGATTGGGGCTTCACGCTGGCCACTCGCTCGACGCTTGGTGATTTGGGCGATTTGCCAGAAGGTTTGCGCTATTTCACCCCCAGCGAAGAGCAGCGCATGCGCGCTTTCCCGGAGGACATGCGCGCGCCAGCACCGGGTGTGAACCGGCTGGACAATCAAGCGCTCGTGCAGCTCTTCACCCGCGAATGGGGGGCTTACGGCGATGACTGAGGGAAGCCTGACCCGGGTTGGGACGCACGCGCTCATTGACGTTCGCGGCGCGGCGCGTCTTGACGAACCCGCCCATCTCGAAGCGGTCTTGAGCAGAGCCGCCAGCGCGGCGGGCGCCACGATACTCCAAGCCCACTTTCACCACTTTGGCAGGAACATGGGCGTCACCGGAGTCCTGATGCTCGCTGAAAGCCACATCTCGATCCACACCTGGCCCGAAACCGGCTTTGCTGCGCTTGACATCTTTATGTGCGGGGCGGCGCGGATCGATGCAGCGATCGCGGTGATCGAGGAGGCGTTTGGCGCAGCCCAGATCGAGGTCCGCCGCATGGCGCGCTAGCGGCGCGTGGAACCTTTTGCGCCCGCGTCCCGTATCTTGGACATGTCCAAGGTCAAAGTCTGGTATGACGGCGCTTGTCCGCTCTGCCTGCGCGAGATTGCGCTGATGCGGCGGCTCGACAGCGCAGGGGCGATCGCCTTCGTGGACGTGTCGGGCGATAGCGACCCATCCTGCCCGGTCGACCAGAGCGAGCTTCTCGCCCGATTTCACGCCGAGGAGAACGGCAAGGTTCTCTCAGGAGCCGCCGCCTTTGCCGCGATGTGGCGCGCGATACCCGCTCTGCGTGTTCTTGGTCTGGCGGCGCGCAATCGCTTTGTCCTTAGGGCGCTTGAGCGTCTCTATGTCCTTTTCCTCAAAGTGCGACCGCACCTTCAGCGCCTCGCGCGCTAAAGGGGGTTGCCCCCGCAACGTGCATTGCGCACTCTTGCCCAAACACAGATTTGGGAGAGCGACATGACCAAGACATCAGGCCTCAATTTTGGCGGGATGCAGAACGCGATTTACAACGCCGGATTGAACGGCGTCTTGCCCGAGTTCCCGGTCGATTTTGCCACTCTGGAGACGCGCGCGCACGACGGTCTGGGGCCGATGCTGACCAATTATGTCGCGGGTGGCTGTGGGGATGAGCACACGCAGGATTCCAACTCCAGCGCCTTTCATCACTGGGGCATGGTGCCGCGCATGATGGTCGACTGCACCGAACGCGATCTCTCGATCGAGCTGTTTGGCCACACCTATCCCACGCCACTCTTCATGGCGCCGATCGGGCTGAACGGCGAAGCCTCGCAGGATCGCCATGGCGATATGGCCGCCGCTCGCGCTTCGGCGCAGACCGGCGTGCCGTTCTGCGCCTCCACGCTGGCCAACGATCCGCTTGAGGATGTGAAACAGGCCTGCGGCGACACGCCTGCCTTTTTCCAGCTCTACACGCCCAAACACAAAGGCCTCGCCGAAAGCCTGATCACGCGGGCCGAGGCAGCCGGGTACAGCGCGCTGGTGGTGACGTTGGACACGTGGGTGACGGGCTGGCGGCCACGCGATCTCAACGCGTCCAACTTTCCGCAATTGCGCGGCAAGGTGCTGCAGAACTACTTCACCGATCCCGTTTTTCGATCGCTGCTTGAAAAGCCGCCGGAGGAGGATCCCAAAGCGGCCATCTTCACCTGGGCTGCCACCTTCGGCCAGGTGCTGACTTGGAAGGATATGGAGTGGTTCAAGTCGATCACCAAAATGCCGATTGTCCTCAAAGGCATCTGCCACCCCGAAGACGCGCGCCGCGCGGTCGATAGTGGCGCCGATGCGGTTTACTGCTCAAACCATGGCGGGCGGCAGGCCAATGGCGGGATTTCGACGATCGACATGCTTGAAGATGTTGTCAAAGCTTCGGGCGACACGCCGGTTCTGTTTGACAGCGGCGTTCGGTCCGGCTCGGACGCCGTCAAGGCCTTGGCGCTTGGAGCGACCGCCGTTGGGGTTGGCCGACCTTACACTTACGGGCTGGCGCTGGGCGGGGCCGAGGGCGCCGCCTTTGTGCTCAATTCAATCCTGGCTGAGGCGGATTTGTTAATGGCGGTAAACGGTTATCCGACGCTCGATGCGGTGCGCGAAGCGGGGGCGCAAAGGGTCTGAACCCTACGGATGGAATGACCGAGCGCCGAGAATTGTTGCTGTGCACCATTTTAACTCGTTTTCCACAGATTTTCTGTTAGCTTGGCCGCCTAACAAACGCGAATCGGGGACGCGATACATGGAAAAACCAACGTTCGTTTCGAGCGGGCCAGACGCAATGGGCCGCACAGTTTGCTTTGGCGATGAATTTACGCGCCAGGCTCGATACGGACGGATCCGACCCATGCCCAAACGTGGCAGTCTTTGGAGCCGCGTCGCGCGTTTTATTCAGGGCTGACTTTCAGCGCTGACTGCCAACTCTGACTAGGCCGTTGATTTGGCGACCGTAACCAGCTTGGTTTCGGTGTAGCCAAGATACCCTTCTACTCCGCTTTCGGATCCGAAGCCGCTGTCGCCGATCCCGCCAAAGGGGGTTTCCGGCGATCCCACAGCGAAGTGGTTTATCGCGACCATTCCAGCGCGCAGAGCCTTGGCCAGATAGTGGCTCTCGTCGAGCGATCCGGTGAACGCGTACGAGGCCAAGCCATAGCGCAGCGAGTTCGCAATCCGCACCGCTTCTTCGATATCGTCATAGGGAACGATGCCCGCGATGGGGCCGAAGGGTTCTTCGGTCATAAGGCGGCTGTCTGCGGACGGAGCGGCGATCACCGTGGGTTCAAAGAAATTGCCAGCGCCAGCCATTGCAGAGCCGCCGGTCACGATCTCTCCTTTGTCCCCGCCGAGCGACCCAACAAGATCGACCATCGCCGCCACGCGGCCGGGATGCGCCAGTGGACCCATCGCAACGCCATCATCCGCGCTCGCATCGCCAACTTTCAGGGCGCTCGCATGCGCCGAGAATTCGCTGACAAATCGATCGTAAACACCGCGCGCCACCAGAAAGCGAGTCGGACTGACGCAGACCTGTCCAGCGTTGCGGAACTTCGTTGCCGCGCACGCCGCGACCGTGCGCCCAAAATCCGCGCTCTCGCCAACAATGACCGGTGCGTGCCCGCCCAGTTCGGCGGTGAAGCGTTTCAGACCCTGCGCGGCGAGCGCACCCAATTGCCGGCCCACTGCGGTGGAGCCTGTGAAGCTGACTTTGCGGATGGTGGGTGCGGTGATGAGGTGCTCGGAAATCATCGCCGGGTCGCCATAGACCAGGTTGATGGCGCCCGACGGCACTCCGGCGTCGACAAAGCACTCAACTAGCAACTGCGCCGAGGCTGGCGTGGTTTCGGCGGGTTTAAGGATGCACGAACACCCCGCCGCAAGCGCACCCGCCAGCTTTTTGGCCGGGAGGTTGATGGGAAAGTTCCACGGGGTAAAGAGCGCCGCTGGGCCGATCGGCTCTTGCGTGACGCGCTGTTCGAGCAGATGCGCACCGCGAACGGGCACCAGCCGCCCGCCCTGGCGTTTGGCCTCTTCACCAAGGAAGTCGATCAGGTCGGCTGCGTTCAACGTCTCACCCAGAGCCTGCGCGTGCGGTTTGCCCATTTCCAGTGTGACCACGCGCGCGATGGTCTCCGCGCGCTCGCGCAGCAGATCAGCGGCGCGGCGGATAACGCGATGACGCTCAGCCCCAGGTGTGGCCGCCCATCCGACAAACGCTTTGTCCGCGGCCGTCAGCGCCGCATCGAGTTGCTCCTTGGAGGCTTTGGGGCACGCGGCTATCGCCTGTTCGGTGGCCGGGTTCACCACCGGCATGGCGCCTTCGCCGCCTTCGGCCACCCACGCGCCATCGATCAGCATCTTGATGTCAGGGTACGCGGTCATCTGTCTTTCTCCCAGCCGGTGTTCGGCCTCCACCATAGGTCTCAAAAGGCGGATTTCCAATTGCAACCATATGTGTTGCGATTGTAATTTTGTTACGCCCGCTTTAGGCGTAGACCGTGCTTCCCATGGCAGGAGAGAATCATGCTGGTCGGCGTCCCCAAGGAAATCAAAAACCACGAATACCGGGTCGGCCTGACTCCGGAATCCGCGCGCGAATATGTCGGGGCCGGCCATCAGGTGGTCGTCGAAACAAACGCCGGGATCGGGATCAGCAAAACCGACGCCGATTACGAAGCCATCGGCGCCCAGATCGTAGACAGCGCCGAGGAAGTCTTCGCGCGCGCGGACATGGTGGTGAAGGTCAAGGAGCCGCAGCCGCGCGAATGGGTGCAGCTTCGTGAGGGGCAGATTTTGTTCACCTATCTGCACTTGGCGCCCGATCCGGACCAGGCGCGCGGACTTATGCAAAGCGGTGTTTCAGCGGTGGCGTATGAGACGGTCACCGCGCCTGATGGCTCGCTCCCACTGCTCGCTCCGATGAGCGAGGTGGCCGGGCGGCTGAGCATCGAGGCGGCTGCGATTGCCAGCCACGCGCCGCAGGGCGGTCGCGGTGTGCTGATGGGCGGGGTGCCCGGTGTTCATCCCGCGCGCGTTGCGGTGATCGGCGGCGGCGTGGTCGGAACGCAGGCGGCGCGTATGGCCGTAGGGCTGGGCGCGGTGGTCAAGATCATTGACCGCTCGCTCCCGCGTTTGCGCCAATTGGATGAGATGTTTCAGGGTCGCGCGACGACGCTTTACGCCAACTCCGGCACGATCGAAACGGCGATTGCTGAAGCGGACATCGTCATTGGTGCGGTCCTGGTTCCCGGCGCAAGCGCCCCCAGGTTGGTCACGCGCGCAATGCTGAGCCTGATGCAGCGCCGCGCGGTTCTGGTCGATGTTGCGATTGATCAGGGCGGCTGCTTTGAAACGTCCAAGCCAACGACGCATGAGGACCCGACATACCTGGTCGATGACATCATTCATTACTGCGTGGCCAATATGCCGGGCGCGGTGCCGCACACGTCGAGTTACGCGCTTAACAACGCGACGCTGCCATTTGGTTTGGCTTTGGCAAACAAGGGGTTGAAGGCGTGCGAGGAGGATCCGCATCTGGCGCCGGGTTTGAATGTGCACGCGGGGAAGATTGTGAATTCTGCAGTGGCTGAGAGTCTAGGCTTCTAATCGTTGCGTGAAATCGAACATTTGGTGCGCGCGTTTCGCGGGTAAATCGGCGCGTTCGGCGTTATATGATTCATGCCGAGAGAGGCGCGGTCAGGGCGCTCGACACGGGGTCGAGTAGAAGGGGCCACGCACACTTTGGGTGACCCCCCGAAATGAAACACATCGATCCCCGCCCGCTCGTCCGGCAAGTGAACGCCGACGCGACTATCGACCGCCATGTCGAGCCTCAGAACGCCAGCGACAAGGTGGCCTTCGCCTTCGTGAAAGCGCTCCGCTCTGTCGCCGATACCTTCTTTGCCAAGCGTTACGGCCACCGCGCCGTCGTGCTTGAAACCGTGGCGGCGGTTCCCGGTATGGTGGGCGGTTTATGGCAGCACCTTACCGCCCTTCGCACGATGCGCGACGACGAAGGCTGGATCCGCACGCTCCTCGACGAAGCCGAGAACGAGCGGATGCATCTGATGACCTTTATCGAGATCGCGCAGCCCAATGGGTTCGAGCGCGCGCTGATCGCGATCACGCAGATGGTGTTCTACAACTTTTATTTCTTCCTCTATCTTCTGGCACCGCGCACCGCGCATCGTGTGGTCGGCTACTTCGAAGAAGAAGCGGTGATCAGCTATACCGGCTACTTGGCCGAGGTTGATGCAGGACGCCACGAGAACGTGCCCGCTCCCCAGATCGCCATCGACTACTGGCAATTGCCGGCCAATGCGCGCCTTCGCGACGTGATCATCGCGGTGCGCGCGGACGAGGCCGAGCACCGCGACGTCAATCACGGGTTTGTCGACGTCCTCGACGCGCGCAAGGCGGACGAAGCGATCAAGGACGCGAGCGCCATCTGATCGGGTAAAAGGCCGCGCTCTTGTCCGTGTAGGAGGCCTGCACTAGGTTTCTGGCCATGTCTCAAACCGTGCCTTCCAAGGTCAGCCTTGCCGACGCGTTCGCGACCTTTGCGGACCATTGGGCCCCGCGTCTGGCGGCGCGCTACAACGGCAACGAAGTGCGTCTTGCCAAGCTCGAGGGGGACTTTCACTGGCACGCGCACCCCGACACGGACGAGCTCTTCCTCGTCATCGAGGGCGAGCTCGAGATTGAGTTCCGCGAGCGCACCGTGTCGCTGACCCAGGGCGAACTCATCGTCGTGCCGCGCGGGACGGAGCATTGCCCCCGGGCGCGCCATGGCGAGGTGAAGGTTCTTGTCATGGACGCTGATGGCACACCCAACACCGGCGATGCGGCGACGGCCTTCGCGCCGATCGAGGTTTGAAAGCCGCGCTCGAAAGGGCTGATCAAAATGGAGCATACACGATGCTAAGTCACTCAATGGTAGGAACAAATGACCTTGCTGCGGCGCGGGTCTTCTATGACGACGTTCTGGCTACCTTGGGGTACGGCTACGCTGGCGAGAATGAACGCGCGATCTTTTACAGTGATGGGCTCAACAACTTTGTGGTCGGTCGACCAGCCAATGGCGAAGCCGCCGAGCCGGGCAACGGGATGACGGTTGGATTTGTGGCCGAGAATCCGGCGGCGGTGGAAGCGTTCGCCAAGGTCGGCGTCGCGGCAGGAGGCATCCAGGTTGAGGATCCACCTGGCATCCGGGTCAATCCGTTTGGGAGGTTCTACAACGCCTATCTGCGCGATCTTGATGGCAACAAGATTTGCGCGATTCACGGACCTATGATGGACTAAAGCTCTCGCAAAAGCGAAGGCTTGCCGCTTTCAGGTCTCAACCACCGTCTGCTCGATACTGCCGAAGATCGAGTGGTTGTCATCGTCCCGCATCTCGATCTTGACCGTGTCGCCGGGCGCCATGAAGCGGGTCTTGGGCGCGCCGTCGGCGATGGTCTCGATCATGCGGATTTCGGCGATGCACGAATAGCCCAGACCGCCTTCGCTTACGGGCTTGCCTGGTCCACCGTCGGCGCCTTTGTTGCTGATCGTGCCCGAGCCGATGATTGACCCTGCCACCAGGCTGCGGGTCTTGGCCGCGTGCGCCACCAACTGCGCCATGTTGAAAGTGGCGTCCACGCCCACTTCGGCTCGGCCAAACGGCTCTCCGTTATAGTCCACCATGAGTGGGCGATGGACGAGGCTGTCCTTCCACGCCTCGCCTAGCTCATCGGGCGTCACCGCCACCGGAGAGAAGGCGCTCGCGGGCTTGGATTGGAAGAAGCCAAACCCCTTGGCGAGCTCTCCCGGGATGAGGCCGCGCAAGCTCACATCGTTCACGAGCATGACGAGTTTGATGTGATCCGCCGCGTCCTCGGCGCTGACGCCCATCGGAACATCATCGGTGATCACCGCGATCTCGCCTTCCATGTCGCACCCCCACGCCCCATCGCCCAGTGGGATGTCCGCGCGCGGCGGAAGGAAGCTGTCCGAGCCCCCCTGATACATCAACGGATCATGGTAGAAGCTGTCGGGCACTTCGGCCCCGCGCGCTTTCCTCACCAGTTCGACGTGGTTGATGTAGGCGCTGCCGTCGGCCCATTGATAGGCGCGCGGCAGGGGCGAGTGGGCCTGGCGTTCGTGGAAGCGTTCGCACGGCACCGCCTCATGCTCCACATCGATCGCCAGCAATTCCAGCTCTGGCGCCACGCGCTCCCAATCGTCGAGCGCGGCCTGCATGGTCGGCGCGATATAGCCCGCCGCGCAGCAGCGCGTTAGGTCCTTGGAGACGACGACCAGCTTGCCGTCGCGTGTGCCATCGTTGAGTGTGGCGAGCTTCATGGATTTCCCCCTTGAGGATTGTCGTTTTGGTTGTCGGGATGCGCGCGCTGGAAGGCGGGCAGGGCAAGGCACGCGGCCTCGATCGCCTCAATCCGCGGGGACGCGCTGAAATCATAGGCAAAGCGCCGCGCGTTGTAGACCTGGGGCAGCAGCACCACTTCGAACAGCCCCGGCGCACTCATGAGGAAATCGCCCGTTCCAAGCTGCGCCAAGCGCGTCTCCACCGGCTCCAACGTGCGCGCGAGCCAGTGGCGGTACCAGGCGTCGATCTCGTCCTGGGTCTTGTCGTATTCGGATTTGAGGAACTTAAGCACCGGCAGGTTGAGCGGCGCGTGAAGCTCGGTCGCGATCGCATAGGTCAGCTCACGCACCGTGTAGCGCTCTTCCACGTCGCTCGGCAGCAGCGGGGCGTCCGGATAGGCGTCCTCCAGCCATTCGAGCAGCGCCATCGATTGCGCACGATCGCGGCCATCGTCTTCCAGCAAGGGCACGGAACCAAACGGGTTGCGCGCGGTGAAGGCTTCGTCCTTTTGCTCGGTCTTGAGCAGGTTCACCGGCACGTTCTCGAACGTCAGCCCCTTCAGCTCCAGCGCGATGCGCAAGCGGTACGAGGTGGAGCTGCGGTAGTAGCCGTAGAGCTTCATGAAAGAGCCTCATTGATGGGCGTTTTCCGCTCGAGACATGGACCACATGTTACACAGTCCAAAAGTCGAAAACCGACCTCGCCCAAGGGGCCTGACGGGGCCGAAAAAATGGGCGGGATAGACATCATCATGCCCACCCCTATGCCCGATCACGGACGTGTAGGACAGTGCTCCCTTTATCGACTGTGCGAGCGAAGCTGAGGGGTTCAGCAGGAACTACTCCTATGTCTCGTTACGAGTGGCACGCTCAAAGGCTGCAACAACGGAGTTTGGGGTGGGAGCTGACAGTGTCGAGAGGGAACAAACTCCAAGGCCGGGCTCAAAACGGCCACATCGACGACCCTATTTGAGAGTATCGGCAAGCACGTTGGCGTTGTAGAGGCTGTTTTCTGAAGCGTGAGTGAAGTCTGGGCCGGAGGACAAGCGCTCTCGCAGCGCGACGAGATCTCTCCGTACCCCCGTCTCTTGTGCACTTAATCTCTGCCGCAAGACGCCCATCTCTCGCGAACGAGCAACAAGCCAACGGCGCAGGTCCTCGTGGCTGACCCTTTGCAGCCGCTCATGGATCACTTGAACTTGGCTCTGTCCGCTCGAAAGGAGGAGCGCTGCGACATCGCTCTCCTCGATGCTCGCCCGATGTATCGCTTGGTCAATGGTCGCTCGCAGGTCTTTAAGGTCCTTGTCTAAGCTCCGCGCTCTGCTGAGCTCCTTTTGATTGCCGCCCCAAACGCGAAGCGCCCTCACATAAGCAGCCATGGGAGCGATAACGCTTGGCGAGATCGCTTCTCCTGAGAATTCGCCCACGACAATCGTGGTGAGGAACGCCTCGAGTTCGGCGCTTTCCATGCTGTGAGAGACTTTCCCGGCCTTGGTGAGATCGGGGATTGTGGCCGGGTCAAAGACCTTATTGCCCAGCGACTTGCTGAAGAAGCTGTGTGTCGTATCGGCTGTCCCTGGCTCGCCAGAGATGGCCGGAAACAGAAAATGCGGATTATCCGTCCCGTTCACATGGCATGAATGGCATGACATGCCCGCCTTGGCCGCCTGACCCCCTAGCAAGAGCGGCGCTTTGAACAGAAACTCGCCTGCCAGCAGATCGCGGCCCAAAGCCTCTTCTGATTCATAACCCTGCGCCAGATCGCTGTTCAAAGCGGCGGCAAAGAGCGAATCACGGTCGACATAGTGTTCGACCGAAAGCGCCTCCAACCGCCCGCTTTCAGCGAGCCAGACGGTCTCACGCAAATTGACTTGCGAAGAGCTTGCTACGCACGCTGAAAGGCCAAGCGCGGCACAACTCGAAGCAATCAGGACTGCGCTTTTTCGATCCAAGTGCGCAGTTCTTCAGCTTCGAAGCAACCAAAGTCGCACAGCGCATCGAGCTTTGCGAGGTTGTCCTTGGCGCCCGCGATATCGCCGCGCTCGACCTTCAATTCGCCATAATATTCAAGCGCGCCGAGGTGATCGGGGGCAACCGCGAGGGCGCGATCATAATAGGCTTGCGCTACATCAAACCGGCCAAGTTTGCGATTGGCGAAACCCTGATAGGTTAGGATGTCGGGGTGAGGACCAAAGGCCAATGCCGCCTTACGAAGGTGGCGCAGTGCCTCTTCAAGCTCGTCGCGGTTGATCGCGCTGACAGCCTGATAATAGAGCGCGTCCTTGGCGCTCAAATCAGCGAATGCTTTTAGCGAAGGCCCCAGGCTGGCTTGGGCTTGGCCTCCCATGGCGCTCTCCACTGCGGCAACAGACTGTTCAAGAAGCGTGTTGTCTGCACACGAACCGCCGCACTGCTTATTCAGCGCAGTCAGCTCCGCCAGTATTTTCTGAGCATCTTCCATCCGCTCAAGCTCAACATAAGCGAGGGCCAGATCGCGTTTCGCCTCGATCCGGTCAGGTGCATACTTCACCGCGTTTTCGAGCGATTTGCGCGCTCGCTTCACATTTCCGGTCTGCATGTAGGAGAGGCCAAGCAGATAATGCGCCTCACCATTGCGGCGCGCCGCGCGGGTGACTTTCTTGAAATGGCGCACGGCCTGATCAAAATCGCCTGCGCTGTACGCGGCCACACCCTGACGGTACTCTTCTGCAGGATCATACTGCGGACCACTGGCACTGGGAGCGGCACCACCGCCGCCGCCTGCCGCTGACACAAGCGAAACCGGCGCAGCGATGAGGCCGCCTGCGAGCATAAGCGCAGTCACAAGTCTTGCAGGTTGGGAGCTTTTCGTCATCGCTTTACTCTCCATAATAACACTGCCTTCGAGCTCAATCTGTTCGAGGGCGAACTTTGATTACCTTCGTCTCGAAGCTTAGTACGCCTGCCGCGCCTCTCGGTTCAATCTTTGTAAGATTCTTCCGCAACTGGCCCACAACTGGCTCGCTTTCAGAATGTCCGCTCCTCTGCCGCTAGCCGTAGTGACCCGGCCCCCGGATCAAAAAGCGGCTATACCCGTAATGCCTCGGCCCAGTATCAGCGCGTGGACATCGTGCGTGCCTTCATAGGTGTTCACCGTCTCCAGGTTCACCGCGTGGCGGATGACCTGATATTCCTCGGAGATGCCGTTGCCGCCATGCATGTCGCGCGCTTGGCGGGCGATATCCAAGGCCTTGCCGACATTGTTGCGTTTCACAACGCTGATCATGTCCGGGCTGAAGCGGTGTTCGTCGATCAGGCGACCCACGCGCAAGGAGGCTTGCAGGCCGAGCGCGATATCGGTCAGCATGTCGGCGAGCTTCTTTTGATAGAGCTGCGTTCCGGCGAGCGGGCGGCCGAACTGCTTGCGATCCAATCCGTATTGCCGCGCGGCGTGCATGCAGATTTCTGCGGCTCCCATTGCGCCCCAGCTGATGCCATAACGCGCGCGGTTTAGGCAACCAAACGGCCCTTTAAGCCCCTGCACATGCGGCAGCAGATTTTCGGCGGGAACGCGGACCTCGTCCATCATGATCATGCCGGTGGTCGAAGCGCGCAAGCTGATTTTGCCTTCGATCTTGGGAGCCGACAGGCCTTCCATGCCCTTTTCAAGGATGAAGCCGCGAATGCCGCCGCCATGCTCTTCCGATTTGGCCCAGACGACGAAGACATCGGCAAAGGGCGAGTTGGAAATCCAGGTCTTGCTGCCAGAGATGACATAGTCTGAGCCATCCTTCCGGGCGTAGGTTTTCATGCCAGCCGGGGCGCTGCCAGCGGCGGGGTCGGTCAGGCCAAAGCATCCGATCAAATCGCCTGAGGCGAGGCCGGGCAGATATTTGCGCTTCTGCTCTTCAGAGCCGTAGGCGTTAATCGGGTGCATGACGAGGCTGGACTGCACGCTCGCCATCGAGCGATAGCCGCTGTCAACCCGTTCAATTTCGCGCGCGACCAGACCATAGGCGACATAGGAAGCGCCGACACCGCCATATTCCTCAGGAATGGTGACGCCCAGCATCCCTGCCTGCCCCATCAGCGGGAACAGCTCAGGAGCAGAAACCTCGTTGCGAAACGCCTCGATCACGCGCGGTTGCAGCTCGCTCTGCGCAAAGCCATGGGCCGCGTCGCGGATCATCCGCTCATCCTCGGTCAGCTGGGTTTCCAGATCAAACGGATCCTCCCAGTTGAACGGGACGATCCCGGCGCTCGGATTGGGGGCTTCGTTGGCGGGTGCGTTAAACGGGGCGTTCACGAAAGGGCTCCTTAATGCAATCGATTAGCCTGTCGCAGGAATGGCGATACCGCGCAAGCGATACACACGCAGACGCGCGCGGTCACCCGCGTTCTTCCCACAGGCCATGCGAGCCAAAGACAGCCTGCCCTTAAGCCCGGACCAGTGTAAATGGAAATGGGATCGTCAAAGAGACCGACGACCAAGCCTTCCGGGCAATGTCAGCCCCCGACTTTGGCGCTTTCCAGCACGTCGTTGACCGCGCTGAGCATGTCGGCCGGCGGGCACGGCTTGGCGAGCGTTGTGGCCCTGGGGAAGTGCTGCTCCACCTGTTCGCGCGTCAGCCGTCCAGAGTGGAAGATGATCGGGACATTATCCGCTTCCAATTGCTTGGCCAGCGGGAACACTTCGCCATCGTCGAGCGTGATGTCGAGAATGGCGAGGTCCGGCTTGTCGGTCCTCGAAGCAAGCATCGCTGACGAAAGGCCGCTATACGGGCCTTCGACTTCGTAGCCCGCTTCTTCGACGGTATCGCACAAATCGAACGCAATGACAGGCTCGTCCTCGGCGACCAGAATACGTTGCACCATCGCTATCCTCCCTGCTTGACACCCGGGAGTGTAACACAGATTTGACGTCTACGCCTGTGGATTTTTACGAACTGTTCCCGAATTTTTCGGAATAGGAAGATTTGTCTCCGGAAATCAGTAGTTTGGCTTGATCTACCCACTGGTCACGCGTGATGCGACCCTTGAATTGGCCCAACTTTGAGTCGACAGCCTCTATGTCCGACTCGCTCCAGGCCGCGATTTGCGCGAAGCTTGTGACGCCCTCGCTGTTGAGCAGCTTGACGAGCTTCGGGCCGACCCCCTTGATCTGTGAGAGGTCGTCCAGAGCGGCGCTTGGCGGTTCAGACGGGGCGGTTGGCACAGGCGCCGGGGTTGGTTCGGGCGTTGGTTCGGGCGTTGGTTCGGGCGTTGGTTCGGGCGTTGGTTCGGGGGCGGGCTGTGTCTTCGCCGCCGCGGGCGCAGTGTCGATCAGCGCTTGATTGCGCTTTGCGGGTTCGGCGCCCTCGTCCAGGACATCGCCCGGGCGGCTGTCATCGCGGACCACCGTGGTCGACTGCCCCAGCCGCATGAGCAGCCAGACCCCAAGCACCAACAGGACAAGGCCAATAAGGATAAAGGGTATAGCGGCGTTGAAGGAACCATCCATGGCGCGGAAACCTCTTTCGATCACAAGCGGAACGCGCGCCGTTTAGCAGCGCGTTGGTCCGGTGCAAGCGCCATTGTGGATCAGAAGATTAACCGGTGAAGGTGGGGAGGAACACGCGACGATGGCGCCAGAACAAAGGGGCGGTCGTGCCAGACCCGGCACGCCGCCCCGTCGTCTTGCGCAAGCGGGCACGCTTTGCCCGCGCGGTTCAACCGCCTTTCATATCAGCCGCGACGGCGTTGAGCTGGAGGAATTCCTGCCGCCAGAAATTGTCCTGCCGTCCCGCGAGCTCGCTAACATCGTCAAAGTCAAAGCTCTGCATCAGCTCATCCCCGCGCAAGAGCTGACCAAACGCGGCGACCGAAGCCGCAAAGGCAAAATCGCCGGTCGGCGCCTTGGCGCGGCGCAGCTGTTCGTAGCTCACCACCCGGTCCAAAAGCTTGGATGTTGTGCCCTCGGGCAGCTTGTAGCGCAGCTTCACATGCGCGGCCTCGGCGAACTTCTTGGTCGCAGCGGCGGGGAAACGGTCTTCGTAGCGGCGCTTGGGGATCCAGCCGGTCTGGCCGGTTGGCACCACTTCGTAGATCGCGGTCACCTGGTGGCCTGCGCCGATATCGCCAGCATCAACCTTGTCGTTGTTGAAGTCCTCTTCGCGAAGCGCGCGGTTCTCATAGCCCACCAGACGGTACTGGCTGATGACGGCGGGGTTGAACTCGACCTGGATCTTCACATCCTTGGCGATGGTGAACAGGGTTGAGGACATCTCATCGCCCAGCACCTTTTTGGCTTCGAGAGCGCTGTCGATATAGGCGTAATTGCCGTTCCCCTTATTGGCGATCTGCTCCATCATCGCTTCGTTGTAATTGCCCTGGCCAAAGCCGAGCGTGGTCAGCGTGATGCCGCGATCGCGGTTCGCCTCGATCATCTCGACCAGCGCATCCTTGTTCGAAACGCCAACGTTGAAGTCGCCATCGGTCGCCAGGATCACGCGGTTGACGCCGCCCTTGATGAAATTGTCTTCGGCGATGTTGTAAGCCAGCTTGATCCCAGCGCCGCCCGCGGTTGACCCGCCCGCATCGAGATCAGCCAGCGCGCGGCGGATCTTGCGCACATCGTTGGTCGGCTCAAGCACCAAGCCAGCCGCGCCAGCGTAGACGACGATCGAGACAGTGTCGTTGGGCCCGAGCTCTCCAGCAAGGCCCGACAGCGCCGTCTTCACCAGCGGCAACTTGTCGGCTGAGCTCATTGAGCCTGACACGTCCATCAGAAAAACAAGGTTGGCTGCGGGCCTGTCGGCGCGGTCAATATCGTAGCCGCGCAGGCCGATGCGCATCAGATAGGTGCTCTCGTTCCACGGCGTCTTGGCGAAATCGGTGGTGACGCTGAAAGGCACACGCGTGCTGATCGGGTTGGGGTAATCGTAGCGGAAATAGTTGATCATCTCCTCAGTGCGGACCGCGGCTTGCGGGGGCAGCTGGCCTTGGTTGAGGAAGCGGCGCGTGTTGGCGTAGGCGCCGGTGTCGACGTCCACGCTGAAGGTCGAGACCGGCTCGACCTGGGTGAGTTTGACCGAAGAGACGTCTTCGCCTTCATACCGCTCGCGGCCCGGGTCTTGCGCGGTCTGGACGGGTGTCACCGCGATCCGAGCACTCTCGTAAGCGGGCGCGCCTTTTATCGAGGGGGCGATAATGCCTTGAACGCGCGGCGCGGCTGGCGGCGCGGCTGGCGGCGGGGCCATTGCGAGATCGGCCGCAGGCTCCTCTTCGAGGCTGATCGTCGCCATGCTTTCTTCGCTTGCGGCGGCCTGGGTGCTTTGCGCGGTGGTGGCGTTGTCCGCCGTGCTGCACGCGGCGAGCGCTGCGACATGGCCCAGCGCGACAATCCCAAGGATTGCGAATTTTCGGGTCCGCGATGGGTCTTGGCCAAACCCTGTGGCGGGCGTTGCGGGCCACTCTCCTGAATGTTCGGTCGTCGGCATTATGTCCTCCTTCCCCATATGCAGGCGCTTATGCGGCGGCGGCCATTAGGGGGAGCTTCGGGACCTTACCTGTCACCCGACGCTTGCTGGCCACCCCAAGCGGAGCAAGGCTGAAGGAAACCCTCTCGGCCTTGCGACCAATCGTCGGATTCCATCGATGAACGGCGCATGAGTTGCGAACGAAAACGCCTGATCTTGCGCGGGCTAGGTGCGAAAAAGCGCACCAAGCCTATGAGATTGTTACCGTTCTGAAGTCTCTGCGACCGGGGCGGACGCCACATTTTTGCGGAACAGCACCCGATCGGCTTCTTTGAAACCGCGCCGCCACAGGACAAGACTGTAGGTCGCCAGAATGGCCGGGATCCCGATCACAAGCTCAATCCATTCCAGCGATTGCGGCAACGAGGTGAAGGCAAAGCCTACAACAACCGCGGGCCCCGTCGCCCAGACCAGCCCCCAGCGCCAATTGGAAACCGGCGCTTTGAGCAGCGTTTTGAGCATCAGCGCCTTAATGAGGCTGGAGACGCCGAGCGCGAGGAACAAAGCGAGCGCCGGGCCCGCCGTGGCAAAGCCATCGACATCAAGACCATAGCGCGTCGCAAAGCGCTCCATCCCGGCGATGCAAGCAAAGGTCAGGGCGGCCTGCAAACCCAGAACAAAGACGGAGATCGCCAGATTGCGCTTTTTGGCAATGTAGACCAGCACGCTCTCGGACACGACCGCCATGGACGCGGCAACCTCGGCGGCGAGCAGGAAGGCCAGCGCCGCCGTGCCGGCAACATAGTCCGGCCCCCACAAGCCCATCACCGCTTCGCCGGGAATGGCCAGCGCCAGCGCAATGGCAAGTTGGACGGCGATGATCCAGAAACCCACCTGTCGCACCTGCCCGGCAATGGCGGCAAGGTTGCCACTCTTGAGGTTCTTCGTGATGACAGGCGAGAGGATCGGCTCAAAGCTGGTTTTCAGCTTTTGCGGCAGGCTCGCGATTTGCTGGGCGGCGTAATAGATACCAACCGCCACTGGCGAGGCGACAAGGCCCAGAATGAAGATATCAAGCAGCCGCGTCCCGCGCTCTATCGCGTCGGCGCCGATCAAGGGGAAGGCGCGGCTCGATTGGGTAAACATGGCGCGCAGCGAAGGGGTCCAATCCCTGGGCAGGCCATAGGTCCGAAAAAACGGGATTGCGGCGGTGATGAGCCCGGCAAAAATCGAGACGATAAAGGCCAGTGCGAGGCCGAAATCGCGCAACGGCGTGATGTAGAAGAAGACGCCCGCTGCGATGCTGATCACCCAGGGTTCAACGATGGCGCGGGTGCGCACGGTGGTGGCGATGTCGTATTTGTACGCTTGCGCCGCGAGCATGATCTCGGTCAGCGCAAAGGCCGGGATCGTGGCGATCAGCCACAGATCGTATTCGCTGTTCATCCCGCTGGGGAACATCGGAGCGGGAAAGAAATACAGGACGCAGCAGGCGATCAGCGACCACAGTAAGGCCAGCAGTAGGCCATCATAGACCAGGTTTACCTCCGGTTCCCCGTGCGGGTTGCCGTGTTCGTCGCCGCCCTGCGTGAGACGTTGCGCGAGCCCGCGCTTTTCGCCGAGCGAACACACCAGCGCCAGCACTTCGATCAGCACCAGCGCCGAAGCAAATCGGCCGAGGGCTTCGGCGCCATAAAGACGCGTGGCAATCAGGATGAAGGGAATGCGCGCGATCAACCGGATCACAAAGCCCATCGTGTTGGTGCGCCCGCCTTTGGCAAGGGTGGCCATATCCTCCTGATGGGATTCCTCTCGGGGCGCGCTGTCTCCGCTTGTGTCGCTGGCGCTCATCGTCAGGTCTCGCGCTCGGGCTTGAGCGGCCGCGCGAGGAGATCGGCGACCACCGCCTTGGGCGCCGCGCCTTTCAGGATCGCGTCAACGCCTGCGGTGATCGGCATGCGGATGCTCCGCTCCTTCGCCAGGGCCGCCAGCGCGGGCGCGCTGTGCGCGCCTTCGGCGACGGTGCGGCGGTCGGCCATCAGATCGGCGGCATTTGCGCCTTGGCCAAGCGCCTTTCCGAGCGAGAAATTGCGGCTGGATAGGCTAGTGCAGGTGAGCACGAGATCGCCCATACCGCACAGGCCCGAAAGCGTTTCCGGGCGGGCGCCAAGCGCGCTGCCAAACCGCAGCATTTCCGCCATTCCCCGCGCGATCAGCGCCGCGCGCGCGTTCTGCCCCAGGCCGAGCCCTTCGACCACACCGCAGGCAATCGCGAGCACGTTCTTGATCGCTCCGCCCACTTCGGCGCCGGTGATGTCGTCGGAATAATAGGGCCGGAATGTGGTCCGGGCGATGGCTGGCGAAAGGCGCTGCCACTGCTCCTCGCCGCCCGAGCAGGCGAGCGTCACCGCGGTCGGCAGCCCTTGCGCGACCTCGTGCGCAAAGGTGGGGCCTGAAAGCACGGCGATTGCGCTTCCCGGGCAGGCGGCGTGGGCGACTTCGTTCATCAGCCGTCCCGTACCCGCCTCGATCCCTTTGGAACACAGCACAAGATCGCGCGGGTCTTTTGGAAGATCGCGCAGAATCGAGCCCAGGACCTGCGCCGGGGTGACGCCCAGAATGATGTCGAGGTCGGCGAAGTCGCTGAGGCTGGGACTTGCGTGGATCGCCGGGTTTAGCGCGGCGTCGGGCAGGTAGAGCGGGTTGCGGTGCTCGGAATTGATCGCCTCGACCAGTTCAGGCTCATAAGCCCATAGCAGGACACTGTGCCCATCAGAGCTGAGCATTTGCGCCAAGGCGGTGCCCCACGCCCCCGCGCCAATAACGCCGATTGGAGCGCTCACGCTTTCACCCCGGCGCCGCGAACGGTCTCAGCCTCAGGATCAAGCGGCCAGCGCGGGCGCGCGCGAAAATCAAGCGGGTCGTTCTGGCCGCTGGGCAGCCTTTCGCACCCCGCCCAGGCGATCATCGCGGCGTTGTCAGTGCACAGTTTCAAAGGCGGCGCGGTGAAGCGCATGTTGTGCCGCGCAGCCAAAGCTTCGAGCGCCTCGCGCACGGCGAGGTTTGCGGCAACCCCGCCAGCAACGACAAGCGCGGGCGGGGTCTCGATCCGGGCCAGAGCATGGTCAAGCCGGTCAAGCAGGCACTCAATCGCAGCGGCCTGAAAGCTGGCGGCGATGTCTGGGCCTGAATACTCGCCGCTTTCGTGCGCGCGCAGGACGGCGCTCTTCAATCCGGCAAAGCTGAAATGGGGTTCTTTTGAGCCCTTCAAAGGACGCGGCAGCGGCACCGCGCGCGCATCGCCGTCGCGCGCCAGACGTTCGACCGCAGGGCCACCGGGATAGCCCAGCCCCAAAATCTTGGCGGTCTTGTCAAAGGCCTCGCCCAAGGCATCGTCAATTGTGGTGGCAAGCCGGCGGTACTCGCCCACACCCTCGACCAACAGGATCTGGCAATGCCCACCAGAGACGAGCAGCAGCAAATAGGGAAAGCCAAGCGCAGCATCGGCCAGGCGCGGGGAAAGCGCGTGGCCTTCCAGATGGTTGATCGCCAGCAAGCGCGTGTCGCTCGCCATCGCCAGCGCCTTGGCGCTTACCAGGCCGACCATCACCCCGCCGATCAGCCCCGGCCCTGCGGTTGCTGCAATCGCGTCGACGTCGCCCAAGCCGATCCCTGCATCGCTCAACACCGCCTCGATCATCGGCGCGAGGCGTTCAGCGTGCGCGCGCGCGGCGATTTCGGGCACCACCCCGCCATAAGGCGCGTGTTCGGCCTCCTGGCTGGCGATCCTCTCAGCCACGATCGCGCGCTCAGACGTCACGAGCGCAACCGCGGTTTCGTCGCAGCTCGATTCAATCCCCAGCACCAGGGCGGGCCTTTCCAAGGTGTGCGCATGTGATCCCATCCCGCTTCCATCTAACCTTTGCGCGGGCTAGGGCAAGCGCGAGGGAAGGGACATGCATGAGTGATCAACCGAATAGATCGGTCAAAGTCCGTCTGGGGACGCGTAATTCGCCGCTTGCCATGGCGCAGGCGATCGAGACGCGTGAACGACTGTGCGCGGTGCATGGCTGGGCGCAGGACGCGGTCGAACTGGTCCCGGTGATGGCCAGCGGGGACAAGGTGCTCGATCGCCCACTGGCCGAGATTGGCGGCAAGGCGCTGTGGACCAAGGAGCTTGATGTGTGGCTTGCCGAGGGGCGGATCGACGCTGCGGTCCACTCCGCCAAGGATGTCGAGACGATCCGGCCGCGCGAGTTTGCCTTCACCGCCTGCCTGCCGCGTGCGGACCGGCGTGACAGCCTGGTGGGCGCAGACAGCATCGCCGGCATCGCGCCAGGATCGGTGATCGGAACCAGCGCGCCACGCCGTGCGGCGCAGCTCCTCAACCTGCGGCCCGATTGCACTGTGGTCACCTTCCGAGGCAACGTCGCCACTCGGCTTGGTAAGCTTGAAGCCGGCGAGGCCGATGTGACATTCTTGGCGTCGGCGGGTCTGGAGCGGCTCGGCCAGAGCGAGCTGGGCGCTCCGCTAGAGACCGATGCGTGGATCCCGGCTGCCGCGCAGGGCGTGATCGTCCTCGAATGCCGGCCCGACATATGCCCCGAATTGAGCGCCATCTCGCAGCTCGATCACGCCGAAACCCGCGCTGAGCTCGAGGCGGAACGTGCGCTTCTGGCGGCGCTCGGGGGAACGTGCCATTCGCCGGTCGCGGTCCTGTGCGAGCGTGGCGCGCGCGGCATGGCGATGCGCGCGGCGATCTTCTCCCCCGACGGCGCTGAGCGGGTTGAGGGCGAGACGGAGTTCGCTCCGGGCCATCACGCCAAGGTCGAAGCGTTGGCCGATGAGCTGCTTACGCGCGCCAGCCCGGCGGTGACGGAGCATTTTCGCGGGGCATGAGCGGGCCCGGCGCGCCTGTCCTTGCCATCCGGCCCGAGCCGGGGCTGTCCTCAACGCTGGCGCTTGGGCGCCAGATGGGGCTGACCATGCACGGTTTCGCGCTTTCGCGCGTGGCGGCGGTGGAATGGGAGTTGCCCTCTCTGACGCGGTTTGACGCGCTCTTGATCGGCAGCGCCAGCGCGATGCGGCTTGGGGGGGAGAAACTCGCCCTTCTTTCGCATCTTCCGGTCCATTGCGTGGGTGAGGCCACAGCTCGCGAAGCGCGCGCTGCGGGGTTAAGCGTGGCGCACACCGGTAAAGGCGGCTTGCAAACGGTGATCGATGCGGTCGAGGCGCCGATCCATTATATGCGGCTTGTGGGCAACGAATATGTCGATCTTGTCCTGCCCGAAGGTGTTTCGTTTGAGCCGATCCAGGTCTACGCCGTCCAGCCGCGCTCCTTTCTCGACAAACCCGCAAAGCTGTTGGACGACGCGATCACCGTGCTGCTCCATTCCGCCGCTATGACACGTCAGTTTGTGAGCGAGTGCAATCGGTTGGGCGTTGAGAAAGGCCGCATCACACTGGCCGCCATGGGACCGCGCATTGCTCAGCCGGCGGGCGAAGGGTGGCACGCTGTCCACATCGCAAGCGAGCCCAGCGACGAGGCGCTGCTGGCCATGGTACGCGAGCTGTGCCTATAGTGCGCGCGCAAGGGTATCTCACGCATCGGGGTGTTGTGCGGGAGAAGCGTCGCGCCTCAGGTGGGACCTAAAGCGTCCCCGGAGGCGTAGTAAGAGACAATGGCCGATATGGAATCGAAGTTTGGCAGCCGTCGCAAGAGTTCATCGATGAGAGGCGCCCTGTTTGCCTCCGCGGCGTCTTTTCTCGTCGGCGGCGCGCTGGTCGGGTATGTCGTGTGGCACAATGCGGGCCCTTCGGAGATATCCGAACCCCAGAGCTCGGACCCGGTGGCGGCGGTTTCACCGACGCCTGAAGGCCCTCCCAGCGCTCAGATTTCTCCAACTCCGACGCCGCTTGTGGAAGCGCTTGAAGAGGCGGAAACCACCGAAGAGGCGGTCGAAGCGGTGACGCGCGTGGCTGAGCAACAAGGTGGGCTGGACCAGCGCCTCGCAGCCGCCGAGCAGCGGCTCACCCGGCTCGACATTCAATCACAGGCAGCCGCGGGCAACGCCGCTCGCGCAGAAGCTTTGCTGATCGCGTTCGCCACGCGCCGCCTGATCGAGCGCGGCGATGAGCTGGGCTATCTCGCGGATCAATTGCGGCTGCGCTTTGGCGATGAGCGCCCCAACGCGGTCAACACAATCATCGCCTTTTCGCGCAGCGATCCGCCGATCCGCCTCGATGGGCTTTTGGCGCGGCTGGATGGGTTGGGGCCGCAATTGCAGGAGCGCAGCGAGGGGCCATCCTGGGAAGCTTTTACCGAAGAGCTGGGTGACCTCTTCGTGATCCGGCGCAAATCGACCCCATCAAGCCAGCCTGAGAGGCGGCTCGAACGCGCGCGCTACGCTTTGGAGCAAGGCCGATACCGCAGCGCGATCGAGGAAGTGCGGGGCCTTCCTGGCGCCGAGCGGGCCGAATCATGGATCGCCGATGCGGAACGTTTCGCCGCCGCGATGGAGGCGCTGGAGAACATCGAAACGGCTGCGGTGCTCGATCAGCGGGGCTTGCGCGATGGCTCGGGCAACCGCGTGGCTCAGCCCAGTCCGGTTGAAGGGGCGAAGTAAGCCCCGGGCCGCTCGCCCCGCCGCGCGCCTACGCCCGCAAGAGCTCCGGCAAATCGCCCGATACGCCGCGCGCTTCGTCCATAAAGAAGGTCTTCAAAAGACCCGCGCGCTGCACCCCGGCCATGCCGAGCCGCCGGATCGCCGAAGCCGCTGGGCCGGGCACGCCAAACAAGCGCGTCAGGCCGTCGGTTGCCAGCGCCACCATAAAGCTATCGAGGCCGCGCCAGTTCTCATAGCGCTTGAGCAATTGCGCGTCGCCTGGATCAAGCCCGAGCCGCGCGCCATCGCTGAGCACTTCGACCAAAGCCGCCGCGTCGCGCAGACCCAGATTGAGGCCCTGTCCTGCAATCGGGTGGATGCCATGCGCTGCATCGCCCACCAGCGCGAGCCGCTCGTCAATGATCTTGGCGGTGTGGTGAAAACCCAAGGGCCAGCTTGAGCGGTTGCCGACGCTGGTGACCTCTCCCAGCACGCCGCCCATGCGCTTTTGCACCTCGGCCAGAAACGCGCGGTCGCCCAGCTTCATTACGCCGCGGCCGTCTTCCTCTGACACGGTCCACACCAGCGAAGAGCGATGGGTGCCGTCCGCGTCATCGTTGAGCGGCAGCAGCGCAAACGGGCCGGCCGGGTAGAAGATTTCCCAGGCGACGTTGTCGTGCGGCTTGGAATGGGTGAGGCCCGCGATCACGGCGCGGTGCTGGTAATCCCATTTGGCGAGGGTAAAGCCCGCTTCTTCGCGCGTTGGCGATCCGCGCCCTTCGGCGGCGACCATCAGGCGGCCCTTGAGCTTCTCACCGCTTGCGAGGATCGCGGCAACGCCAAATTCGGAGCGCTGGCGTTCGGTCACGTCAGCTTTGGATACCCAGTTGATCAGCGGCTCCTCAGCGGCGGCTTCGAACAGCGCCAGACGCAGGCGGCGGTTGGGGAACATGCGGCCCAAAGTGCCTTCATGCGGTTCGGGCTGGAAATCGATCCGGCCCGGCTTTTGCTGATCGGTCACCGCGATCGAGGCGATGTCGCAGGCGAACGCCTCGAGCCCCGGCGCGATCCCGATATTGGTGAACATGTGCCAGCTTGCGGTCGAGATCGCGGTGGCGCGATCGTCGAACCCTTCAGCGGTCAGCTCCGCCGGATCGGCGCGGTCGATGACGTGGCTTGAAATCCCTTTCTTCGCCGCCGCCAAGGCCAGCGCCATACCAACGAGGCCACCGCCAAGGATCAACAGATCGCGGGTTTCGGAGTTGGCGTTCATGATGTCACCTTGTCGGCTTGGATTGCGAAAACCATGTTACCCGCTCTAGAGGCTTGGCCGTGACCGACGCAAGATTCTTCCCCCGCTTGACGGGACACTTTGCTGCATGGGTGTTTGCATGCCTCGCAAGCGCGCTGTTGGCGACGGTTGGAGCGAGCCCGGTCAGCGCGCAGGAAGACCCGCGTTCCGCGCTGTTTGGCGACGCAAATATTTCGGTCGAACTTCTCGCACAGGAACTGCCAAGGCCCGGCGAGGAATGGACGCTGGCGCTGCGCTTCACCCCCAGCGCGCCCGAATGGCACGGCTATTGGTCGAACCCGGGCGATGCAGGGCAGGGGATGCGCGTCGAGCTTGATCTGCCCGAAGGCTGGGTGATGGGCGAAGCGCTTTATCCGGTGCCAGAGCGGCTGCTGATCGGCGACCTCATGAACCACATCTATGAGGGCGAATACACGGTGCTTGTCCCCGTTCAGGTGCCTGAGGATGCTGTGATTGAGCGCGTTCCGAGCCTTTCGGGCTATGTCGAATTCCTCGCCTGCACCGACCGGGTGTGCGTGCCCCAAGACGCGATTCTGGAAGCGGGCATTGGCGTGGGCGACTTTCCCAAATGGCGTGCGCAAGTGGCGCCGCTGCTCGATGCCGAGGCCGCGTTTGAGCTCACGCCAAGCGCCTTGCGTGTCGCCATCCCACTGCCCGAAAGCGTGCCGCTTCCCGACCCGCATGTGTTTGTCGCAAACACCGAACTGGTTGACTACGCGGCCACTCAGACCTTCCGCCGCGACGGTGACGTGTTGGTCGCGGAAATCCCGCTCAAGTTCGACGATACCCAGCCAGCGGCGCTTGAAGGCATTCTCTCTTTCGGTGACGAGAGCGGGGTGCGCTTCGCCGCCGCGATAGGAGAAGTGACAGCCAGAGGCGAGATCATCGCCGGGCCAACGGGCGACATAACTCCGCCGCTCTGGACGCTGGCGCTGGGCGCGTTGGTCGGCGGGCTGATCCTCAACATCATGCCGTGCGTGTTCCCGATCCTTAGTCTGAAAGCGCTGTCGCTGGCCCGCGCGGGCGAAAGCGAAGCGGCGGCGCGGGTCGAGGGGATCGCCTACACCGTTGGCGTCGTCCTTGCCTGTGTCGCGCTTGGCGCGCTGATGCTCGCTTTGCGCGCGGCGGGCGAGCAGGTGGGTTGGGCGTTCCAGCTGCAAGAACCGTCGGTGGTGGTTGTCCTGCTGCTGGTGGCCGCGGCGATCACCGCGAACTTTGCCGGCGTTTTTGAGCTGCCCAGTATCGACACGGGGTCGGGCGCGCGGAAAGGCGCGGGCGGGGCGTTCGCCACCGGGCTGCTCGCCGCCTTTGCCGCAACGCCTTGCACGGGTCCGTTCATGGCGGCGGCTTTGGGCGGCGCTTTGCTGTTGCCCACACCGCTCGCGCTGGTCCTGTTTGCGATGCTGGGGCTGGGGCTGGCGCTGCCCTTCTTGCTGCTCGGCCTTGTGCCCGCTTTGCGCAACCGTCTGCCCAGACCGGGGGCGTGGATGGACCGCTTCCGCACGGTGATGGCGATCCCGATGGGGCTGACGGCGTTGGCGCTGGTCTGGCTGACCGCGCAATTGGGGGGTCAAGGCTTTGCGATATTCGCGCTCGTGATGACGTTCGGCGTGGTGCTGGCGCTGTGGGTGGTCGGCAAGCTGCAGCGCGCGAGCAAAATGGCGTGGCCTGCCTTTGGCCTTGTCGCCGCGCCCTTCCTCGTTTTCGGGGCCGTCGCGCTGCCCGCCAGCTTTGAACGACCGTCCAAGGATCTCGCCGCATCTTTGCTGAAACCTCGGGAATTCAGCGTCATGGAAGTGAACAATGTGACACTCTCTGAGGGTAAGCCGGTCTTTCTATGGTTCACCGCCGACTGGTGCGTCACCTGCAAGGTCAACGAAAGCGTCGCGATCGAACGCGAGGACGTGCGCGCGGCGTTTGAGGAGGCGGGCGTGGTCGCGATCGTCGGCGACTGGACCGTGCGCGACGAGGCCATCACCGCCTTCCTGACCGAGCAGGGCGCGGCGGGTGTGCCGCTCTATCTGTGGTACGAACCGGGCGCTGGCGAACCCGAGCAACTCCCCCAAATCCTGACGCCCGACACGCTGATCGAACGGGCGAAGAGACCGCGTTAGCGACCGCGGCAATTCTGCAGAAATTCCATGGGCAATGCGCTGGGGTTGAGCGTGACCATGCCAGCGCCCGGAATGGTCGCGGTGAGCTGGCGCGGCCCGGCGAGCGGTTCGAGCGCCGCGTCCGCCGCCAGAGTTTCGCCCTGCCAGATGGTCTGCCCGCGCACCTCGGTAGCGTCGACTTCGAGCCGCCCGATATGCCCATTGCCAACGAAAGCGAGCATTGCGCCCGCGCCTTCGTCCGCCGGGCTCATACGGGTGATCTGGAAGCGGGGAAGGCGTTCGTCTGAAAGGCAGCTAAGCGCCATCAGCGCGGGGTCGCCCGGCACGCCATAGACGATGCGGTTCTTATCCTTGGCGCTCACCGCCCACACCGCACCTTCGGTTTTGGGTGAGGGCAGCGGCTCGGAGGCGTAAGTCGGCGCGGCCTCTGGCAGCTCGCGCGCCATATCCGCATCGGCCGGCGGCGGCTTGCAGGCGGTAAGGGCGAGGAGGGCAATCAGCGCAGGGGTAAGCGTTCTCAAGGCTTCCCGCCCATGCGCTTGTAGCGCGTCTTGCCATAGCGGGTCTTGCGCGTGCCCGGTTTGCCCTCGTTAGAACGCCCCACGCGCGGCGCTTTCTTCGCTTCGTCGGGCAGGCCGAGTTCGTCGTTCTCCAACCGCCGGATTTCATCGCGCAGCCGGCCCGCCTCTTCGAATTCGAGGTTGGCGGCGGCGTCGCGCATGCGTTTCTCGAGGTCTTCGATGTACGACCGCAGATTGTGGCCGACGAGGTTGTTGACCTCCTCGTCTTCGATCTCGACCGTGACGCCGTCCTTGCTGGCCGCGTCGGCGACAATATCGGCGATGTCGCGCTTGATCGTGGTGGGTGTGATGCCGTTCTCTTGGTTGAATTCCTCCTGCTTTTCGCGGCGGCGGTCGGTTTCCGCCATGGCGCGCTCCATGCTGCCCGTCACTCGGTCGGCGTAGAGGATGACGCGGCCATCGACATTGCGCGCGGCGCGTCCGATGGTTTGGACCAGCGAGGTTTCTGAGCGCAGGAAGCCCTCTTTGTCGGCATCGAGAATGCAGACCAGCCCGCATTCGGGAATATCGAGCCCTTCGCGCAGCAGGTTGATGCCCACCAGCACGTCATAGACACCCAGGCGCAAATCGCGGATCAGCTCGATACGCTCCAGCGTCTCCACATCAGAGTGCATGTAGCGGACCTTCACACCGGCCTCGTGCATGAATTCGGTCAAGTCTTCGGCCATCCGTTTGGTCAAAGTGGTGACAAGCGTGCGATACCCCTTCTTGGCGGTGGCGAGGCATTCCTG
>CALCCG010000152.1 GCA_937899785.1 uncultured Erythrobacter sp. | reverse complement strand
CCTCAAAACCCTTTTACCGAAGAACGCATCGATCGGATGCTCAACGAACTGCGCGAAGAATACGATGTTATCGTGCTCGACACCGCGCCCATTCTGGGCATCGCCGAAGGACGCGTTTTGGCTGCCGCAGCGGACCGCGTCTTGCTGTTGACGCACTGGAAGAAGACGTCCGTGCGCGCAATCGAAGCGGTGATTGATATGCTTTTGGAGGCCGGAGCGAAGGTCACGGGGATGGCCCTCACGCAGGTGAACATCAAGAAGTATGCGAGCACCGGGGACGGAGACGTCTACGCCTATTCGAAGAAGTTCCGCGGATATTATACCAACTAGCCGGGGATTCAGGCTGGTTTGAAGAACAAGGAGCGCACATTGCCGACACCGAAACAAGTATTCACGCGCGCGCCAATCCGTTTGGTTGCCACCGGGGCTGTCGCGTTCGCATTGGCTTCGCTTTCCACACACGCTTTCGCGCAAGAGGACAGGCAGGCCCAGTCTGTTTCTGAGCGTAATGCGCCTGAATTTACGAGCCGGCCCATTCGGCTTGGCTCTTTTGACCTGTTTCCTTCGCTGACGGTTCAAGCTGACTACAACGACAACGTGTTCGTTCTGCCGACCAATGAGGTCGATGACGTTCAGTTCAACATCAGGCCGAGCCTTTTGCTGCGCAAACGCCGCGCCGATCGCGATACACGACTGAACTTGAACGCCAATATTCGGCGCTACGCGGATCTCATCAATGAAAACGCCGAGCAGTTTTCAGCGGATTTGCGAACTCGCCAAGGCATCGGCAGCGGTACAGAGTGGCGCTTGGGCGCGGGCGTCTCGCAAAACTTTGAACAGCGGCGTGATATTGAAGCGTTCAATGAGGTTGGTGAACCGATTAACTTCACAGACTTTCAAGGCAATATTGGGATCTCGCAAGATCTTGGGCCGCTAAAGCTTAGCCTGGACGGGCGGGTAAAGGCGGTTCGATTCTCAGGCACGCTCGATCTGGATGGAGAGACCTTTGATCTCTCGTTCCGCGATTTTGAAACCTATCGCGGCGTGTTTCGCGCGTCGTTTGCACGGTCGATGAACCAAGAGTTTTATCTTCAGGTCACAGGCGAATCGCGGGAATTCGAGCTCGCACCGTTTTTCTTTAACGGGGAAGTGACCGGCGTGATCGACCGTTCGTCTAAGGGCGGGCGTGTCGAAGCGGGGTACAGACGCCAGGTTACCGAGTTGCTGTTTCTGGATGTGCGCGCTGGCTACCTTACACAAGATTTCGATCAGCCGACGCTCAACAGTGTTGATGGACTGGCCTTCAGCGCTGACCTGCTTTGGAACGCACCGCCACTGCCTTCGGTCAAGTTAACTGGTCGTCGGCAGGTCGATGACAACATCAACCCCAATCTAAACGGGCTTGTGCGAACCGAAGCGCAGCTTCAGGTAGAGCACGAATTGATGCGAAACATGTTCTTGATGGGGCGGTTTCGCTACGCGGATCTGAATCAGATTGATGATCCCACCGATGGGACCCAGTATGACCTGATGGCCAGCGCCGAGTATCGGTTTAGCCGGTTCTTGGGCCTGTCCCTTCAGGCGGAGCGCTTTGACCGATCCGGACTGTTCAGCTTTACGCAGAACCGCTTAAGGGCCGGAGTTACGTATAACTTCTAATCGAAATATTAACTGAAACGCGGTACTTCAAGACGCAAGGATCAAGCGAATATGATCTTGCGGGAGAGTGGCTGGTGCCGTCATCGTATGCGAAGAACCGAGCGATCCACCCGCTATGGGGCGTAGCGGATGATCGGCGTGTCGAAGCCCGTCGCGGGGCCAAGCGCTCAGCGTCTCGACCTATCGATAAGGCTGATCACTCGCAGCCATACCCAGCGGCTGTTCGACTGGGAATTCTTTCCGCTGGTGTTGTTGCAACCTGGTCCTTCGTGATCGTGGCTATCGCGATGGCCATCTGATCGGGGACAGCCCCCTCACTGAAATTTCTGGGCCGCTCGCTGTCACATTTTGGGGCGGCCAGTCTGCGCGACCAAATTTCGGTTTATAAAATCCTGCCCTAGTGGTACGTGTTCGCAATCGCAGCATAAACACTTGGGGGGTAATGAGCCGTGTCGTCGCAGGCTGCGCTTAAGCAGCGCGCCAAATACGAACGTCCAATGATCATGGATCGGCGCGACTTGATCGCGAACGACCCCCTTGTCGCGCGGATCATTGATAGGGCTGGCGCGCTCGTGCTGTTGGTACTTGTTTTGCCGCTGATGGCCTTCTCCGCGCTTGCCTTCGTGTTTGTCTCTCCGGGCCCGGTCCTTTTCAAACAGAAGCGTATCGGGCGCGCCGGTCGGCTGTTCTGGTGCTACAAGTTTCGCACAATGAACGTCGATGCCGATGCGCAGCTCAATGAATTGCTTGGCCGATGCGCCGAATCGCGCGCGCAATGGGACGCCGATCGCAAGCTGCGCCATGATCCGCGCGTTTTTGCCTTTGGTCGGTTCTTGCGCCGCAGCAGCCTTGATGAGCTGCCCCAGTTGTTCAACATTTTGCGCGGTGAGATGAGCTTGGTCGGGCCGCGTCCTATCGTTGAATCCGAGGCCTCTATGTATGGACGCTACATCGTTCACTACTGCTCTGTTCGTCCGGGCTTGACGGGCCTTTGGCAGATTAATGGTCGCAACGATGTGAGCTATCGCCGCCGCGTCGCCTTTGATGTTGTGTACGCCCGCAAAGGCCGGGTTGGCGACAATATCCGCATCATCTTGCAAACGGTGCCTGCCGTCTTGGTCGCGAAAGGCTCTTATTGAGCTTGGTTTTGCCATCTACCCTTTTGTTCAACCCGAGCTCACAAACACTCTTCTAAGAACGACCCGAAAGCCCCTGAGTTGAACTGAGGAAGCGGAAGCCACGTCGATCA
>CALCCG010000151.1 GCA_937899785.1 uncultured Erythrobacter sp. | reverse complement strand
TGCATGATGTGCGGCTCGGTCGCGACGATCAGCGTGTCGCCTTCGAACTCTTCGGCAAAGGTCAGGATGCCGCTGGTGGAGCCCACATAATCGGCGTGATCGACAATGGTGGGCGGGCATTCCGGGTGCGCGGCAATCGGCGCGTCGGGATGCTTCTCCTTAAGCTTCAAAAGCTCGGTCTCGCTAAAGGCCTCGTGGACGATGCATACGCCCGGCCACAGCAGCATTTCGCGATCAAACTTGCGCGACAGATAGCCGCCTAGGTGGCGATCGGGGCCGAAGATGATCTTCTGATCACGCGGAATCTGCTGAAGGATCGTTTCCGCGCTCGACGAGGTGACAATCACGTCGGAGAGCGCCTTCACCTCGGTCGAGCAATTGATGTAGGTGAGCGCGATGTGATCGGGGTGCGCGTCGCGGAAGGCCTTGAACTTTTCGGGTGGGCAGCTGTCTTCGAGACTGCATCCGGCGTCCATATCGGGCAGGATCACGGTTTTGTCGGGGCTGAGGATCTTGGCGGTGTCGGCCATGAACTTGACCCCGCAAAAGGCAATCACGTCGGCGTCGGTGTCGGCGGCCAGCTGCGAGAGCTGCAGCGAATCCCCGATAAAGTCTGCGATATCCTGGATATCGGGGGTCTGATAATAGTGGGCAAGGATGACCGCGTTGCGCTCTTTGCGCAGGCGGTTGATCTCCTCGATCAGCTCTTCGCCGCGTGGCGGTGCGATTTCAAAGGTCATCCTCGATCCCTCGGCTAGATGTCTTGGCCTAACTATGTTGCGCTCAATATAGGGAATATTGCTGCAATTTCGAGCGGTTTTGCACACCCCTTGCACTCAGGGAGGGCTGGCGACCACGAGGGCAGCCATGGCCTGCGCTGTCAAAAACCCAAAGAGGCCGATCAAAAGGCACGTCACGATAAGCAAAAAACGCAGCGGCTTTTCGCGCCAGGGCAGCCAGAAAAGCGCGCCGCGCACAAAACCGGTTATCCCTGGGCTGAGCGATAGGATGCGAAGCGTAACCACCAGAAGCATCGGCAGCGCCCCGATGGCGTTGGCGTAGATGTAGGTGCCGGTCAGATTGCCAAATGAGGTCGCTCCACGAACGGTCTGGGGAAGGGCCTCGTAGGCGGACTGGAAGTCGCCCTGAAACGATCCGAAGATGGCCACAAAGCCGCTCCAGATTACCGCGCTTACCAACAGGAAAAGACCAAGCCGCAAGACAACGTCCATCATCACAAGGCCCAGGCACCCCACCAGGCCAAAGCTCGCAATGCGCGTGATGTAGCTTTCATAGGCCAGCATCGCGATGCAGTTGACGATGAAGACCTTGAGCAAGCCATCAAACACCAACTGCGAGAGGAAGACCCGAGTCGAAGCCCCGGTTGCGAACTGGTTCTGAAAGCCGCCAGTGTTGGTCCAATAAACGAAGTTCACAGCGGCAAGAGAGAGCGCGGACAGGAGCAGCACATTGGGCAGATATGTGCCCAGAGCGTGGCGTCCGGGAAAATACCGCCGAATCACCTTTAAGACGTCTGGCAAGACGCGCTGGAATCCGCCCTTTTCGTAATTTGAGATGACGCCCACCAGACGCTCGCGCCCCTGCTTCGATATGAAGCTGTCCGCACCCCAGAACATCGTCATCATAATCAGGACAAAGCCGCCAGTGCCTGTAAGATAGCCAAACAGGATGGCGAAATCGTCGTTCAAGCGTGGGCTCCGCAGGTTGAGCGCCAAACCCCGGCCTCTTGAGCCGCCATCCCGCGGCGTTCCAGATCGATGAGATGCGCGGTCACGCTCAGTTCGGCGGCGGGGATGAGGCGCTCATCCAGCCCTTTGTACATTTGCGGGATGAAGTCGGCGACGGGCCGCGCTTCCTCGCCCATCAGGCGCAGGATCTGCCGCTCGCGTTGGCGGCGATGGCCGATCATACCGCGCACCAATTGCCTGGGCTTGGTGATCGCGGCGCCATGGGCGGAGTGGTAAACACTGTCCTCGCGCGCCATCAGCTTTTCGAGGCTGGCCATGTAATCACCCATATCGCCATCGGGCGGTATGACGACGCTGGTGGACCAGCCCATGACATGATCGCCAGTGAACAGCGCGCCGCTTTGTTCAAGCGCAAAGCACAAATGGTTTGAGGTGTGCCCCGGTGTCGCCACCGCGGTTAGCGTCCAGCCCGTGCCGCGCATCTGATCGCCGTCTTCGAGCACGCGGATCGGCGCGTAGGTGTCGTCAAACGCTTCGTCGGCGCGCGGATGATCGCTTTTGAGCACCAACGGTGCGCAGCCTATAATGGGCGCGCCCGTCTGCTCGGCCAGAGGTGCAGCGGCGGGTGAGTGGTCGCGGTGGGTGTGCGTGCACATAATGGCGGTGACCGAACGCGCGCCAATCGCCGCGCGGATGGCTGCAATATGCGCCGCATCGTTGGGTCCCGGATCGATCACCGCGCAATCGGGTCCCTCCGGGTCGCCCACCACATAGGTCTGCGTGCCGGTGTAAGTGTAGGGTGCCGGCTTGGGCGCCAGCACTCGCGCTACCAGCGGTTAGCGTTGCTCAGCGGTCCCGGTCGGCCACGGTTCGGGGGGTAATCCAGCCATAGGGTTGCATATGGGCTTTAATTCCTTTGGCCTCAAGCGCCGGCGGGCGCATCCGCGCCCTTGGGCTTTCCTCGCTTCCCGCGATCACAGATCGCATCGCTACGGGCGCCCGGTCGGGCTTGCGGTCCCTGTGCGACCGATTAGGAAGTGTCTTCAAACGGGAGAGCTTCAAATCATGTCCGATTACATCCTTGTCCTTGATGAAGGCACCACATCCACGCGCGCGATGCTGTTTGGGAGCGACGGCGTGTTTGTGGCGAGTGCCCAGAAAGAGCTGACGCAGCATTATCCGCAAGCCGGCTGGGTCGAACACGACGCCGGGGAAATCTGGGACAAAACGCTGGAATGCGCGCTCGACGTGATCTCCAAAGCGGGCGGTGCGGCGGCGATTGCCGCGATTGGCATCACCAATCAGCGCGAGACCGTGGTGGCGTGGGACACGTCTACTGGAGAGCCGCTGACCCGCGCGGTTGTCTGGCAGGATCGGCGCACCGAACCGTTTTGCGCTGAGCTGCGCGTGGCGGGCAAGGAGGCGGAGGTTCAGGCGCGCACCGGTCTGCTGCTCGATCCGTACTTCTCGGGCACCAAGATGCGCTGGATGCTCGACAACGTGCCCGCAGTGAAAGCGGCCGCGGAGGCGGGGACGCTGGCCTTTGGCACCGTGGAAAGCTGGCTGGTCTACAAGCTGACCGCAGGCGCAAAACACATCAGTGACGCCAGCAACGCCAGTCGAACCTTGCTGATGGGCCTCGAAGACGCGCAGTTCAGCGAGGACTTGTGCGCGCTGTTCGGCGTGCCTTTCGAGACGCTGCCGCAGGTTACCGACATGTCCGGCGCGCTGGCTGAGACCGACGCGTCGCTGTTTGGCCGGGCCATCCCGATCACCGGGCTGGTCGGCGCTCAGCAGGCCGCGACGATCGGTCAGGCCTGCCTCGAACCCGGCCAGACCAAGGCGACGTACGGCACCGGCGCCTTTGTCCTTACCAATCAGGGCACAGCCCTGCCGACATCGGACAACCGCTTGCTTGGCACCGTGCTGATGCAGATCGATGGCTCGCGCACTTACGCCATCGAAGGCTCGGTCTTTGTCGCCGGGAGCCTGGTGCAGTGGCTGCGCGATTCGCTCGGTATTGTCGATGTGGCAAGCCAGACTGAGGAGCTGGCTCGGTCGATCGCGTCGAGTGGCGGGGTTACGATTGTGCCCGCTTTGAGTGGGCTTGGCGCGCCGCATTGGCGAGCGGATGCGCGCGGTGTGATCAGCGGCCTCAGCTTTGCGAGCGGCAAAGCGGAACTCGCGCGCGCGGCGCTGGAGGCTATGGCGCACCAAACTCACGATCTTGCCGAAGCTTTCGCGGCCGATGGCACTCGCTGGGAGACCTTGCGCATCGATGGCGGCATGGCTGCGAACGACTGGATGGCGCAGGACCTGGCGGACATGCTGGGCGTGCCGGTGGAACGCCCGGCCTTTGTTGAGACGACCGCTTTGGGCGCAGCGATGCTGGCAGCGGCGGGCGTGGGCCTCTACGCCGATCTCGCCAGCGCAGCGGCGAAAATGCGCGGGAGCCTCAAACGCTTTGAGCCCGAAATGGATGAGGCGACGCGGGTCGAGCGGCTGGAGCGATGGAGGAAAGCGCTGGCGGCTGCGTAATGTGGGCGCGCTTAGCGCGTTTCAGATCACAAACCGCCGAGCTCGCGCCCGATGCGTTCCTGAAAGGCCCGCGCGGGCGAAGCGCCCATGTCAAAGTTCTGCCGCCACGCGCTGTCCAGCCGCGCAATGCGGCGATGGAGGCGTTCGGTCTCCGCGATCAGTTCGCGGGTTTCGGGCTCGAGTCGTGCGATCTGGTCCATGTCCGCAGGCCGATCGGCGGGCAAGGTGCCGTGCAGCCGCACCTGCTTGGCGCTTAGCTCACCGGCGAAGAAGGCGCGCTGGTTCAGGAGCCAGGCCAGGATGTGCATCATTCGGGTCGTGGTCTTGAGGCCTTCGGTGGAAAGCGCGAGCCGCGTCATCGCATCGTCATGACGCGTAAGGCTCGCATCAGGCTCGAGCGTTCCTTGCGCAAACACCGCGCGCACCTCGTCGGCCAAGACCAGAGCCTCGCTGTAGAGCGCCTCGATAATCGGCTGCGAAAGGGATGTCGTGCGGTTCATTGAGCGTCAAAAGTAAACGATGCAGATGGCGCTACGCTGTACGGCGGCGAACAGCCAGCGGACTATGGTTACTATGCCGTGAAATTTGTTCGGGCGTGCCTCGCTGGGACAATTAAAGTGTGTTCACTTTGCGGGACTTACGCGATGATGTCAGGCAGCAGCGTGTCCTCGATAATCGCGATCTGATCTTTGAGGCGCAGCTTGCGCTTTTTCAGGCGCGCAATCTGGAGCTGATCGACAAAGCCCTTTTCATGGCCCGCCTCGGTCAGCGCCGCGATCGCCGCGTCGAGGTCGCGGTGCTCGGAACGCAGCAATTCCAAACGTTTTTGAAGCTCAGCCTCGTTCATTGTGCCCAGCGTTGCCTTTTTCCCTCAACCGCGTCGACCCGCGTTCGTGCGCCCCGCTCTAACCGATTTCGCGGCCTATGGCAGCTTCAATTCAACCCGGCTTCGAACGAGGGTGGCGCGTTAAGGGTTTATGGCGCTTTGCAAGCGAGGGTGATGTGTGTTTCATTGCTTGTGCGGCTCGCCCGCATGTGCGCCGAGTCGCTCCACGGGGGCAGCCCCCCGCTTATCTAGGAGAACGATTATGGCCCTAACCGAAGGCGATTCATCGATACACTCGGGAACCGCATCTCACGTCCATGCCCTCCAGTCCAAACACGCCGGTGTCGACGCCAAATTGCGCGAAGAGATGGCCCGGCCTTCGCCCGACGCGGCGACCATCCAATACCTCAAGAAACGCAAGCTCGCTCTCAAAGAAGAGATCGCGCGTCACTAGACGCAGCGTGCCCATGCGAGAGCCGCGGCGCTTTTGTACGTCCGGAATGGAGCAACAAATGCCCCTCGGCGCGCTCTCACTCTTTTGATTTTTAGCGCCGATCGGCGTAGGCGCTAGGTCCTCATGAGCGCCGCCGCATCCGCCCGCCAGATCCTCACCCGCCTGCACGAGGTCATGGCCTCGCGCCTCCACGCGCAGGCCAAGCTTGATCGCGTGGTTGAGATTATCGGGGAAAGCCTGACAAGCGAGGTCTGCTCGATCTATCTCCTGCGCGAAAAGATGCTCGAACTGTTCGCGACGCGGGGCCTCAACAAAACCGCCGTCCATGTCACCCGCATGGCGATCGGCGAAGGTCTGACAGGCGTGATCGCCGACAATGTCGAAACGCTCAACCTCGCCGAAGCGCGCGCGCATCCTGACTTCCAGTATCGCAAGGAAACGGGCGAGGAAAAATTCCACTCCTTCGCCGGTGTCCCGATTGTCTACCGCGAACGCGCTGTGGGCGTGCTGTGCGTCCAACATGTGGAGCCGCGCCGCTACGAAGAGATCGAGATCGAAGCCTTGCAGACGACCGCGATGGTCCTTTCCGAGCTTATCACCAACGCCGAACTGGTCGATGAAGAGGAAGCGCGCGGCCTCACCGATGAACAGACTGGGCCGCAAACGCTGAGCGGGCTGACCCTGGTCAAGGGCCTGGGCGCGGGACAAGCGGTCTATCACCAGCCGCGCGTGCAGATCACCCAGGTCATGGCTGAGGACACCGAGGCTGAGCGCCAGCGCGTCTACCGCGCGTTCGACAAGATGCGCGAGCAGATCGATGATCTGGCGAACCAGGCCGAGTTTGGCGGCAAAGCGGGCAAGGGCGGCGAGCATGAAGAGGTGCTCGAGACCTATAAGATGTTCGCCTATGACGAAGGCTGGTCGCGGCGCATCAACGAAGCGATTGACAGCGGCCTGACCGCGGAGGCCGCGATTGAGCGCGTGCAGCAGCACACACGTATGCGCATGCGCGAGATTGACGACGCGCTCTTGGCGGATCGGATGCACGATCTGGAGGATCTGGCCAACCGGCTCTTGCGGATTGTGTCTGGCCAGCTTGGCACGGCGGCGGCGCAAAGCCTGCCGAAAGACACAATTCTGATCGCGCGCAATCTGGGCCCAGCCGAACTGCTCGAATACGACAAGCGCCGACTGAAAGGTGTGATCCTTGAAGAGGGCTCGCTCACCGCGCATGTCGTGATCGTCGCGCGGGCCATGGGTGTGCCGGTGCTGGGCCGCGCCAATCACGGCAAGGGTGGCATTCGGGCCTGCGTGCGCGACGGGGATGAGATTCTGCTGGACGCGGGCGCGGGGACCGTCACCGCGCGGCCTACCACGCAAGTGGCCGACGCCTTCGCTGCTCGCTTTGCCAAATCGCGCGAGCGCCAGGCCGCCTACGCGAACCTGCGCGATGTGGAACCGTTTACCCGCGATGGCACGCGCATCCAGGTGATGATGAACGCGGGTCTTCGCGACGATATGAGCGCGCTCGCCATGACCGGAGCCGACGGTGTGGGCCTGTTCCGCACCGAGTTTCAGTTCCTCGTCTCCGCCACGCTGCCCCAGCGCGAGCGGCAGACGCGGCTCTATCGCGATGTGCTTGATGCAGCGAAAGACAAGCCTGTGATCTTCCGCACCGTCGATATTGGCGGGGATAAGAGCGTGCCCTATCTCGCCTCGGACATGGCTGAGGCGGACGAGAATCCCGCCATGGGCTGGCGCGCTCTGCGGCTCGCGCTCGAACGCGGCGGCCTCATGAAGGCGCAGGCCCGCGCCTTGCTCGAAGCGGCGGGAGGCCGATCGCTTTATGTTATGTTCCCGATGGTGTCCGAACCATGGGAGTTTGACGCGGCCAAAGCGGTGTTTGACGAACAGCTCGCCTTCCTGCGCTCCAAGAAGAAGCTGAGCCCGGAAGCGATCCATTATGGCGCCATGCTCGAAGTGCCCGCTCTGGCTGAAGTGCTCGACATGCTTCTGCCCAAGCTGAGCTTCTTGTCGGTGGGCACCAACGATCTCACCCAATTCCTTTTCGCTGCGGACCGCGCCAACCCGAAACTGGCGCAGCGCTATGACTGGCTCAGCCCTTCTATCATCCGCTTTTTGCGACGCGTCGTGCAGGGATCGGTTGGCAGCGGTGTCGATGTCGGTGTGTGCGGGGAAATGGGTGGACGGCGCCTGGAAGCGCTTGCGCTGCTCGGCATTGGCTTTCGGCGCCTGTCGATCACGCCGGCTGCGGTCGGGCCGATCAAGGAATTGGTGCGCCGGGTTGATCTCAACGATCTGACCGCTTCGATGACGGCTTGGTTGGGCGATCCTTCCGTCGATTTGCGCGCCGCTTTGATGGCTTGGGCTGAGGAGCGTGGCATCGAACTTGACTAGGCCGACCCCCTGCAAGACAGCCCCGCGCAGGTTTTGTGGGACGATTTGGCGCAAATTTCGGTCAAAAAGCGGCTTGAAACAAGCGAATCCTTGACTCGTCCCCGTGAGACCGATTGTGTGGCAACATTGAAAAAAATGCGATGAATCGCAAAGCGGCGGACCGGGTCATGGAAACCGAAGACGACATCACGGTCGAGGAAGGGCCGGAAGAATTGGGCCTTCCCTTCGGCGCGGGCGCCACGTTGCGCGCTGCGCGCGAGGAACGGCGCCTATCGCTTGAGCATGTGGCGGCCGAAACCCGCATCCCTATCCGGCACCTTGAAACGATCGAAGCGGGCGACTTTAGCGCCTTGCCGTCACGAACCTACGCGATCGGCTTTGCGCGCAGCTACGCGCGCGCGGTCGAGCTTGACGAAACCAATATCGCCGAGCTCGTGCGCGAGGAAATGGGCAGTTCCGGCCCGCGCTACAGCTCGTTGTTGAGCGAAATGGAGCCGGGCGATCCGGCCAAACTGCCTTCGGCGGGCCTGGCCTGGTTTGGCGGGATAGCGGCCTTGGTTCTTGCGCTGGGTTTGATCACGTTTGCGGGCACCTATTTCGGCGCGGGCGCAGGCCCCGCCTCCTTGCTGGCGAGCGCCGAGGCGAGCGAAACCGGAGCGCAGCCCGCGGACGCGATGGCGGTGAGCGACGAGGCCGCCAAGGCGGCTCTTCCAAGCGAGGATGGCCAGGTCGTTTTCACCGCGCTCGAAGACGGGGTCTGGGTTCGTTTTTATGAGGATGGCGGGGAGCGTCTGTTCGAAGCGCAAATGGCGAGCGGCGACACATTCGAGCTCCCGCTTGGCGAGGATGAGCCGCGCATCAACACCGGGCGCCCGGACGCCTTCTCGATCACGATAGACGGGCGCGCGGTGCCCAAATTGTCCGAAGAACCTGTCACCATGGGCGACACGCCGATTTCGGCGGCGGCGCTGCTGGCTCGGCCCCGCACATAAAGCCTCGCTCTAAAGTCCATCCCATGCGCCACTGCGATGAGCCGCCCTATCTTACGGGATCGGGCGCGGGCTTTCCCACCATTTCGCAGGTTGTTGGGCTCGACTTGGACGCAGCGACTGGGCACAGATTCGGGTGTGGTTCAGCCACGCGCTGCCAAAAAGGACGCTCTCACAGCGGCGCGATGAAAAGGGAAAGCGATTGATGATGGCTCGAAATCTTGCCCGTCTTTTTGACCGGCGAATGGCGTGGATGGCCCCCATGGCCCCCATGGCCCTCGCTTTGGTGGTGAGCGTGCCCGTGCCCGCGGCGGCTCAGGACGACAATTCCGAATCGCGCCTGCGCAAGATCGAAGCGGAAATCCGCGCGTTGCAGCGCAACGTCTTTCCCGGCGGGAACGAGAAATATTTTGAGCCGCAGATCCAGCCTGAGGGTTCATCGGGCGTCGCTCCAATCGGCTCGTCGACCACGGCGGTGACTGACATCCTGGCCCGGCTGGACGCAATTGAGCTGCAACTTCAGCGCCTCACCGCGATCACAGAGGAAAACTCCAACGCGATCGGACTGCTCGCCGCACGGGTGGACGAGGTGGAGCTGCGCGGCGTGCCGACTCTCCCGCTTGATGAAGGCGTCGCGGGCGAAGGCGGTGAGGCGGTTCAAATCACGCGAGGCGAAGCGCCCGAGGGCGCAGCGGACGCTGTTGAAGAGGCGGTCGAAGAAGCCGTTGCGAACACCTCTGAACAAGCTGCGGACGAGGCCGCTTCCGATAGCGCAATGGGTTCCAACCTTGCGGCGATGGGCGCGGTGACGCCCGCAGCGATCGAGGAGCCCCAAACGTCGGTCGCGCCCGCTACCGCCGCGACAACCGCTGCGCCCGGCGCTCCCTCGCCCGAGCGGCTGGCCGCGGTCCAGGCGATCACTAAGCCGCAAACCGAAGACGAGGCGGATGATGAATACTCCTATGGTTTCCGGCTTTGGGACGCGGGGTTCTATCCCGAAGCGCGCCAACAGCTGTCCAAGTTCGTCGAAGCCTTTCCCGATCACTGGCGCGCAACCTATGGGCGCAACCTCTTGGGCCGCGCCTATCTCGATGATGGCCGCCCCCAAGACGCCGCGCGTTGGTTCCTGCGCAATTATCAGGAGGATCGCACCGCCGCGCGCGCGCCGGACAGCCTGCTGTTCCTGGCGGAGAGCATGATTGCGCTTGAAGACACGCGCCGCGCCTGCATCGCGCTGGCGGAGTTTGGCGACACTTATCCAGCGGTCGCCACCGGCCGCCTGCTCGAAGCGTATCAGGCCAACCGCACGCGGGTCACCTGCGAAGGCTGATCGGGTCGGGTTATGGCGCCACAAACGGGGAGGCGATCATGGATGGCGCAGCCCTGATCGCGGGCGTAGACGATGAGGCAGCGGAGCGCTTTCGGGCGGCGCTGGAACGGCTCTGGCCGCCGCAAGATCGCGTCGACCCGATGGACGGAAAGCGGCGCATTTTGGGGCTGGCGGTGTCGGGCGGCCCCGATTCGCTTGCGCTGTTGCTGCTGGCGGCGACGACGCATGGCGATCACATCGCGGTGGCGAGCGTTGACCACGGCCTGCGACCCGAAGCGGCGAGCGAAGTGGCGCTGGTGGGTGAGCTCTGCGCGGCTTTGGACGTGCCTTTCACAGCGCTAACAACGCGTCTTGGCCCCGGCAATCTGCAAGCTCGCGCGCGCGAGGCGCGGTATGAGGCGCTGCTTGCCTGGGCGCGGGCCGAAGATCTGGCTGGCCTGGCGACCGCGCACCACGCCGACGACCAGGCCGAAACGCTGCTGATGCGGTTGGCGCGTGGGAGCGGATTGTCGGGGCTTGCCGGGGTGCGCGCGCAGCAGATGTTTGACCCCGACCAGAGCGGGGTGCCGATCCCGCTCCTTCGCCCGCTCCTAGACTGGCGCAAGGCCGAGCTCGAAGCAATCGTCGCGGCCTGCGGGGTCACACCCGCGCGCGATCCGTCCAACGAGCAAACCCGATTTGACCGGGTGCGCGTGCGCGATCATCTCGCCCGGCACGACTGGCTTGAGCCCGAAGCGCTCGCGACCAGCGCGCAGCACCTTGCCGAAGCGTGGCGCGCGATTGAGTGGTACGCCGAGATCGATTGGGAAGAGATGGTCGCGCGCGAGGGGGAAGCGCTAACGATCCGCTACAACGCGAACGCCCCGCGGATCATCCAGATCGAGACCGTCCGCCGGATTGTGAGCGAGCTGGGCGGTCTTGTGACACGCGGCGAAGCGGGGCGTGCGGCGGATCGCCTATGGCGCGGCGAAAACGCCTCGCTTGGCGGCGTTCTGGCGGTGCCCACGGTGGAGCCGATTGCCAAAGTGGGCGTCGACATGCGCGTGTGGCGCTTCACGCCCGAGCCGCCGCGCCGGGTGCATTGAGGGAGGCTTTTGAGGCGGGTGATCGCTCCAGTCGGCTACGACAGTTTATCGCCGACGGTGATCATCTGACCGCGCGTGATGATCACCTTGTCGCCGCGTTTGGCCACGGCGAACAGCTTTTCGGCAAAGCCATCGGGCACACCGATACAGCCATGGCTGGCGTAGCCGTTGATCACCGGCGATCCGTGGATCGCAATCCCGCTCCAGGTCAGCCGCAGCGTCCAGGGCATGGGCGCGTTGTTGTACTTTTCCGAGATGTTGTCCTTCTCCTTGGTCAGGATCGGGAAGGTGCCAAGCGGCGTCGGGTGCTTCTTGGTGCCCAGCAGGGCCACCGCCGTGCCAATCTCGTGCCCGTCGCGAAAGGCGCTGATGACACGCGCATCAAGGTCGACCGTGACAATCAACGTGCCCTTTGCCGGCGCCTTGCTTTCGTCCCAGTACCAGTCGCCATAGCGGAACGGGCCCTCGGGAATCGTGAGGATGCTGTTGAGAATGAACGGACTGGCTGCGGCCGCTGACGCTTGCGCGAATGGCGTGGCGGGGGCGGGTGCGATCGGATCGGGCGCCGGCAGGGTCTGCGCAACGGGTTCAGAGATCATCCGCACCGCAGGCGCGCGCGGCGCATCGGTCGTCGCTGCGGCTGCGGGCGCTGGCGCGGCCACACCGTCGACCGGCGGCAATTCGGGAAGCTCCGCGTTGGCTGTGTCCGCCAGCTCTTCGGGCGGCCCGTAGAGCGCCGATCCGCCGGGATCGCTCATCGGCGTCGGCTGGCCCGTTGTCGGGTCAATCGCGCGGATCGCGTTGTCGGCTTCTTGCGCGATCCGCTCAGCGGCCTCTGCGCTCTTTTGCGCCTGGGCTGTGCTGGCTTGCTCCGCCGCCAGCGTGGACGCGCCGCCCAGCGAGGCAAGACCCAAAGTGGCGGCAAAGCGAAGAGAAGTTAGAAGGTTTGTCATACGGACTAACATGCCGCTTTTCGCGCGCAAGAGCCAGCCACTTACGCCTCCGGTGTCCCTCGAAGGGACGGCATGGGCGAATAGATTAACTTGGGAAAAATGGCATTCGATCAGAGAGATAGTATGAATTTTGCGTGGCCTATCTCACCCGCCATCTGGATCGGGCGCGGCGTCGTTCGAAGCGGGATGGGGCGCCGATTGTGCCTCAACCGCGACCGAGCTTGAGCCGAATCGCATCGGGCCAAAGCTGGTAAGGAAGCTCACATCGCCCGCATCGCGGCCCACTCCGATAATCGCGGCGTGCGCCAGATCGGCCATGCTGGTCGCATCGACAAGGTGCCAGGCGCCGCGTGCGGGGGTTGCAGGGTTGGCGAGAAAGACTTCGGCCACGGCGTGAAAATCCTGCGGGGTTACTCCCGGCGCGTAGCATGCAACATAGCGCGCCGGGATGGCCGAAGCCCGCGCCAGCGTAACAAACAGATGCGCGAAATCGCGGCAGATTCCCGCGCGGTCGTGAAAGGTGTCGGTCGCGGTGGTGCCCTGTCCGCTGACACCCGGAGCGTAGACGACATGGCTCGCCACCCTATCGCGGATCGCTGCGATCCGCGCGCCGCCGGCCGCGTCGGCAAACTGGTCTT
>CALCCG010000150.1 GCA_937899785.1 uncultured Erythrobacter sp. | reverse complement strand
GGCTTGCACGCTTCCCGTATCGGGAAATCTGATCTCTGAAGCATGGCCGGGGCCGTGCCACATCGTCAGCCAAAGCCCACATCCAGAAAGCCGGGCTTGGGCCCGTTCCACTCACCAGCGGGAACGGGCTCGGTGTCTTCCTCATCTGAGCGTCGCCCGCGCGCCCGGCGCGGCTTGTTCACCTTTGCCTCGTCGTCTTCACGCTTTTCGCGACGCGGCTTGTTCGGGCGCTCTTTGCGTGATGCGTCTTCGGAGGGCGCCCCTTCAGAGGACGACGTTCGCCGTTCAGCGCCTGGCTGGGCCAGTTCAACGCGCACATCCTTCTTGCCAAAAACCTTGATCTTGGCGCCGGTTAACTTTTCAACATTTGCGATGGCTTCCGCGTCTTCATCCGCCACCAAGGTAAAGGCTCTGCCCTTTGCACCCGCGCGGCCCGTCCGGCCAATGCGGTGGACATAATCATCCGGGTGCCAGGGCGTGTCGAAATTGAAGACGTGGCTAACGCCTTTGATGTCGAGGCCGCGCGCGGCGACGTCGCTTGCCACGAGAATGTTGACATTGCCCGACTTGAAACGATCGAGTTCCTTCAACCGCGACGCCTGATCCATATCGCCGTGTATTTCGCCGCTGGCAAAGCCATGGCGCTGCAAACTCTTGTTGAGCTCGCGCACGGTCGTCTTGCGGTTGGCAAAGATGATCGCCGTTTCAACCAGATCGTTCTGCAAGAGCCAGCGCAAGGTCTCGCGCTTTTGCCGAGATTTCACGGGCACTTTGAACGCGGTGATGTCCTTGTTGGTCGTCGCCGCGCGCGCGGTTTCGATGCGCTGCGGGTTTGACAGAAACGTTTTCGCCAGCTTTTCAATCGGCGGCGGCATCGTGGCCGAGAACAGCATGGTCTGCCGCGTTTCGGGCAGTTTGGAGCAGATGAACTCGATATCCGGGATGAAGCCCATGTCGAGCATGCGGTCCGCCTCGTCGATCACCAGCAGCTCGCAGCCGTTCAAGAGAATCTTGCCGCGTTCAAACAGGTCCATCAGACGCCCTGGCGTCGCGATCAGCACGTCCACGCCTTCGTTGAGCGTCTTCAACTGGTCGCCCATCTGCACACCGCCGATCAGCAACGCCATCTTCAGATCGTGGTTCTTGCCGTACTTTTCAAAGTTCTCGGCAACCTGGGCGGCGAGTTCGCGCGTCGGCTCAAGAATAAGCGAGCGCGGCATGAGCGCGCGCCGACGACCGGCCGCCATCACGTCAATCATCGGGAGCACGAAGCTCGCGGTCTTCCCCGTCCCCGTCTGTGCGATACCGATAATATCGCGCATCATCAGCACGGATGGGATCGCCTGCGCCTGGATCGCGGTCGGCTCGGTGTAGCCCGCGTCTTCGACGGCGGCGAGCAATTCGGGTGAGAGGCCGAGATCGGCGAAAGTCATGAGGTCTTCTAGGTGTTTCCGGATTGGAGCGGGTTTGGGCCCGCTTTCAGTCTGCTCTGTGATAGAGCGTCTTACGCTCCAAAGGTGTTTTGAGGAGCGCCGCCCCTGTGTGCAAACGAGGTGAAAATGTCAAGAAATCGTGCAGCGCATGGTTCTTGAAGACGGCAAAAGGCGGAGAACAGGGCTCCGGATCTTTTGGTCAATCCTCTACCGCAACCAGTTCCATAATCCGTTCAATGTCGCAGCGCGCACCGTTACGCGATTGCAGCGTATCGCGCTCCGCACACAATTTACCGTCTTCGTTCTGGTCGACATAAAAGCCAGAATAAAAGTCGCGGGCCCGGCAGGCTTTCTCCAGGCTCACGCTCATTATCTCGGCCTCTTCAAGGAACAACAAAAGCCGGTTGCCGCTCCCGGTCTCTACACCCATGATTTGCTCGACCTGCACGCAGCGTTCAGCCTTGCGCTCCTTGTAACGGCGCGTGCGCACCGGCAATTGTGCGAGCATATTGCGACGATTGCTGAAGCTTCGGGGCCCGATGCGAATAAAAACACGCCGTTCGACCCGGATCTGTCCCAAAATCAGCGTACCCCTAAGGGCTTCCAGCGAAGTCGCCTTGCTTGTGCCTGCAGGGCCAGGCGCCTCTGCAACAGCAGCCGGTTTGTCGCCAGAAACAGCAACGGCCTCAGACGCGGCAAGCGCCGCGGTTGGCAACGATGGTTCTGGATCGGCCGACACCGCGCTTGCGCCCGCGCCGACCATTGGCAGCGCAAGCGCAAAAGCCGCAAGAATGTCAGCGATGCTGGGCATAATCGCCAGCGGACCTCCCAAAAAATCCCGACCGAGAGCGCAGTGCACTAGTGTGATCGATTGAACGGCGGCTTAACTTGCCCATATTGCCGTGCAAGAAGGATCGCTCTCAACCGCGTTTCCACCGCGATTTGTGGCATAGGTGCAACAATGACGACAGCATCCATCTCCGAAACCACCACCTTTCAGAAAGCAGCCCACAATCTCCTGGGCGACAAGGGCTTTACGCGCGAACCCGACCGGGTTGAGCCGTGGTTGACGGACTGGCGTGGGCGCTACACGGGCCGGGCTCTTGGTCTCGCTTCACCCGCTTCCATCAAGGAAGTCGCCGCCCTTGTCCGCCTTTGCGCCGAGCATGGCGTTCCGCTTGTGCCCCAGGGCGGCAACAGCGGGATGGCAGGCGGGGCCACACCGGATGCAAGCGGCGATAGCCTGGTGCTATCGCTGCGGCGCATGAACGCCATCCGGGCGCTCGATCCGAATGCAGGCCAGGCGGTTTGTGAAGCGGGCGTGATCCTGCAGTCCTTGCACGAGGCCGCGCAGGATCAAGGCTTGCGGTTTCCCCTCACGCTTGGCGGCAAAGGGTCAGCGACCCTTGGCGGACTGATTTCCACGAACGCGGGCGGAACGCAGGTTTTGCGCTATGGCACGATGCGCGCGCAAGTGCTGGGGATTGAAGCGGTGATGGCCGACGGCCAGATTCTCGATCAGCTCACCGCGCTTAAGAAGGACAATCGCGGGTTCGATCTCAAGCAGCTTCTCATCGGGTCAGAGGGCACGCTGGGAATCGTCACCGCCGCCACCGTCCGACTGCTCCCCGCGCCGCGTTCGCGCGTCACCGCGTGGATTGGACTTTAGCCGCTGCCCGATGCGCGCGCGCTTATAAGGCGGGCAGGCCGAGCGCATGAAAGCCTTGGTCGGTAAAAAGCGCGCCTGCG
>CALCCG010000149.1 GCA_937899785.1 uncultured Erythrobacter sp. | reverse complement strand
TTTTTCCATGCTTATTCCGGCATACTCTATGTGCGGACGTTACTGTTGTCCAGACGTGTGCTCTTCCGATCTGGCGCACAGCCTTGACCGCGCCCGGGCAGCCGGTCAAGGCTGTGCGCCAAAAGCGAAAGGTCGAAATGTCAAAATACGCGATCGCCTATGGGCTAGCGGCGGTCCTCTTTGGGGCACTCGACGCGGTCTGGCTGAACTGGGCCGGCCCCAATCTCTACCAGCCGATCATAGGCGAGATAATGGCCGAAGATATCAATCTGGGCGCCGCTGGAGCGTTCTACTTCTTGTATTTGGCGGGCATGGTCTGGTTCGCCATTCGACCCGGGCTCCAGAGCGGCCGTGCCACGACTGCGCTGGCCAACGGCGCGTTGCTTGGCGGTTTGTGCTACGCGACCTTTGATCTGACGAGCCAAGCCGTGTTCAAGGTTTGGGCCACACAGATCACTCTGCTCGACATCTTTTGGGGTGCCTTCGCTACCGGAACGACAAGCGCGATCGTGACAGCGGCCACGCTTAGGCTGACTTCCCCCAAGATCTAGGGAGACCAACACAGCATGTTTATCGGACACTTCGCGCCGGCCTTCCTTGCCTCCGCGCTTGGCCCGCGCGCGCCAAAGCTAGCCACAACCTTTGTCGCTGCCCAACTGATCGATTGGGGCTTTTTCACCTTTGCTCTGATCGGGGTGGAGAAAATGCGGATCGAGCCCGGCGCGACCGTGATGGTGCCCTTTGACCTCTATTTCTACCCTTACACGCACAGCCTTCTGGCGGCGGGCATCTGGTCAATAGCCTTCGCGGTCTTCGTTGCGGTGGCGGGGCGCAACCTTCTGGCCGGGACGCTCGCGGGTCTGGTGGCGCTTTCGCATTGGGGACTCGATTGGGTCGTGCACCGGCCGGATCTGACCCTGGCTGGGGGAGAGCCCTTTCTGGGTCTTGGCCTATGGAACCAACCGATCATTGCAATGCCGCTGGAAGTGGGGATCACGCTTGGCGCGTGGTTGGTGTATGTGCGTCGTACACGCGGGCCAGTTGGCCCACCCGCCGTGCTGCTCTTGGCTCTTATCGTGTTTCAGGGGATCAACTGGTTTGGGCCCGAACCGATCGTCGCAAACGCCTTTCTCTATCTTCAAGCGCTGCTTGCCTTTGGTGTTTTAACGCTGATGGCGGCGTGGGTCGGGGAGAATCGCCAATTTGGGAGACGCGGCGGGTTGGCGGCTCCCAGCGCCTGATTTAAGGGGCGCGGATGAGTGAGATTACACCCGACGTCGTCGAGTCCCACGGGCTGAGCCCCGAAGAGTATGAGCGCGTGCTGTCCGGCGTTGGCCGGGAGCCCAATCTGGTCGAGCTCGGCATCTTCTCAGTCATGTGGTCCGAGCATTGTTCGTATAAAAGCTCACGCCTGCATTTGAAGAAACTCCCGACCGAGGCGGACTGGGTCATTTGCGGCCCCGGAGAGAACGCGGGCGTTATCGATATAGGCGATGGTCAGGCCGCGATCTTCAAGATGGAGAGCCACAACCACCCCTCCTACATCGAACCCTATCAGGGCGCCGCGACCGGTGTGGGCGGCATTTTGCGCGACGTCTTCACCATGGGCGCGCGGCCCATCGCCAATATGAACGCGCTGCGCTTTGGCCGGCCCGATCACCCCAAGATGAAGCATCTTGTGCAAGGCGTGGTCGCGGGCATTGGGGGCTACGGCAATTGCGTCGGCGTGCCGACCGTGGGTGGCGAAACCAATTTCCACCCCGCTTACGATGGCAACATCCTTGTGAACGCCATGACGGTGGGCGTCGCAGATGCCGACAAGATCTTTTATTCGGCGGCCTCAGGCGTCGGCAATCCGATCGTCTATGTTGGCTCCAAGACTGGGCGCGACGGCATTCACGGCGCGACCATGGCGAGCGCGGATTTCGAGGAAGACGCCGAAGCCAAGCGCCCCACCGTGCAGGTGGGCGATCCCTTCACCGAAAAATGCCTTCTTGAAGCAACGCTGGAGTTGATGGCCACCGGCGCGGTGATCGCCATTCAGGACATGGGGGCAGCGGGCCTTACCTGCTCCGGCGTTGAGATGGCGACCAACGGCAAGGCGGGCATCCGCCTGGACATGAACAAGGTCCCGTGCCGCGAAGAGGGCATGACGCCTTACGAGATGATGCTGAGCGAGAGCCAGGAGCGCATGCTTATGGTTCTGAAGCCCGGCCGCGAGCGAGAAGCGCAGGCCATTTTTGAGAAGTGGGAGCTCGATTTCGCGATTATCGGCGAAGTGACCGATACACAGCGCATGGTGCTCGAATTTGACGGCGAGGTGGTGTGCGACATTCCTCTTGGGCCGCTGGCGGCTGACGCGCCGGAATATGACCGTCCGTATATCTCGAAGGATGAATACGCCGAATGGGCCGGCATCGCGCCTATGATGGACGTGCCCGACACCGATGATCCGGGCTCAGACCTCCTCAGGTTGATGGCTTCTCCCAACCTCGCCTCGCGTGGCTGGATAGCTGAGCAGTATGACAGCCAGGTCATGGCCGATACACTGCAAACCGGCGGCGATGCGGCGGTGGTGCGCGTCCATGGGACCGATAAAGCGCTCGCCATCAGCACCGATTGCACCCCGCGCTATGTCCATGCAGACCCCTATGAGGGCGGCAAACAGGCGATTGCCGAAGCCTATCGCAATATCTGCGCCGTCGGAGCCCGGCCCTTGGCTGTGACCAACTGCCTCAACTTTGCGAACCCGCAGCGCCCCGAAATCATGAGCCAGTTCGTCCATGCGCTGGAGGGTATGGGGGACGCGTGCCGCGCGCTCGATTTCCCGATCGTCTCGGGCAATGTCTCGCTTTACAATGAAAGCAAGTCAGCCAAAAAAGATGGGGGCGTCGGCGGCAGCGCGATCCTGCCCACTCCTGCGATTGGCGGAGTGGGCATCCTCGAAGACATCTCTGCAATGGTCACCTCCGCCTTCAAGTCCGAGGGCGATGCCATCTACCTCATCGCTCCCGAATTCTGGGCCCGTCCCGATCCGACCCGCTCGCATTTGGGCAAATCCCTTTGGCTCGACGTGATCCACGGCCGCGACGAAGGGCGTGCTCCCCCCGTCAACCTCGCTGCGGAACTGGGCGCAGGCCAGATTGTTCGTAAGCTGATCGGCGAAGGTCTGCTTTCGGCGGTCCACGACCTTTCCGATGGCGGTCTCGCGGTAGCTCTCGCCGAGATGGCTCTGTTGGGCGATATCGGCGCGGAGGTCTCTGCCAACGACGCCTACACCGCCGCGCAGTGGTGGTTTGGCGAGGATCAGGCGCGCTACGTCATCACCGTCAGCCCCCAAAACGCGGAAAGCTTCAACCGCATCGTCGCCGAAGGTCCCGATATCGATGAGGCCGAAATGGTCGGCTTCGCCCGCATCGGTACGGTGGGCGGCGACAGCCTGCTGGGCGTAAGCCTCGCCGAATTGCGCCTCGCGCATGAGAGCTTCTTTAACGACTGGATGGGGACCTGATCGCATGCCCGCAGGCTATTCCGGCACACCGCTCGCGAAAAAGCTGAACCTGCGCGATGGTCAGGTGTGCTGGTTTGATGGCATGCCGGAACGCATCATGGACGAGATCGACGAATACGCGCTTGAGCTGACCTTCGTTGCGGATCCAGCCGGCGGTATCGATGCGGCGCATATCTTCGTGACCAAAGAAGCCGACCTTGCGGCGAAACTTGCACAACTTCGCCAGCAGATCGACAAGAAGGGTCAAATTTGGGTGAGCTGGCCCAAGAAAGGCTCCGGCGAAGAGACCGCTCTCGATCAGGCTGGGGTGCAACGCGTGGGACTGGCCGCCGGCCTCGTCGATACCAAGAAGTGCGCGGTTGATGAAACGTGGTCGGGCCTTAAATTCGTTATCCCGAAAGCCGACCGATGAGCGACGCCGCAAACGGCAAAGGCCCCACTTCAACACTGACCTTTGTCGCGCTGATTGTGTTTATTGATATGGTCGGCATTGGCCTGATCGTACCAGTGCTGCCCGGATTGCTTGAGGAAATCACCGGCAAGGGCCTCGACGAAACCGCAGGGATCGGCGGCTGGCTGCTGTTTGCTTACGCGCTCATGCAATTCCTGTTCGCGCCGATCATTGGCGGCTTGTCAGACCGGTTTGGCCGGCGCCCGGTGCTGTTGATCACACTCGCGCTGCTGGGTCTGGACTACGCCATTATGGCCTGGGCACCGACTCTGTTCTGGCTGTTCGTGGGCCGGATCGTATCGGGTGTCATGGGAGCCAGCTGGGCGGCGGCCAATTCGTGCATCGCCGATGTCGCCAGCGCACAAGAGCGCGGCAAGTACTTCGGAATTATGGGAGCCGCTGGAGCAACCGGGTTTGTGATCGGCCCGGCTATTGGTGGTTTCATGGGGGAATTTGATGTCCGTTTGCCCTTTGTCGCAGCCGCAGCGCTTGGCATCGGCGGAGCGATCTTCGGTTTCTTTGTTCTTAAGGAGACGCTCCCCGTCGAACGTCGCCGCAACTTCGCGCTTGCGCGGGCCAACCCGTTAGGAACCTTGATACAGATGAGCCGCAACCCGGTTGTTCTGGGTTTTATCGCCGTCATTTTCTTTGCGCAGCTCGCCGGACAGGCGCAGATGTCGGTGTGGTCGTATCACACCCAATTGGTGCTGGGCTGGACCGAATGGCATATCGGGCTGAGTGTCGCGCTGTTTGGCGTTATCGTTGCTTTCGTTCAAGGCGGTCTGACCGGCCTCGTCATTGCGAAAATGGGCCCTGCGCGCACAGCCATGCTGGGCTTTTTCCTCGCCCTGCCAGCCTATTATCTGTTTGCCTTTGCCAGCGCGAGCTGGATGATGGTGGTGGGGATCCTGTTCGGGGGGCTTGGTGGTCTGACCTTCCCATCGCTTCAACAAATGATGAGCGAACGTATCGCCGAAGACTCACAAGGCGAGCTTCAGGGCGCCATCGCCAGCGCCATGAGCATCACAAGCATTATCGGCCCCCTGATCATGACGGCGACCTTTGGGGCCTTTGCTGATGAGAGCGGGATCTACCTCCCAGGGGCGCCTTATCTGTTGGCCGCCGCCCTGTCGCTGATCGCGATCGCCATCGCGGCGGCAACGATCAGGCGTATGACCTTGCAAACGGCTGAGGTGGTCTGACGGTTACGCCGGTTTCGGTGCAGACAAGCCCAGTTCGGAGCTTGTGTAACCTTCGCCTTCCAGCTGTTTGAGGCACGCGCGATAAGCCTTGGGTTCGCCGATGCCGATACGCGCGCGCGCCTCGTCGATGTCTTCGCGCATCAGCGCCTCAACGTCCTCATGCGCAATTTTCGCAGCGGCTTTGCCCAAACGCTGTCCCTCACGCACAGCCGCGTAGATCGGCGCTGTGGTGCCTGAGACTTTCTTGATCTGGTGCGCGCCCGCATAGGCGATGAAAATTACGCCCAGATTGTGATTTTGCTCGTAGCTGAAGCCTAGCAGACACGCTTCGCCCAAAGCGTCACGACCATAGCCCGTCAGAACATGAAACAGATCGTGTGTGTCGCGCAGTCGGTTGAAATACCACTCGGTCTGATCGGTTGGGCGCATCTCTGCAGGAGCCCATTGGTGGCTTTCATCCACGAGACCCTGCGCGCTGAGGCCTTCGCGCTTCATGAAAGCGATGTAGCGCTGAGCCACTGAGTTCGCGGGCAGATCCGCCCAGCGCGGGTGATCGTCAAGCGCGCTTGGAATATCGGCTTCTTCGCGGATGAATCTCTGACCAATGTCCGATTGGATAAAGTTCCAGGCCTGCGTATGACCCTTCTTGGTCTTCATGGCTTCGATGATGTGAAAGACCTGCGCGGTGTCTTCCTTATCCTCGACCAGCTTACCAAAATGGTTCAGCGCCTTGAGCGGTTGCATCCGTGACACGGTGCGCTCGCTTGCCACCAAAGGCAAATCCAATACGGCCATGTTTCACTCCTCCTGTCGCCTACTTACACCAATGTCAGTTATCAGTCCACTTCACAAAATGGGCCAAGTGCACGATAGCGCTCAGCCATGCGCGACCATGAAACAACGCCCTACTCGCTGCCCGCTCTGTCCGATGCTGAAACCGTATCCCGGGCGCAGGCGGTGCGCGACAGTCTGAAACGGCGGCGCACCTGCCGCTATTTCTCCGACGCGCCCGTCCCGCGCGAAGCGATCGAAGCGGCGATAGAGGCGGCGGGCACCGCTCCCAACGGCGCGAATCATCAACCCTGGCACTTTGCCGTGGTCCATTCCGCTGCGAAGAAGCGCGCTATCCGCGAAGCCGCGGAGGCCGAAGAGCGCCGATTTTACGGAGAGGACGGTGAGGCTCCCAAAGCGAGCGAGGAATGGCTCGACGCGCTTCACGATTTGGGCACCGACGCCGAAAAGCCGTTTCTGGAAACCGCGCCCTATCTCGTCGTGGTCTTCGCTCAGCGCAAGGGCGGGATCGAAGAAGACGGCCAGACGCAGAACTATTACGTTAATGAAAGCGTCGGGATTGCCTGCGGAATGCTTATTGCGACGCTGCACGAAGCGGGCTTGGCGACGCTGACGCACACGCCCTCCCCGATGGGTTTCTTGCGCGAAGCGTGCGGCCGCCCGGAATGGGAAAAGCCCTTGATGATCGTGGTCGTCGGTCGACCGAGCGACGACGCGACCGTCCCCGCTCATGCCCTCAAAAAGAAACCGCTCAGCCAGATCGCAAGCTGGCTCTAAGCGGCGCGACTACGCCGCGAGCGCCTCTTCCGGCGCCTTATCCGTGCCGAGCAGATCGTACGGATCGATCCCTTCGCTGCGCCACACACGATGGCATTCGCGGTACGCGGTCGGCTCGGGAATGTTCAGAGCGGAGCGGACCGAATCGATCGGCTGTTTCAACAATTCGCGGATGGACTGTTCCAGCAGAACGGGCGCCCCTTGACCCATGCGTCGCGCTTGGTTGACGGCGCCCATCACCGGCGCTTTGCTGCCCCGCGTTTGAAGTTTCATATTGATTGCGCCGGCGTAGCCAATGAGGAGGTGCCCGTGGGACGGGCTTTGCCCATGGGTGAAGAGCAGCACGCACTGCTCGCCCAGCGCGTCGCGCCCATATCCCGTGAGCACGTGAAACAGGTCATGCGTGTCGCGCGAACGCTCAGCAAACCACTGCACAACGTCGGGATATTTGGGGCGGCCCAGGCTTTCAGCCTCGGCGACGAGTCCGGCGGCGCTCAAGCCCTCTCGCTCCATAAAATCGCAATAGGCGTGGGCGAGGCTGCCTTTGGGCGTCTGGCGCAAAGCGGCATGATCGTCGAGGATTTCAGGCAGTGCCGGCTCCGTCCGACGCAGCGTCTCTCCACGTTCGGAAAGCGCGAGCTTTTCGATGCGCGGCATGAAGTCGTTCGAAGGCAGCGATTCGAAGATCTTGAAGACAAGGCTGGTGTCCTCCTTGTCTTTCATGAGCAGCCGGAAGTTCTTGAACGCCCGCCACGCGGAATAGCGCGGCTGCGGACGATCGGGATGGCGCAGGATTGTCCCGTCCGATGCGGTGATTGCGGAATAGTCTTTGGTCGCCATTGGGGCCAGCCTCTTAGGGTTTGGGTCGCGCTGTCCTTAGCGCTCGTTACTTACATTAATGTAAATAACCTATTTCGGTCCCGGATCAAAACTCTTTTTTCCGTCGCTGTGAAAAAAGGCGAAGCCGGTCAGGATCGATCAAGGCCAAGGAGCGGCAATATGTTCGCCAGATCGCCGCTCTCAATACGCCCCTGCGCAGCCGCTTTCGCTTTGGGTTTCGCTTTATAAGCAAAACCGAGTGTAGCGGCCTGAATCATGGGAATGTCGTTCGCGCCGTCGCCAATGGCGAGACTCGTGGCGCTGTCACCCAGCTTGGCCATTTCTTCGGCCAGGACGCGCGCTTTAGTGCTCGCGTCGCTGACGGGACCGTCGAGCGCACCTGTAAGCTTGCCATCTCGCACCGCCAGGCGATTGCCGACAACGCGCTCAAAGCCAATCTGTTCGCCGACCGCATCAGCGAAGTGATGGAAGCCGCCGGTGACCAGCACCGTGCGCACGCCGCGTGCCTTGAGCGTCTGGACCAGTGCGCGCGCGCCCGGATTGGGCCTGATCCGCTCTTCAAGGCAACGATCGATGGCGTCTTCCCCAAGACCCGCCAGCAGCGCCACACGCTCGCGCAGGGCGGACTCGAAGTTGATCTCGCCTTGCATCGCGCGTTCGGTAATCGCTGCGATCTGATCCTTTATGCCTGCGTAGTCGGCCAGTTCGTCGATGCATTCCTGTCCGATCATGGTTGAATCCATGTCCGAAACGAACAGGTCCGGAACGGTGATCGGCTCTTCGGAAAGAACCATGTCGCAGCCTCCAAAATGCGTGATCACAACGTTCGCCGCAAGACGCGCCTCCACCCGCTCGAAGACGAGTTCCAGGCCGTGCACTGCGTGAAGAAAGCTGTACGCCGACGGTTCCGGCAGGCCGACATCCGAGTGGCGCAAACCGTGGGTCATCGCTTCAAGCCGTGTTTCCAGATCGTCTTTGTCTGCTATCAGCCGCGCAATGAGCACCAAGTCTTCCTCTAAAGTTACACCGCCAGAGCGGCCCGTAGCGCTCATTGCAGGGCCGACCGCAAGCGGCAAGAGCGCTGTCGCGGTTGCGCTCGCGCAGCGGATCGAAGCGGGCGGCGGCAAAGCCGTGGTAATCAACGCGGACAGCGCGCAGGTCTACGCCGATCTCGCCGTTCTATCGGCACGCCCGACCGAGGAAGAGATGGGCGGGATCGAGCATCGCCTGTTCGGCGCGTGGGACGGCGCGGTCGCCTGTTCCGCGGCGCGATGGGCCGAAGTGGCGCGCGAAGAGATCGCTCAATGCCACGAGGCGGGAGCGGTGCCGATCCTAGTCGGCGGCACGGGCATGTATCTGAAAGTCCTGCTCGAAGGGATCGCCCCGATCCCGGCTATTGAGCCGGAAGTGCGCGAGGTGGTCCGCGCGATGCCGGTGGAGATCGCCTATGAAGCGCTGCTGATCGAAGACCCCGAACGCGCCACGCAGCTGGAACCCGGAGACAGCCAGCGCATCGCCCGCGCGCTGGAAGTGAAGCGATCAACCGGGGTGACTTTGGGCGATTGGCAGATCGCCAAGACGGGCGGGATTGCTGAAGAGATTGCGCTCTTCCCGCTTGTGCTTCTCCCTCCGCGAGAATGGCTTTACGAGCGGTGTGACCACCGGTTTGCCACCATGCTCAAAACGGGCGCCCTGGAGGAGGTCGAAGCCCTGCTCAAGCGCGGGCTCGATCCCGATCTACCGGTGATGCGGGCCATCGGAGTTCCGGAAATCAGCGCCCTTCTTGGCGAGCAAGCGTCAACGCAGGCCACCGTTGAGGCTGGCGCCCAGGCGACCCGCAACTACGCTAAGCGGCAATACACGTGGTTCCGCCGCCAAACGGACACGGAATGGCCACGGCTCACGACAAAGATTGAATCTGAAAATATCGATATTGGTGATTTTTTTGCAGGATTATTACTCAATTAACGGTTGACGCAATACAATGTGACTCATATCGAAGCGTTCGGCGAGCCAACCGACACTCGCAATCTTGCGGGTTGGTTTTGCTCGGCAATGCGTATAAGTCTGCGGTCAGCGCGAAAGGAAAAGGGCCAGATCGATGATTATTGTACTTCTCGTACGAGGTTCAGGTTGATCTAGGCGTTTGTCTTGAAAGCGTGTTTGATCGGCCTGATGCGTAAATCCCGCGTCGGGCCGTTTTTCTATGGAGGGTCAGGTGGTCTGGCCTCTATGAGTGGAGAGTAGCGTGTCACAGCCTTCGGGTGCCGCCATTCTGGTTCAGGGTCTTATCGACCAAGACGTTGAGTTCGTCTTCGGCTATCCGGGCGGCGCGGTGCTTCCGATATACGACGAGCTGTTCGGCGACGAACGCATTCGCCACATCCTCGTGCGCCACGAAGCCGGGGCCGGTCACGCCGCCGAAGGCTATGCGCGCGCCACGGGCAAGCCCGGCGTTGTGCTGGTGACGAGCGGCCCGGGCGCGACCAACGCGGTCACCGCCATCGCTGACGCCTATATGGATTCGATCCCGATGGTCGTGCTGACGGGCCAGGTTCCTACGGCGCTGATCGGTACGGACGCGTTTCAGGAAGCCGACACGATCGGCATCACGCGCCACTGCACGAAGCACAATTACCTCGTGAAGGACCCCGCTGATCTCGCCGCGACTATTGAAGAAGCGTTTCGCATCGCCACCACGGGCCGGCCGGGGCCTGTCGTGATCGACATACCCAAGGACGTGCAAATCGCAGTTCCCTCGCAGAGCCGCGCCTCAAAGCTCACCGCCTCGCACCGCTACACTCCGCAAATGGTCGCGAGCGCCGATCAGATCGCGGAGGCGGTCGAGATGATCGCAAACGCGGAGCGTCCGATCCTTTATACGGGCGGCGGCGTCATCAATTCCGGCCCCGGGGCGAGCGAGCTGCTACGCCAATTCCAGAACCTGACCGAAGCGCCTGTCACCTCTACGCTGATGGGCCTTGGCTGTTTTCCCGCAACGCACCCAGACTTTCTTGGGATGCTGGGGATGCACGGCACGTACGAAGCCAATATGGCGATGAACCGCGCCGACGTGATGGTCTGCATAGGCGCGCGCTTTGATGATCGGGTTACGGGGCGCCTGGACGCGTTTTCGCCGGACTCCAAGAAGATCCACATCGATATTGACCGCAGCTCGATCAACAAGACGGTGCCGGTGGACCTTGGCATTGTCGGGGATTGCGGCGCGGTGATGGGTCAATTGATTGCCGCATGGGGCGACCGCAAGGCCCAGGATCTGGGGGAATGGAAAGCGCGGATCGCCGGATGGCGTGCGCGCGAATGCCTCGCCTATCCGGAAAAGTCTGCCAAGAACCCGCAGATGATCATGCCGCAAAAAGCGATCGAGCGGCTGCACGCGCTTACCAAACACCGCGAGCCTATTGTCTCGACCGAAGTCGGCCAGCATCAGATGTGGGCCGCGCAATATTATGGGTTTGAAAGCCCCAACAAATGGCTCACCAGCGGCGGGCTTGGCACGATGGGCTATGGCATGCCCGCGGCTATCGGCGCGCAGCTTGGCTGCCCGGACGCGCTGGTGATCGATATTGCTGGGGAAGCCTCGATCCAGATGAACATTCAGGAGCTTGGCACCGCTTCGCAATACCGCCTTCCGGTCAAGATCTTCATCCTCAACAACGAATATATGGGCATGGTCCGCCAGTGGCAGGAACTGACCTATGAAAGCCGCTATTCGAACAGCTATTCGGACAGCCTACCCGATTTTGTAAAACTGGCCGAAAGCTATGGCTGGAAGGGTATCCGGATCACCAGCGAAGGCGAGCTTGACGCGGGGATTCTCGCGATGATGGAGCATGACGGCCCGGTTATGGTCGATTGCTGCGTGGCGCCTGACGCCAATTGCCTGCCCATGATCCCGAGCGGAGCGGCCCACACCGAAATGCTGCTCTATGGCGACCGGGTTGACGGCACGATGGATGATGAAGCGAAAGCTCTGGTCTGATGAAGATCACCACCGCCGAAAGCGAGCGGCACGTCCTCGCCGTCACAGTCGATAACGAACCGGGTATCCTCGCCAAGATCACTGGCCTGTTCACCGCACGCGGGTATAACATCGACAGCCTGACCGTGGCCGATATCTCAGACGACAACGCGATCAGCCGCATCACCATCGTCACCAACGGCCCTCCGCAAGTGATCGATCAGATCGAAGCGCAGCTTGAACGCCTGGTGCCGGTGCACCGAGTGCTGGACCTCACGGCGGCTGGCCCGCATGTCGAGCGCGAGCTGGCGCTGATCAAGGTTGCGGGCACGGGCGAGAAGCGCGTCGAAGCCCTGCGCATCGCCGAGCTTTTTCGCGCCAAAGTGGTCGACACCACGATCCAGAGCTTTGTCTTCGAACTCACTGGCCCGCCCGACAAGATCGACAGCTTTATCGCGCTGATGCGCGAGCTGGGCCTCGTATCGGTCGGACGCTCCGGCGTCGTTGGCATGATGCGCGGCGCAGAGAGCGCGTAAAACGTTTTTGCAAACACCAAGGGAACTCGAATGAAAGTCTATTACGACGCCGACGCTGATCTCGGCCTCATCAAATCGAAGAAAATCGCGGTGCTGGGCTATGGTTCGCAAGGCCACGCGCACGCCCAAAACCTGCGCGACAGCGGGGTTGCCCAGGTGGCGATTGCTCTGCGCGAAGGGTCGGCGACCGCGAAGAAGGCCGAAAGCGCCGGCTTTAAGGTGCTCTCCAACAGCGAAGCGGCCGCTTGGGCCGATATCCTCATGATCCTCGCGCCGGACGAGCATCAGGCCGCAATCTGGGAAAACGATCTGGCGGGCAATATGAAGCCGGGCAGCGCCCTCGCCTTTGCGCACGGTCTCAACGTGCATTTCGGCCTGATCGAGCCGCCCGCCGACATCGACGTCATCATGATCGCGCCCAAGGGTCCGGGCCACCCGGTACGCTCTGAATACCAGCGCGGCGGCGGTGTGCCCTGCCTCATCGCGATCCATCAGGACGCCAGTGGCGCGGCGCATGAGGTTGCGCTTGCCTACGCGTCAGGCGTCGGCGGTGGCCGCTCAGGGATCATCGAGACCAACTTCAAGGAAGAATGCGAGACGGACCTGTTCGGCGAACAGGCGGTGCTGTGCGGCGGGATCACGCACCTCATTCAGGCCGGCTTTGAAACGCTGACCGAAGCCGGATACGCGCCTGAAATGGCCTATTTTGAGTGCCTCCACGAAACCAAGTTGATCGTCGACCTGCTTTACGAAGGCGGGATCGCCAATATGCGCTATTCGATCAGCAACACCGCAGAATACGGCGACATAACCACCGGCCCGCGCATCATCACCGATGAAACCAAGGCCGAGATGAAGCGCGTTCTCGCCGACATTCAGGCCGGGCGCTTTGTGAAGAACTTCGTGCTCGACAACCGCGCTGGCCAGCCCGAGCTCAAGGCCGCGCGCAAGGCCGCCGCAGCGCATCCGATTGAAAAGACAGGCGCCGAACTTCGTGCTATGATGCCCTGGATCGGAGCGAACAAGCTGGTCGA
>CALCCG010000148.1 GCA_937899785.1 uncultured Erythrobacter sp. | reverse complement strand
AACCTCAGCCCCCCGCTGCGCGTGACCGAAACGCGGATCGGCCATGTCGATCAAGGGAAAGACCTCAGCCGCTGGGCGATCAATCTCGACCTCAGCCTCAAACTCAATGGGACCTTCGATCAAGCGTCTATTCTTGTTGAAACCGAACATGGGGCTCGCTCCTCGTCTGTGACGTCACAAGCGGAGGCTTACGCAGAAGAGACCTAACACAGCGTGACACTGGCCTGCGAAATCCGTTGCTGGCTGGGCGGGTCAGGGCGTAACGTCGACCGTTTCATAGACCGGGGTGCCACCGGTCAGATGCGCCTCGACGAAGTCAAAGGTTAGCTCGTGCAGCGTCTGGCCATTGACCTCGTTCACGTCGATCCCCGTGGCTCGCCCGCCATGGCCTGCGCCAATGACTGTGTAGAAGGAATGCGAGACGCCCACGGTTTGCGCTTGGTTCGTAAGGTTGACCGCTTCTTGGTAGTCAACCGTGTTGTCCTGTGTCCCGTGGATCACAAGAAAGGGCGCTTCGGCCACCTCCAGATCGCTCGCGCGCAGCAGCGCTCCCCAATAGTCGATCACCACGGCGGGTTCGGGCCGATCAATCCCGAATTGGTTGAGGCCATAGGCGACTTGCAGCACGGTGAATGCACCCGCCGAAGAGCCCCAATAGGCAAGGCGGCTGGTATCAGTGCAAAAGGTGTCCTGATTGTCGCGCAGGAAATTGAGGGCAGTGACTGTATCTTCAAACGCCGCCGCGATCGCGTCCAGGCGCGGATCGGTCGCATCGCCGAACCCATCGGCGAGGACATCGTCCACCACCGCGACATATTCGGCCGAGGGCAAGGGGTCATCGGGATCGAGCCGATAATTGATCGAAACGAAGTTGAACCCACGCGCGTTCATCTGCTCGGCCCGGAACAGCGCGTTTCCGCTGACTTTGTCGCCGCCGGTAAAGCCGCCGCCATGGACGAACAGCACAAGCGGGCGCGGGCTCGCGCAGGGCTCGTCCGGTTCGTATAGGTCGAGCAGCAGCGGGATGGACCCGCTTGAGGTAGCGCCTACGCCGTATTGAATGTCGCTTGTCACCCTTTGGGACGTCCCGGTGGGCGTTGGTGTGGGCGTTGGGCTGGGAGAAGGGCTGGGGGATGGCGTGGGTGAGGGCACGCTCACGGGCGCCGCGTTTGAGGCTACGGAGGCATCATCGCCACCGCAGCCTGCCATTGCGATGAGGGCCACACTGGCTATCAGCGCGCGGCGGTGTTTTGGGCTCTGCATGATACGCACTCTCCTCTGTCTCGCCTCAACGTTTAGCGGGAAGAATTTGAAGAGCGCGTCACAGATTGTGCCGCTTTGCACCGATTAATCTCGCTTAACCTTTGTGAGCGCGCGGGCGAGGTTCACAAATTCCGCCACGCTCAGCGTCTCTGCGCGGCGGGTCTCTTCGACCCCCACCGTTTGCAGCGCCTCGAGCGCGCCGGGCACGGATTTCAGGCTTTGGCGCAGCATCTTGCGGCGCTGGCCGAATGCGGCGGCCGTCAGCCGGGATAAGGTGGCCGGTGCGACGCCTTCGGACGCGGCGGCGGGGGTGAGGTGGACAATCGCGCTCATCACTTTGGGCGGCGGGGTGAAGGCGCTGCGGTGGACCTTTAGGGCCAGTTTGGCGGTCGAGCGCCACTGCGCGAGCACGGCAAGGCGTCCATAGGCGGTTGTGCCGGGCTGTGCGACGATCCGGTCGGCGACCTCGCGCTGGAACATCAGCGTGAGCGAGCGCCAAAGCGGGGGCCACACCGCGCTTTCGAGCCAATTGGTGAACAGAGCCGTGCCGACATTATAGGGCAGGTTGGAGACGACGTGGAACGGCTCGCCCTGCATCAGCGCCGCGTGGTCGAGCGTCATTGCATCGCCTTCGATAACGCGGAGCTGCCCCGGGAACGCTTCGCCAAGTTCCGCCAGAGCGGGCAAACAGCGTGTGTCCATCTCGATCGCGGTGACGCACGCCCCGGCGCGCAGCAAAGCGCGGGTAAGACCACCGGGGCCGGGCCCGACTTCCAGCGCACGCGCGCCAGACAGGTCGCCGGGAATGGCGGCGATGCGGGCAAGCAATTGCTCATCCAGAAGGAAGTTCTGCCCCAGCGCTTTGGACGCGGAGAGGCCGTGGCGCGCGATCACCTCGCGAAGGGGTGGAAGGTCTGGCGTGTTAGCCATGCGCCGGGATTGCGGCGCGCTGCGCGGCGCAGGCGCTCGCCATCCGGATCGCCGCGATCATCGCGCCGGGATCGGCCACGCGCTTGCCAGCGATGTCGAAAGCGGTGCCGTGGTCGGGCGATGTTCGGATGATCGGCAGACCAAGCGTGACGTTCACCCCTTCATCAACTTCCAAAGCTTTGAGCGGGATAAGCGCCTGATCATGGTACATGCACATGGCCGCGTCATACCCCTTACGCGCCCTTGGCATAAACAGGGCGTCCCCGGGGATGGGGCCTGTCACGTTAATCCCTTCAGCGCGCAGAGCCTTGATCGCGGGCGCAATGATCCGCGCCTCTTCGTCGCCAAACTGGCCGTTCTCGCCCGCATGAGGGTTGAGCGCGGCGATTGCGAGACGCGGCTTTCCGAGCCCGAAATCGCGGATAAGCGAAACATGCGTGACAACCGCCTTGTGGATGATCAGCTCGGTCGTGAGGCGATCTGGCACTTGAGATAAGGCGCAATGCACGGTGATCGGCACCGTCCGTAGGCTTGGTCCAGCCAGCATCATGACCGCGTCTTCCGGTCGACGCCCGCACGCATCGGCAAGAAATTCGGTTTGACCGGGAAAGCCAAAGCCAATGGCGGTCAATTCCGTCTTGGCCACGGGCGCGGTCACTATGCCGGCGACTTCGCCGCGCAGCGCCATCTGGGTTGCCCAGCTAAGCGAGGTTCGCGCCACACGCGCGCCATCGGGCGAAGGGGTGCCGGGTGTGTAGTCGACATCAAGTCCGGCCAGACCCGGCAGCCCTGCGTTACACGCCAACCGCGCCTCGCTTGCCTGCGCAATCGGGACGAGCGGGCAATCAAGCCCGCGCATCTTCGCGGCCGCGCGCAGAATATCAAGACCGCCCACGGCAAAGAAGGGATGCGCAAGGTTGCGATCGGTGTTGAGAGCGCTCCACGCCGCGACGATCAGTTCCGGTCCGATGCCCGACGGATCGCCCAGCGCCACGGCCAGCGCCGCGTCGGGCGCGAGGGGAGGCGGTGCGGGGTTGTGCGAGCGTGGGACTGTCAATTGTATTCGATATAGGCGTCGTTGCGCAGATCGCGCAGGTAGCGTTGGGCGCGCTTGTTGATCTTCTCTTCTTCCATCTGGCGCTCAATCGATGCGAAGGTTGGCGCGTTGGCCGGGCCCGGATCGTCTCGACCGCACAGCATCAGAACCCGCACACCCTCTTGGGGTGAACCAAACGCGGGCGTTGTCTGGCCGATCTGCAATTGCAGAATCAGGTTCTGCAGCGCTTCTGGCAATTGCCGCGCCTGAATTTGATCGTTTGCCACCACGCTTGCGCCGATCGCCTGACTGGCGCCATCGGCGTCCGCGCAACCGCGCAATCCCTGAATGTAAGTGGTGAATTGTTCAATCTTGGCGTCGGCTTCCTCTTGCGAGATACCAGGCTGGAACGCGACCGAGATTTGCTTGAGGCTGAGCACGGCGTCGCGTGGGTCCGTGGTCAAGACCTGGCGGCGGTCAATCAGGTAAAGGATCGAAAACCCGCCTGGGATCTCAATCGGTCCGACCAGCTGTCCGGGCTGCATGGTTTGCGCAGCGTTGGCGAGGACAGGCGGGAGCTGGGCTAGTCGCAACCACCCCAAGTCGCCGCCGACCGCGGCCGTGGAGGCTTCTGAAAACTGACGCGCGTAAGCAACAAAGCTGCCACCCTGTCGCAGCTGTTCGACAATCCGCTGAGCGTTCTGCAAGACGGCCTGACGGTTCTCAATCGTGGCTGAGAGGTAGATTTCGCCCAGCCGATGCTCTTCGGTGCCGCGCGATTCCTCCAGGCGTTTGAGGACTTCGTTGACCTCTTCTGCGGCGACATTGACAAACGGATTGACGTTACGGCGCAGCAGGTTGTCCCAGGCCAATTCCCCCTCAATCTGGCGCTGCAGCGCAAATGGCGAGGAATTGATGGAGTAGAGATATTCATCCATCTTCTTGGGATCTTGAGGGAAGTTCTGGGCAGCAAGCTGGTTGTAGGTCTGCATGATCTGCGCGCGCTCAACCCTCATCTCAAGGGCTTCGGACGCCTGGATCTTGAGCGTTTCATCAATCAGATTGCGCAGCACCTGGATGCGCAGACGCCGCAGCTCTTCCTCTGAAACATCCGCGTCCGCGGCAGAGGTAACCAGCGCGACGCGCTGATTAACATCGGTGCCGGTGATCACAAATCCGTTCACCACCGCGGTGGCGCTGCGCATATTGGGGTTGTCGTTGCCGATGATGTTGATCTCATCCGGAAGGCCGAGCGGGTTATCGGTTGTGGGTTTGGCAACCGTTTGCGCGGATACCGCCATAGGCGCTGCGCCAAGGGCGATCAGGCCAGCGACGCCCAGAGCGCCAAGCGATTTAACGATAGCTTTCAAAGTCACGTTCCTGTCCCGAATGTCTCGTCCAATATTCCAATGCGCGGCCCCTTTCGCGCATCGAAGCGGTGTCGTCCCCTGTTGGCTGTCTTCGGTGTTCAGCGTGAGGCTGTAAGCCGCGCGATCTGAACAGGCGCTTAGCCAAGCAACGCCTCGAGAGCGGTTCCATTAGCGCCTTTTTAGTCTCATGCCAACGCCTGGTGAACGCGCGGCTTCGGAGTGTGCAAAAGCGGTGCAGGTGCGCGCGTACGCTCAGTTAAAGCCGATATTGCGCAACGCGAAGAAGACCTGGAAGGAATTGCCGCGCGCCGCATCGCCGGCCGTGATGTAATCACGCCGCCACGTGAAGCCGAATTCAATGCAATCGTCGTCATAGGCGACCCCGAGCCGGGTGCGGATCGGTTCAAAGCCGTCAGGCTGGAAGACCGGATCCTCTTCCGCGCTTGTCAAGTTGAAGACGCCCGAACCAAACGCGGACCAATTGCGATCAAACGCCACGCGCGCGGCGGCGCGGACTTCCTCGCGGTCCTGCAAATCTTCCACCTCGGTGATGTCGCGGTTCAAGCGCAGATAGCCCACTTCCACATAGGTGCGCTTTGAACCGACTGCGGCGTCAATCTCGTTGCGACGCACCGCGAGATTGTCTTTGTCGAGGCGAAAGCGATGGGTGAACTGGATAAAGTCGCGCAATCGGACTTCGGAACGCCCGACAAAGTCGGACACGCGCTCGGAAAGACCGGTGCCATCGGGGAAAATGTCGCGATCCGCGTCAAAGCGATAGGACTGGCCAACATTGGTCTTTACCCGCCATCCCGGTTTGGACAGCTCCCAATCGATGCCCCAGGTGATGCGCGCGCCGTCTTCAACCCGGTCGTATCCGGGAAAGCGGTTAAGCGCGAAGAGATTGGAATCCTCCAGATCGATCGCGCGCGCGTCTTCGTTGGGCACATCGAGGTTGCGAATGGTGGGTGTTGCGACGAACTGGACGCGCGGCGTCAGCACCTGCGTGCCTCCAAAGGCGTTGCTCACAAATGGCCATTCGACATCGATCGCGCCCAGAGCGATGGCTCGTCCGGTCCAGCCTTCGTTGCCGCGATAGATTTCCGTCTGGGTGGAGAGCGTGTCGCGCGTGTAATAGACATCGCCGCGCGCGAGCGCGCTGAAGGTTACGATTTGGCCCCAATCGGTGAGCGTGCGCAGGTCCCAACGCGCGCCAGCAAAGGCGCGCTGCGTGTCTTGGCCATCTTCGCGCACCAAGCTTAGCGTGTTTGCCTGCAACTGCACATTGCCGCTGAGCACCGGGTCTTCAAGGTTATAGCGGTAATCAAAGGCGGGGATCGCCACAGGGATCTGGCCTTGTTCCGCGTTGATCCGCAGCGTTTGAGTCGCCCATCCGGCAAGACTCAGATAGGAATTGTTGTCGATCCGCTCCAGATTGATGGTCGAGCGCAAACGGTCGTCGCGGCTGATATCGTAGCGCCGCAGAAAGGTGCGATCGCTGGCCAGGCGGACCGAGCCGGTGAGGCTCCATTCCGGCGAGAATTGAAAGCGGCCATTGGCGAACAGGTAACCGCGAGGGTCGCTTTCTTCGGTCGTGGTGGTTCCGGTGAGATTGGACACGCGGCTTGACGCGGTCGCGTAGCCGGTGATCTGGTACGCGCCCTTTTCGGTAAGATGGCGCCACGTCGCGGAGGCCATCGGGGCGACGTCGCTGTAGACATTCGCGCCCAGCGTCAGATCCTGGTTTTCGGCGATCCGCCAGTAATACTGGCCGGACACCTCGACCCCGTTCACATTGGTGACGCGAAAGTTGGGACTGACGAAGCCGGTCTCGGCTCGGCCATCGGTGCGGATGGTAAGGCCTGGGAGTGGAAGCAGGCGTTGGCCAAACAGTTCCAGCATCGCGCCTTCGAACCCGACCTTGTTGGTTGCCGGGTCGAATTCGACGCGGTCGGCGGTGATCCGCCAGCTGGGATTTTTGTCACAGCCTTGCTCGTCCGAGACCGCGCACGCAGTGTAGGCGGCATCGGCCAGCAGCACTGTCCCGTTCTGCCCACGCGTCGCGGATTGAGCGGCCAATCGCCCGCCAGCGCGAAGGGCGATCAACAACCGGTCCATCGCGCCCGCTTCAAACGTATCGGTCAGCTCGACAGCGTCTGTGTAAAGGACGTTCCCGCCCTCATCGACCAGCCGGATATTGCCAGCGGCGTAAATGCGTCCCTCGGCGCGCACCCAAACAACTTCGTCAGCGCGGACCGAACGATCCCCGCTGCGCAGCACAACATTGCCGCGCGCAAGGACCGTGTCCTTCGCGTTGTCATAAGCGAGCTGCTCAGCCTCGAACTGAACCTCTTGCGGGCGCGCGGATTGATCGGATCGATCGGATTGCGAGGGTTGAAGGGCGGCCCCTGCGGGCGGAGCGGCTTGCGCGTCGTCCGCGCTTGCCTGCGTCACCGCCAAACCGGGATCAAGCCCATAGGCTGGTGCGCTTACCATTGGCGCGCCGCTCACCAGCGTTGCGGAAAGAGCGAACCGAGACACGCGAGCAACCCGCGCGCGCTTCAACAAACGCGGTTTCGGCGCAAATCTGGTCCCTCCCGACATGGCTTGCCTATTGCACCGCTCGCGCCTAATCGCAATCGCCATTAGCAGCCCTTTCCCGGCCTCTTTTGCGCCGTTCGTGCATTGGCTCAAGACACACACGCCGCGCGCCATCCGCCCGGCGTTACGAAGAGGAATTCATGCAGATCCAATTCGCCAGTTCGGCTCCGGCCACCGTTCGTCTTATGGCTCGGATTGTGAACCAGAACGATACGCCCGACGATCTGGATGCGGCGCTGATTGATGGCGCCAAGGCGGCGCGCTTTGCAGGGCGCGCCGGGCAAGTGTTCGAACACTTCACAATGACTGAGGGCACGCTGACGCGGGTGGCGTTGGCGGGCGCTGGCGAAGTCGATGCCGACGCGCGCGCGCTCAATGTCGAAAAGGCCGGCGGGGCGCTCACCGCCCGATACCTCACGTCCGGCGAGACCGAGATGGTGCTGGATCTGGGCCACGCCGATTTCTCAGGCGAGGAAGCGGCGGGCGCGCTCTTGGGAATGCAGCTGCGATCGTGGCGCTTTGACGAATACCGAACCAAGCTGGCCGCGGAAAAACGCGCCTCGCTTGAGAGCGTGCATGTCATAAACGCGCCCGCGGGCACACAAGAGGCCTGGGAGCGCGCCTCGGCCCTGGCTGAGGGCGTTGCCTTTACCAAGCATCTCGTCACGCTTCCGGCGAATATCCTTTACCCCGAAACCTTTGTCGCTCTTTGTGAAGAGGCTTTCAAAGGCACAGGCGCTGAGATCACCGTGCTTGATGAACCCGCCATGGAAGAGCTTGGCATGGGCGCTCTGCTGGGCGTTGGACAGGGTTCGCGGCGCGAATCGCGCCTGTTGGCGATCCGCTGGGACGGCGGAGAAGAGGGCGAGCGCCCCACCGCTTTCGTGGGCAAGGGCGTCACTTTTGACACTGGTGGTATCTCTTTAAAGCCGCCGCCGGGCATGGAAGACATGAAGTGGGACATGGGCGGTGCCGGCGCTGTCGCTGGCGGGATGCTCGCGCTGGTCAAGCGCCGCGCCAAGGCCAATATCATCGCGGTGATGGGTCTTGTCGAAAACATGCCTGATGGCAACGCGCAGCGCCCGGGCGACGTTGTGACCACGATGAGCGGGCAAACTGTCGAAGTGCTCAACACCGATGCCGAAGGGCGCCTTGTTTTGTGCGACGCGCTCCATTGGGTTCAGGAGGCGCACAATCCCGCTCGGATCGTCGATTTTGCAACGCTGACGGGCGCGATGATCATTGCGCTGGGCCATGACCATGGCGGCGTGTTCTCCAACGACGACGAACTGGCAGAACAGCTGCTAAGCGCGGGCTTGAGCACGGGTGACAAGCTGTGGCGCATGCCGCTTGGGCCCGCTTATGACAAGCTGATCGACTCGCCGATTGCGGACATCAAGAATGTCGGCCCGCGCCCCGCCGGATCGATCACCGCGGCGCAGTTCCTGGGGCGCTTTGTCAAGAACGGCACGCCCTGGGCGCATTGCGATATTGCTGGCACGGTCTGGTCAGAAAAGCCCGGCCACGCGCATGAGAAAGGCGCAACGGGATGGGGTGCAAGGCTGATTGACCGGATCGTCGCAGACAATTTCGAAGGTTAAGGCGCGCGCATCGTGCCCAAGAGGCGCAAGAAGTCCGATCTTCCCACCAAAATCTGCGCCGCCTGCGGCTTGCCCTTTGCCTGGCGCAAGAAATGGGAGCGCGACTGGCACAATGTGCGCTATTGCTCGGATCGCTGCCGCCGCTCGCGCAAGGCTTGACACGCAGTGTGCAGCCGGGCGCATAGGGCGCGTATGAAGATCGATTTCTGGCAGCTCTCGCACGACCCGGTCGAAAAGGTTACCGCTCTGATCGCGCAGCGCGTGCTGGATCAGGGCGAAAGACTGTTGGTCGTGAGCGCCCAGGCTGAGCAGCGCGCGGCGATTGCCAAAGGGTTGTGGCAGGCGGGACCTGAAACCTTCCTCGCAAATGGCGAAGCCAGCGCTGCGGGGGCCGAGCGTCAGCCGATTCTGTTATCCGATGCGGTCGAGGCGGCTAATGGCGCCACCCATGCCATTCTGGCCGACGGCACCTATCGCGAGGCGCCCGAATTTGCGCGCGTCTTTCTGCTCTTCAATGAGGCCACTCTTGAGCACGCCCGCCAGACCTGGAAAGCGCTTTCGGATCGCGAGGGGTTGGAGCGCGCCTTTTTTCGCCAGGATGGCGGGAAATGGGTGAAGGTCGCCTGACCGCTTGCGCTTGCCGCTGCGATAGGGGACACTGACCAATGGATTGGGAGAGACCATCATGCGTGTGATGTTTGCGCTTACCGCGCCGTTCGTTTTGGGGTTGACCGCGTGCGGCGCTGAGACCTCGGGAACCTTGACCGGCGAAGAGGGTGAAGAGGGCGAATACTCCATCAACCGCGAGACCGGTGAAACAACAGCGACGATCGAAACCGATGAGGGCACCGCGACTTTGCGATCCGGCTCCGATGTTCCCGTCGATCTCCCGGCGGGCTTCACGCTGTATCCGGGGGCGCAAGTGGTCACCAACACGGTTGTAAAACAAGGCGTTGGCTCGGGTGTTCTGTTGACGATGTCGAGCGAGGACAGCGCAGAAGACATCGCGGCTTTCTACAAGGCGCAGGCGGAGGACGCCGGGATCGCCATTGAGATGGAGATGTCGGTCAACGAGGGCAAGATCATTGGCGGTCAGTCGCCGGACGGGCTCACCTTCTCCATCGTGGCCACACCCGAAGGCGCCGGAACGACCGCTCAGTTGACGGTGGGAAACCAACCCTCCTAAAGGCGCCGCGCTGATCTGTTGGGCCGCTCGTTTCTGGTGGTTTCAATCGAAACTTGAATTGGGAAGGCGCGGGGGCTAGGGGCCGCGCGAAACCTCTTCCCCTGCGCGCTGGCGCATTCAATCAAGGACACCCTGCCATGGCGGGCACCCGCACTTTCTCAATCATCAAGCCTGACGCGACGCGTCGCAATCTGACCGGCGCGGTCACCGCGATGCTGGAAGAAGCGGGCCTGCGGGTTGTCGCATCAAAGCGTATCCATATGACCAAGGATCAGGCTGAAGGCTTCTACGCCGTGCACGCCGAGCGCCCGTTTTTTGGAGAACTCGTCGAATTCATGATGAGCGAGCCGGTGGTCGTGCAGGTGCTCGAAGGCGAAGACGCTGTCGCCAAGAATCGCGAAATCATGGGCGCCACCAACCCCGCCGACGCCGACGAAGGCACGATCCGCAAGACCCATGCGCTCTCGATCGGCGAAAACACCGTCCACGGCTCGGACAGCGAGGAAAACGCGGCGATTGAGATCGCCTTCTTCTTCAGCGACGACGAGATCGTCGGCTGAACGCGTCTCCTGCGTCAGGATGATCAAGGGGCTGTCCACAGGGGCGGCCCTTTTTCTTAGGCGCGTGCAAAACCGGAAAGCTGCGCCGCGTGCGCGCGGTGGCTGCCCGTTTGGCTTTGCGCGCTAACTCGGCGCATGGCGCGAAGCGCCGCCGGGGTCAGGTCCAAGTCCAGCTCACGATAGGCGCGGCCGATTGCGGTCTCCCAGTCGTCGCTTAGATCTTCAAAAGTGAGCTGCGTGATCGGGCCAGACCACGCTCTGAGCACGGCCGCTCGACGCTCTTCGCGCAAGTCTATTTTGCGATGCCAATCCGCCTCGATCCAAGCCAGATCGCAGCTGTCCGACTGGACCGTCATCTGGTTCGCGACCAGCGAAACGGCGCTGCGATGCACATCGTCAAGCGCTCTGGTGGCGAGGATCAGCCGCGCATCGGGAAAGGCGCTCAGCAATTCGGGCAGATTCTCAGAGAAGACCGGGACTTTGAGGACGCGGCGGCGATCCGCAAGGCCGCGGTGCGCGGTGTCGGTGCGCAGGATACGGGCGAATTCGCGGTAGATGGGGGTCGCATCGCGCGCTTCGCTCCAGGCTGAGTAGGATGGCACACGCCACTGGCTCTCATAAATCGAGTGTTGGAGCGCCCCTGCGAGCCAACCCAGCTCCTCTTCCACCGCAGCGCTGGCAATCGGGTGGATCGATTGGAGCCAGGGGTTGAGCGCGGAGAGAAAGCCGATCTCAAACGCCGCCGCCCATTCGCGCAAATCCACGGTGGTTCCCGGCACGGGGTGAAACGCATCGCAATAGCGCGTGTGCGAATGCGCCGGATCGGCCGCGAGCAATGTGTGCACACGGGTTGTCCCGCTGCGCATGTGGCCGATGACGATGATCGGCGGGGCGAGCGAGGTTTGGGCCATTTGGGGGCGCTGCATCCAAACCGCACCCATACGCAGACGGTTGCGGACGACCCGCTCCAATTGGCCTTGCGCCATCACCCGGCCCAGCGGGTTAAGATCCGCCTCCTCGCGCGCCGCCTTCGTCAGGCGCTCAAGGCGCTCCCGAAAATCGGTAACGTCTTCGGCTTTGCGCCCGGCTCTCTCGGCCTGGGCCGCCCTATCGCCGAGCGGCTTCGCGGCGCTTTGCCAAAGAGCCTCGGGATCAAGCGCTGGGCGGGGGAGCCAGCCTTTGTCCCAAGCCTTGGCAAAGAAACGGTTCGCCTGGTCGACCCTTGGGCTGCGCGCAAGCGGGTGGGGGCGAGGGGGAGGCTGTCTCAAGGCGCAGACTTCAGAACTGATCCGCAGCGTCAAGCAGTCGGGTCAGTCGCGCGGGCGCGACGCTGCGCCAGCTGCGCTCAAGCCATTGCGCCACATGCCCCCAATCCACGTCAGGGCGGTTGAGGATCAGCCCGATCCAACCGCTGGCGCCGTAATAGGCGGGTTTGAAGTAAACCTCGGGTTGCGCCTCGACCAGGTCGAGCAATTCTTCCATCCCGCCGGTCTTGACCAGCACCGCAATATGCTCGCTGCCGTGGTGCTGCTGAGAGAAGTGCGCGAAGAACTTGCCTGACTTCACAGGGCCGACGCGAAAGCCCGGTGAGCCATGGCTGTCCTTCGCGTGGGCCTCGGGCAGGGCCAGCGCCAAGTCTGCCACACGCGTGTAGAGATGGTCGGGGTCGTTTCCGCGGCTGACATAGTCCGCGACAGCGCGCGGGAAAAGCTGGTGCTCGGCCACTTTGACGCGCGCGGCAAGGGTTTCAGGCGTGTCCTCTGGGGCAATCGCCACACGCGCCTGTGCGAGCACTTCGCCTGCATCCAGTTCGGGGGTTACGAGATGCACGCTCGCGCCGGCATGGGCATCGCCCGCTTCGATGGCGCGGCTATAGGTGTCGAGGCCCTTATATTTGGGCAGCAGCGAGGGATGGATGTTCAGGATGCGGCCTGCCCAACGCTCTACAAACGCCTCGGACAGGATGCGCATATAGCCCGCCAAAACGATGTATTGCGCGCCCGCCTCGTGCGCGGCGGCTTCCATTGCGGCGTCGTGTTCGGCGCGGGTGTGCCCTTTATGCGAGTGGACAAAAGTGGGCACCCCTTCCAGTTGGGCGAACGACAGCCCCGAAGCCGTTTCCCGATTGCTGGCGACAAGGACGATCTCGAACGGCGCTTGGGCAAGGCGACTGGCGTAAAGCAGCGCGGCCATGTTGGTGCCGGTGCCCGATATGAAGATCGCGACCTTGGCTTTGGAGCGCGCCGTGTCAGGCACGATGCGTAACCTCCCAATCCTCCCGCGCCGACCACAGACCCCGGGGGCCTTGCACCATACATCCCCGCTCGCCTGGCCAAATCTTGCCAATGATGTGCACGGTCTCGCCCGCCTCGGTCAGCCGCGCGATGACCTCGTGGTACTGGTTAAGATCCGCTGCGATCACCAGGCCGCGGCCGCAATTGAACGTGCGCGCCATCTCGGCGGACGCGATAGCGCCTTCTTTCTGCAGGAACGCCATCAGCGGCGGCTGCGGCCAGCGTTCAACATCGATCCGCGCTTCGGCTCCTTCAGGCAGGATGCGCGGAATGTTCTCC
>CALCCG010000147.1 GCA_937899785.1 uncultured Erythrobacter sp. | reverse complement strand
ACAGCCCCGCTGTTACATTGGAGTTAGAAGCGCGGAGGCGGGTAGTCAGGCGGAAGCGCGCGACCAGCCAATTGATCAGTCACCGCCGCAAAAAACTGTATGGAACTAGAAGGAAAGTTGTTGGAAAGGTTGGGAAGGGTGTTCCCCATCAGAACCGGAGCAACGGCGTTCATGGAAAGCATGCACTTCAACGACATGTCATCACAAGGGTCATCTTGATCGTGACCTGCGCGGCCGGAATGATCCGATGCGTGTGAAGCGTGATGCTTCATCTTGGCGCAGTCCGCCAAGGTCATAGTCTCAGCTTGGGGCAGCGATGCAGCCTCAGCCGAGACCTGAAAAATCAGGCCAAGGCACATTAGAACTGCAATGATGTTCCCGAAAACACGCATCGCCGAGGCATAGGTGACAAGCGCTTTCCCGACAAGGCGCAAAGTCTGAATAGGCAAGTTGTTCTGGGTATTGGATCTCATGCTTATGCCGGTTGCGGCATTCTCGAACTCGACCCGACACTGTAGTCACCAACCCGCGATATCAATACGTTCCGTCCACCAAAATCAAAAATGCAGAGGTACCATTTAGCAAGTGAGCGGGCCGTCTTGTGGTCCTTTTGATATCTACGCATAGGAAAACACATATTTTTCAGAATATTAGATTTTTAATTCGAGTCCTCTTCTGGCACCATTTTTCTCAGGGTCGTCGTGCAAGATATGCGATTGAGAGGGCTCTCAATGCGCTCACAGCCCCTTCTTTGCCAGTCTTCATCTTGCAAGAGACAGAGCGGATAAAACCAAGAGCGTCTCATAAGAGACGCTGATCGAGCCTTCAAAGCAATCCTACCACAGCGCGGCTCACTGGCCCGGGCTCTCCAAGCCATCACAAGAGTATCCATGGGCATCGGGAGCTGGTGACTTCGCGATAGAGCTGGCACGAGCTCCGCGACAGGAGACACGCAAGGTGTGTCAAAGATCTGGGCGTCAGAGCCCACTAACCCTCAAATCAACGCGCGGGCGGGCATGGGACTCGAGCCGGGTTGCTGGCATTCGGCCACCTGCATCCCGCCCCGTGCGCGCGCCATTACAAGCGCCAGCTCCGCCTGCCGCAAGGTCCAGTCAACGCTGTTCTGAATAGGAGCCAAGCCCGCGCTCGCTGACAGGCGAGGGCTTCGTGCGGAGGTCGAAAGAGTAAGCGAGGCAAAGGTCTGGAGCACATCCTGCGCCCATTTGCGGCTGTTCTTGCGCGAGAGACCCTGCAGGATCACGCAGAACCGTTCCCCGTCAAACTGCGCCAGTTCGTAATCTTCGTGCACCATAGTCTCGAGGAATTTGGCGAAGCCCCAGATGATCTCGTCCGCGGTGCGCTGGCCGTATTGCATGAAGACCGATCGCATCCGATCCACTTCGAACAGCGCCATCGTTCCGCTTTGCCCGCTGGCCAGTTGGCGCCGCAGGGTCGCGCAAAAGGCGTGGCGATTGGCGAGCCCGGTCAGCGGATCGATAAGTGCACGCGAATAGACTTCGCCTTCGAGCGCGCGCAGCCTTTCGACCGAGCGCAGTAACCCAAGCGCGCCGCAGACCTGCCCCTCATCGCCAGTGATGGCCCTGAGGCTTAACGCGTACCAGACCTTGGGCGAACTTTGTCGCAAGGGCTCCTCAGAGTGTGCGGCATGTGGCGGGTAAACTGCGGATCCGATCGGGAACTCAAGCCAATCGACCGAACCGCTCTCCCCGGTGCAGCCAGACAGGACGATATCCATGTGATCCTTGAGTTCACCGGCAAATTCGCGCTGCGCCAGATCGGTTAGGTGCGGTTTGAGCAAGAGCTGCGAGAAGTCATATCCGATCTCGCAGATATTGGCCGAAGCCGTCTCGATGAACCCGTCCCGATCGATCCTGATGACGATGTCACCGGTCGTCTCTTCGAGCAGCCCATGCAAGGCGGCCCCTTCCGCCAAACTCATCCGCGTTTGCATCACAGCAAAGCTCCCGGCTCGTGTTTCATGCCCCCGGTAGCGATGCGTTAAATTAGCCTTGAAACTAAAACTCAGAGGCAGTTACGCTATTTCATGTAGTACTTACCACATCTCAGCGTATTTGCGTAAGTTCAGCCAGTTAACTCGACTAAAATTCGAATCGCAACCTTCGTTTGTTTACCATATTTTCTGAGCACAGCCGGTATTTTACGTAAGGTTCGCGAGACCGCCTCAGACCTCTATCATAATACGGACCTTGGAAGGGTGCGTTCCGTAAGCAGTGGCAATACGTAAGCGACATTCCTGCACGAGCGCCGAGTGCTGTTCATCGCCCAAACGCTCCTTGAGATCTTCAACTTCGACGCCCAGAACTTGCGCAATCGGTTCGAGCCGATCGGGGACGGGGCGCGCTTTGCCCTTCTCCCAGGCCCAGACCGTAGGCTTGCTAACCCCGAGGACCGAGGCAACTTGTGCGAGCGTCAGGCCGCGCTCTCGGCGCAGGCGATTGAGCTTGACGCCAAAGGGTTCCGCTGGCGCTTCGAGGGTCGGCCCGAACGGCAGCGCGGGCGCGTCCGCGCGCAGCTCAACAGCGGCCAGCGCTTTGTGCTCGAGCTGCTGCTCAAACGCGCATCCATAAAGAAAACCGCTCTGCCACACGACCGCAGCGCGCACGATCCCGGCCTCGGGCAGATCCAGCACCAGCCGCTCATCCGCCGCCAGTGCCTCTTCGGTTTCCAGCAGCAGCCCGGCGATCGAGATGTTGTGGATGATAACATTGGCCTCAAGTCCGCCCGGCAGGATGCCGCTCGCCTCAAGGAACAGCGCGCGGCGTTCGTGCTTGCGCGCGTCGATACGACCAGCTTGATTCAGACCGTTTTCAAGATGGGCTTTTAGCGCCATGGATGCGTCTCCCAGTTATGGAGCGCTATGCGTCTGGCCCGGAGCCCTAAGACCGGGTTAGCGAAAGTGCCTAACGTGGACCAAACGAGCCCCTAACGGGGTTCACCCGTTGAGCGCGTTAGCCGTCATTCGCTCGAATCGAGACCATAGGCGGTGTGAAGAACACGCACCGCTAATTCGGTTTCGTCTTCATCGATCATCACGCTGACCTTTATCTCGGAGGTCGAGATAGCCTGAATGTTGATCCCACGGTCCGAAAGCGAGCGAAACATAGTGCTGGCAACGCCTGCGTGGCTCTTCATCCCCACGCCCACCACGCTGATCTTGGCGATCTGGCTGTCAGTGATGATGCGGTTGAAGCCGATCATGTCGCGTCGATCCTCCAACAAGGCTTGCGCGCGCGCCAGGTCCGCCTGAGGGACAGTGAAGGTCACATCAGTCTCGCCTTTGTCACGACCGACATTCTGGATGATCATATCGACATTGATGCTCGCATCGGCGAGGGGCTCAAAGATGTGCGCCACCGCGCCAGGCTTGTCTGGAACGCGGGTCAGGATGACCTTTGCCTCCGTCTTGTCATGCGCGATCCCCGTCACAAGCTGGCGTTCCATCAGGCCCTTCTCCACCATTTCGTCCATTTCGTCCTCGGAGACGATAAGCGTTCCGAGCAGATCATCCGCTGAAGCGTTGGCGCTCTCATCCACAAAGCTGGAGAGAACTTGCAACCGCACCCCGGCTTTCCTCGCGAGGCCCACTGCTCGTGATTGAAGCACTTTCGCGCCGACCGAAGCGAGCTCGAGCATCTCTTCGTAGGTCACCGCCTTTAGCTTGCGCGCCTTTGCGACGATGCGAGGATCGGTCGTGTAGACTCCGTCGACATCGGTGTAGATATCGCAACGATCGGCACCGACTGCGGCGGCAATGGCAACCGCCGATGTATCCGAACCACCGCGGCCCATCGTGGTGATGCGCTCCCTATGGCTAACACCCTGGAAGCCTGGAATAACCGCGATCTCCCCCTGGTTCAGCGCTTCGAGCATACCCGGCGCATCGATCGTTTCGACCCGGGCCTTGGAATGGGCCTCAATCGTGCGGATTGGTAATTGCCACCCCAGCCAGCTGCGCGCCCTCTCGCCCAGAGACTGCAAGGTGAGCGCGAGCAGGCCGCTTGTGACTTGCTCTCCGCTGGAGACGACGACGTCGTATTCGGCGGCATCGTGAAGAGGGTTGGCTTCGCGGCAAAAGCCGACCAGCCGATCCGTCTCGCCGGCCATAGCGCTCACCACCACAGCAACCTGGTTGCGCACGCCGCCTTTGCCCGCCGCCTGCGCTCGCACGAGGCCAGCCACTCGGCGAATCCGTTCGGTACCGGCCATAGACGTGCCGCCGAACTTCATAACGATCCGTTGCGGTCGTTGGGGTTGAAGCTGTTCACTGGCCAAGAGAGGCACGCTCCTGCTGGTTTGTGTTTCGCTGGTCTGTCCTTGGGGGCGCTGTTAAGGACACGCCATGGGAAACGCAAACACCACGATCCGGCCTGAGGAAGCCGCCTTCTTCTCCGAGCTCGCCCGCGACTGGTGGAACCCCAAAGGCAAGATGGCTAGTCTCCACCAGGTTAACCCGGTACGCCTTGAGTTCCTGCGCGACGCAATCGACGCGCACTGGCCGGGCGTCGCGTCTTTGGCTAGGCCGCTGGCGGGCAAGTCTGCGCTCGACATTGGCTGCGGGGCGGGCTTGCTGTGCGAGCCCATGGCCCGGCTGGGAGCGGAGGTGACTGGCGTCGACGCGAGCGCCGAGAACGTTGCAGTCGCCGACGCGCATGCAAAGGCCATGGCGCTCGACATTCGCTATATAGCAGGCGAGGTCGCCAGCCTTGATATCGGTGTCTTCGATCTTGTCACCTGTGTCGAAGTGATCGAGCATGTCGCTGACAAGCGCGCCTTCATCGCCGAGATTGCGGCGCGCCTCGCCCCCGGCGGCCTGCTTGTCATCTCGACACCCAATCGCACTGTGGCCAGCCGCGTCCTGTTGGTCGGAGCGGCCGAAGCGATCGGCTATGTTCCCAAAGGCACGCATCACTGGGACGACTTTATCACTCCGAATGAGTGTGCGGACCTGCTTGGCGAGGTCGGTCTCGAAGTAATCAAGCGACGTGGCATCGCCTATCGCCCGGGCAAGGGCCTGCATCTCTCCGATGACGAATCCTTGAACTACATCCTTGCCGCCCAGCACACCGCTTAGAGGATTCTTGCGGCCTGCTCCGCGGTTGGCACCCAGCATGTCTCGCGCCGCCCGAACCATCGGTAGCGGTTGCGCGCGATGAAGCGGTACAGCGGATCGCGCACAAAACGCGGAACCAGCTTGAAGACCGCACCAGCGCGCCATGGCCAGCCAAGCTCGCTCCACATATGCAGCACCGCGTCGCTGTCGGTCCACACCCGTCCACCATCCGTCGCCGCATCGACCAGCACAAAGCTCTCTGGATCAAGCGGATCGACCCCGTTTTCCTGCATCAGCTGAGCGCCCGCTTCCTCCTGCATCGCCGCAAGCCGAAACTTGCCCGCCGTGTCGGCCGAAAGCACTAACTGCGCGTTAGCCGTGCACAGCACGCAAACGCCATCAAATACGATGATCGGCTTGTCGCGCGGTATCTCCATGCTCTGCGTTACTCTTGGCCATCCTCGATAAGCGCGACAAGCTCGCTCACATTGTCAACAAAGAGGCCGTCCGCTCCGCTGGCAATCGCCGCGTTCCAGAGCGTCTTGTAATTCCCCTCTTCGGCGTCCGCGCCCGAAGTGCGCATTGCGGCGGGCAGAAACCCGTTCTCCTTGCGCAGCGTCCAGGGATGGATTGCCAGCCCCGCAGCGTGCGCGTTGCCAACCAGCCCAGTGGGCGCCATCGTCTCCGGATCGAGCACATGACCCATCCAAGGACCGATCCCATCGGCGTATGCGGCAATCTCAGCCAACCCCGATGGCGTTAGCATATCGGCCCAGCGCATACTCGGCTCGTCATAGGGGCCTCCCAGCGAGGAAATCAGCATCACCAAAGGCGTGTCGATCAATTGGTTGAGCCGTTGCAGAGGGCGAACCTCGAAGATCTGAACAAAGACCGTGGCGTCCGCGCCATCCAACCCGTATTTGCGCAGCTCAGCGACCAGCAGATCAACCATGTCGATCCCCTCTTGCTCAAGCATGAGGGTGGGATGTTTGAGCTCTGGGTAAAGCCCGATTGTGCGGCCCGTCTCGGCCTCTTTGGCGCGCACCAGCTGCACGATCTCGCCAAAGGTCGGCACTTGGTAGAGCCCGTTATAGGTGGCGCTGCTGGGGCGCGATCCGGGCACGCGTTCGCGCGCGCGCAGCGTGCGCAATTCGGCCAGCGTAAAGTCCTCAGAGAACCAGCCCGCGACCCTTTGGCCTTCGACATTCTTGGTCCGCCGACGATCCTCAAACTCTTCGCGGCTGCCGACATCGGTGGTGCCCGAAAGCTCATTCTCGTGCCGCGCGACAAGCTGCAGATCCTTGGTCACGACCAAATCGGGCTCGATGTAGTCCGCCCCCAAGTCAATCGCGAGCTCATAGGCGGCAAGCGTGTGCTCGGGCCGATCACCGCTCGCGCCGCGATGCGCGATGATGAGCGGACGCCCGCCTCCCGTTGCTCTTGCTTCCGCACCCGCGCGGCCATCGGCTTTGGCCGCAGCGGGAACGGCGAGAGCCAGGGCTCCAAAAGCCAGTGTTACAAAAGCGCCGCGGACCATTCGTCTTCCTTGAAACCTACCAACACACCGCCCGCGTGTTCGACCACGGGACGCTTGATCATGCTCGGCTGCTGGACGAGCAACGTGACCGCAGCATGACGGTCCTCCGCTTGCGCCTTTTGAGTGTCTGAAAGCTTGCGAAAAGTGGTCCCGCGTGTGTTCAGCACCGTCGCCAGGCCCTTTGCATCAATCCACGCCGCAAGCTTGGCCGCTTCCGCGCCCTCCTTCTTGTAGTCGTGGAAGCTGTACGCCAGGCCGTTCGCATCAAGCCACTTCCTCGACTTCTTGACGGTGTCGCAATTGGGAATGCCGTAGAGCTGGAGGGTCACGGTTGGGCTGAATCCTTCGTTTGTGTTGGAGACGCATGTTGGAGACACAGGCGACACTGTCTTATTCGCAAAAAGACCACCCCGCCCGAGCGCCACGAATCGGGACTGGTGAGAAGATCAAACGGCTCATGGTCAGCGCTTTAGCGAGTGTTTGACCTGTAGGACAGCCGCCTATGCGCCGAATTCCTTGCAATTTCCGGTTAACCGTTCATACAGTCTATGTGTGTAGGCTTTTTGGCCAACAGGAGTGATCATGTTTAAATCGACTTCGAAACTCATGCTCGCGGCGGCCGCTTTCGGCCTTGCTGTTGCGCCCATTGCTGCGCAAGCCAAAACGCGCGCGGGCGACAGCAACGCCGTGTACGTCGCCAACGCTAAATCGGCACCCGGTCAGGGAAAAGACGCCGAAGGTGAAAAGCTGGGTTCGGGCGCTGATCTCCTCGCTGCCATTTTGGTGAGCCTTTGGGCCGCTGGCATTATTGTGATCGTGGCCGACGGCGATGATGATGGCGATCGCCAATCGCCGGGCACCTGATCAAAACCTGACCATCAGAACATATTGAACAAAGCGGCGCGCCCTCGACGCCTCAATCTTCCCTA
>CALCCG010000146.1 GCA_937899785.1 uncultured Erythrobacter sp. | reverse complement strand
AGAGTGGCAAACAGAAGATCTTCCGCTATCACCTCCGCGCCCGTCAATGTGGTGAAAAGCGTTGATTTCCCGGCGTTGGTGTAGCCGACAAGCGCGATCACCGGCCAAGGCGCCCTTCCCCGCCTTTCGCGATGCAGCGCGCGCGTCTTGCGCACTTGTTCAAGCTCGCGTCGCAAACGGCTCATGCGCTGACGTATCATGCGACGGTCAGCCTCAATCTGGGTTTCACCAGGCCCGCCCAGAAAGCCAAAGCCACCGCGCTGGCGCTCAAGGTGCGTCCAGCTGCGCACAAGGCGGCTCTGTTGGTAATCGAGATGCGCCAGCTCAACCTGCAAGCGCCCTTCCGCTGTCGCGGCGCGTTCGCCAAAAATCTCGAGGATCAGACCGGTACGATCGATCACCTTGCGCTTGAACTTCTCTTCCAGATTGCGCTGCTGGATCGGCGTCAAAGCCGCATCCACGATCACCAATTCGGCTTCATGCTGCTCGCAAGCGATTTTGATGTTTTCCACCTGCCCCGACCCAAACAAGGTGTTCGGCTGCATCTGCCGGATGGGCAGAACTTCGCTATGTGCGATCACGACGCCAATCGCGAGTGCCAATCCCTCGGCTTCATTAAGCCTCTCGGCCGCATCAAGATCGTAGGTCAGCGCCCTGATATCTGGGCACAGGACAAGGGCCCGCGCGCCGCGGGTGACCTCGTCCATCAAGTCATTGTCGAAACTCAGTCGTCGTCTTCTTCATCAAAATCCCCGCCCTCTTCATCATAGAGATCAACGGGGCGCGCGGGCTGGATAGTCGAGACCGCGTGCTTGTACGCCAATTGCACCGCGCCGTCGCGCTCTAAAAGCATACAGAACAGATCAAAAGCCGCAATCCGCCCTTGCAGCATCACGCCGTTGACTAAGAACATCGTAACTTGGACGCCCGCATCGCTGACACGTCCAAGAAACACATCCTGCAACAGTTTTTTGCCTTTGCCCTTCGCTCGCCCTTCAAACTGGCGCGCGTCAACGCTGGCGCCGGGCATGATCGTTGAGATGGCGTGCTTGTAGACCAGCTGGGATTGGCCATCGCGGCGCAGCAAGATCGAGAAGTTGTCGAACCAGGTGACAATGCCCTGAAGCTTCACACCTTTGACCAGAAACATGGTGACCGGAATCTTGTTTCGTCTCAGCAGGTTGAGAAACGCATCTTGTAGATTTCCAGGGCCTGTTTCCGCGCCATCAATCGGTCGGCTTGACGCTTGTGCGGGCTTGGGAACCGGTCGCGGAGTGAGAGTGCCTCCACTGGACATGGGCTTTGCTCCTGTTCTTGGCGGCCGTCTTTACGGTCCGCAATGAGGGCGCTGATCGCACACCTCATCCAAGAAAGGTCCACCAGCGATCAACGCTGATGATATAATGCCTCTTGGCAAGCGATCCGGCAACGCTTGAGTTATTGTCAAGATTCACCTCGCGTGAAGACCTGCGCGCTGAGCCCAACTCTACTCCTTACGCACCGCTTCGCGCCGTTCCGCCATGCCGAGCAGCTTCAATTTGCGGTGCAGCGCTGACCGCTCCATGCCGATGAATGTTGCAGTTTTCGAAATGTTGCCTGAGAATCGTCGGATCTGAATGGTCAGGTATTCGCGCTCAAAACTCTCGCGCGCTTCACGCAAAGGTACGCCCATCATCGAAGACAGCCCCTGCCCCGATGCCGCCATCCGGCCTCCGGTGAGCTCGCTTGGCAGCATGTCGGTCTCAACCGTGGTCAGCCGGTCGCGCGGCGTCATGATGATCGTGCGTTCCACGACATTGCGAAGCTGGCGCACATTGCCGGGCCAGTCATAGGCCTGCAGCGCCGCCATCGCCTCTTCCGAAATGGTGGGCGGCGCAATGCCCTGGTCGTTTGAATAGCGGGTAAAGAAGTGCTCGGCGAGCGCAGGGATATCGTCACGCCGGTCCGCAAGGCTGGGTATCGATACGGGCACAACGTTGAGGCGGTAGAACAAATCTTCGCGAAAACGGCCTTCCGCCATCTCTTCTGACAGATCGCGCGAAGTCGAGGACACAACGCGTACATCGACGCCAATTTGACGCGTGCCGCCCACGCGAACAAAGCTCTGCTCGGTCAGAACCCGCAGGATCCGCGCCTGCGTCGAAAGTGGCATATCAGCGACCTCGTCGAGGTACAGCGTCCCGCCATCGGCCATTTCCAACAAACCTGGGCGCACTTGCTTGCCGTCGGCTTCTTCGCCAAAAAGTTCGTGCTCGAACCGATCCGGCGTGATGCGCGCGGAGTTGACGATCACAAAGGCGTTTTCGGACCGCGTGCTCCACGCGTGCAACAGACGAGCAGCGACCTCCTTACCCGCGCCCGCTGGGCCCGAAATCAAAACCCGGCTGCCCGTGTTCGCCACGCGTTTCAAAGTGGCGCGCACGGCGTTGATCACGCTGGAATTACCGGTGAATTCGCCCGCTTCGTCTTCCCCTTGACGCAGCCGTGTGTTCTCACGGCGCAGACGCTCAGTCTCGGTCGCGCGCTCTACCAACAGAAGAAGCCGCTCAGCCTCGAACGGCTTTTCGATAAAGTCCATCGCGCCGCGTCCAACCGCGCTGACCGCGGTGTCGATATTGCCGTGGCCGGAAAAGATGATCACCGGCAGATCCGGTTCGCGCACCTTGATCTCATCAAGCAGTTCGAGCCCATCCATCTCGCTGCCGTGAAGCCAGACGTCGAGAAGGACCAGGCTTGGACGACGTTCGTCGATCGCGGCAAGAGCGGCGGTGGAATCGGCGGCGGTGCGGCAGGCGTAGCCTTCATCACCCAGGACGCCCGCGACGAGCTCACGAATATCGCGTTCATCATCAACTATGAGGATTTCAAGCGCCATGCGCGCGGCTCCTTCGTGCATTTTTCATTTGAACAGGGGGTTGGCGAGACTGATCGCTGAGCGTCATGCTACATCGCCTTTGTCAATTTGCGGGTCACGGGCAAAGCGCAGGGTCACGCGCGTTCCTCCCGTCTCGCTGGCGGCAAACGCCAGCATGCCGCCATGCTCATCGACGATCTTCTTGACGATGGCGAGGCCAAGCCCGGTGCCTTTCTCGCGCGTCGTCACATAGGGTTCGACGAGGCGTTCTCGGTCCGCTGGTAAGCCGACGCCGTTATCCTCGACCACAACCGTCAGGAATTCAGCGTCGCTGTCGAGTTTCACAGCGATTTCGCCTGCATAAGCGCCGCGCGCTTCGGCCGCACGCGCCTCGATCGCTTCAACAGCGTTCTTAAGGACGTTGGTCATTGCTTGGCCCAGCTGGTGCCGGTCACAGCGCAATTCGCGCGCCTCGACGTTGGCTGCATCAACAGTGAAGGCGATCCCGTTATGCGCGACCTCTTGCAAAAAGACGGCCTGGCGAACGAGATCGACGGCGTCTTCACTGCGAAACACGGGCTTGGGCAGGCGAGCGAACGAGGAAAACTCATCGACCATTTTTCGCAAATCACCGACTTGGCGAACAATCGTGTTGGTGCATTTATCGAAGACTTCTTTATCTTTGTCCTCAAGGTTTTTACCAAACCGGCGGCGCAAACGCTCGGCGGAAAGCTGGATTGGCGTGAGCGGGTTC
>CALCCG010000145.1 GCA_937899785.1 uncultured Erythrobacter sp. | reverse complement strand
TCAAGGATCCATCCGATTTCACCGCGCCTGGAGCCGTAGTGCCGAGCCGCTTCCTGTCTGATCTTGCTGATCATCATGAAGGCCAATTGGCTCGCGAGTCTTGTATTATGCATTTCCTTGAGGACACCCATCAAAGGGACACGCATTCCAGATCCCACCGGTTTTTTGAGCCAGCGCAGCATCCGGATCCATCCAAAGGGAAACAGTTTGCCGTTGGTCTTCGCCAGCACATGGTTGACGTCGGGAAAGGTCAGCATGAAGGCGACCGGCCGCCCGTCCACCTCGGCGATCATGTTAAGCTCTTCATGGATGAGCGGTCGCAGTTTCTTTCCTGCGTAGGCGACCTCGGCCGGGCTAAAGGGCACAAAGCCCCAATTGTCAGACCAGGCATCGTTGAGGATGGCCAGCACAACCTGAACCTCTTCATCCCAGCGCGATTTATCGACCCGGCGCACGGTAATGCGATCGTTTCGTTCACCCGATTTGACGATCCGCTGGACCAAGGGCGGGAATTCTTCAGTGATGTCCAGGTCGTAGGTGAAGAGCGTTTTGGCGCGTGCGTAACCAGCGCTTTCGATCCAGCCAGCATAGTGCTCGGGATGGTGCCCCATCATGATCATAGGCGCGTGGTCCTGCCCTTTGACCAGCAATCCGGGCTCTTCCCAGATCGACATCGATATCGGGCCGAGCACCTTGGTCATCCCCTCGCCGCGCAGCCATGTCTCCGCTTGCGCCAGAAGGGCATGCGCGGTTTCCTCATCCTTGGCGTCGAAATAGCCAAAGAAGCCTGTGCCAGGGCCAAAGCCTTGCTCCGCCGGGACTTGCAGAGCCAGTTCATCGATATGCGCCGCAGTGAGTCCCTTTTTTCCGTTGACCGGCGCATCAGTCAGTCCGCCCGCTGATGCTGAAACTGTCACGCGTTGAGCCCCGTATTATCCTAAATCAAAGTGCGTATTGAATTGGTGCGATACCGGGCGCAAGCCGAAGAGGCGATTTTCCCGATCACATCCCTTTTTCGATCACACTGGCCATATTTACGCGATTGGCAAAAAGCCGCGTTCTGAGATAAAGCGCGCGAAGCCTAAGGTTTGAACAGATGAATATGCAATCCACCACTCTTCCGTCGGCCGACATCGCGTCCGGTGCCAAGCGCGCCACGCGTGCCGACTATCAGACGAGTGATGATAAAGACATGCTTCGCGCCGTGCGCTCTATCACTCAGGATCTGGGAGAAGCGCGCCCGGGCTTGTACTGGCCTGACATGCTGGCATCGACCGCGGTTGGTTATGCGGGGATTGCGACCGCGATACTGTCTTCCAATCTCGCTCTTTCAATTGTCGCGGGCTTGGTGGCCTCTTTGGCGCTCTATCGCTCGCTTATGTTCATACATGAGCTGACGCACATTCATCGCAACGCGCTGCCTGGCTTCCGCACGGGTTGGAACCTGTTGGTGGGTATCCCAATGCTCACCCCCAGTTTCATGTACGAAGGCGTGCACACGATCCACCACAAGCGCACGCAGTACGGGACGATCGAAGATCCGGAGTATCTGCCGCTCGCTTTGATGAAACCGTGGAGCCTGCCTCTCTTCGTTATCGTCGCTCTATTGGCGCCTATCGCCTTGTTGACGCGCTTTGCTGTGCTTGTGCCTCTGGGGGCTCTGTTTCCGGCAATCCGCACCTTCACCTGGCAACGGTTTTCGTCCCTTTCGATCAATCCGGATTTTCGTCGCAAGCCGCCGGAAGGCGATTTTGCCAAACGTGTGCTGTGGCAAGAGACGGGGGCAAGCGTTTGGGCGATAGCGGTGTTGGGCAGTACCTATTGGCTGGGTTGGAAGCCGCTCGCGATCGCTTTGGCGATCGTCTCATTGACCGCGTTGCTCAACCAGTTGCGCACCTTGGTGGCGCATCTTTGGGAGAACGATGGCGAGCCGATGACGGTGACCGCGCAGTTCCTCGACAGCGTGAATGTTCCGCCGCCGGGTTTGGCGGCGGAGATTTGGGCACCAGTTGGCCTGCGTTATCACGCGCTGCACCATCTGATGCCGTCGATGCCGTATCACGATCTGCCCGAAGCGCACCGCCGTTTGGCGAGCGAGCTGGGGCAAGGTTCCACCTATGACAGCGCCAACCATCCCGGCATGGCCAATTTGGTTGGACGGATTGCCAAGAGCACGATGCTCAAACGTAGCTAGATCTGTCAGCTCGTTTTGACGCACCTCGTTCGCCGTTGAAGGCCTTTGTGTCCGAGCCAACGAAAGCCTAATCGAGAAAGGCAATCATGGCGCATCGGCGCTCGGCGGGAAGGCCGTTATCCGCTTCCAGAGCCAACTCACCGGCGAGGCGCGGGTGAGCGTCCAAAGCGCTCACTTCTTCAAAGCCGAGTTTCCCGTAGAAAGGCGCGTTCCAAGGGACATCGTGAAAGGTTGTCAGCGTCGCGGCGGCAAAGCCCGAATTGCGCGCATCGATAAGGCACGCCCTAACCAGACCCGCTCCAATGCCGCGTTTTTGGAAGCGGGGATGCACGCTCATCTCCCAGATATGGAGTTCGCGCCGAAAGGGCTCGTTGACAAGAAAACCAGCCAAGGTGTCGCCAACATGAGCGACCAGACAGTGGCCTTTGCGGATATATCGCTGCAATTTCTCAACGGGCAAAGTGTCGCCGTTAGCGATGTGTTCGATCCCTTCGATTGCGCCGAACACTTCGCCTGCGGCTCTTTCAATGGCAGGCATGGCGTCGGCGTCTTTCGGGCGCGCAAGCCTTAACGACCAATCGCTCATTCTTCGGTCCGAATAAGGACCGTCTCTCCGACGAGAAGGAACAGCAAGAACGGCGCCCAAGCGGCGAGGAAGGGGGGGTATCCGCCAAAGGAACCCATGGCCAGCGCCGCGTTGTCAACGACGAAATAGGCAAAGCCAAGACCGATCCCGATTATGGCGCGCACAAACAATTGACCGGAACGCGCTAGGCCAAACGCCGCGACTGAGCCAAGCAGCGGCATGAGAAGCGCGGATAAAGGCCCTGAGATGCGGTGCCACCATTTGGCTCGCAATTCAGAGGTTCGCTTGCCCAGAGATTCGAACGCTTCGATTGTCTCGCCAAGCTCAAAGAAGCTCAGCCCGTCGGGATCAGCTGAC
>CALCCG010000144.1 GCA_937899785.1 uncultured Erythrobacter sp. | reverse complement strand
AGCTGCGCGTAGAGCTGCTCGCGGGTGATCTCGGCCGCGAGCAGGCGTTCCGACGCGTCGGAGACCTGATCCTCGGGGTACATCCACACGCCCTCAGGCATCATCGCGGCAAGCGCTTCCTTCATTTCCGGCACGCCTTCGCCATTGAGCGCCGAGACGAAGAAAATTTCCTCAAAATCGACGCGCTGCGAAAACTCCTGTGCGAGCGCCAAGAGCGGTTCCTTCTTGGCCTTGTCGACTTTGTTGAGCACCAGGATCTTGCGCTCCTTGCGGTGCTCGAGCGCCTCCATGATCGGCTCCAGTTCGTGCCGCCGCTGCTTGATGGGATCGACGATCAACAGGATCGCGTCCGCGCTATCCGTCCCTTCCCAGGCGGCGTTGACCATGGCGCGGTCCAGCCGCCGCTTGGGCGCGAAGATGCCGGGCGTGTCGACCAGGATCATCTGCACATCATCAAGCAGCGCAATCCCCAGCATGCGGGCCCGGGTTGTCTGCGCTTTGGCGGAAGTGATCGCGACTTTCTGGCCGACCAGTTGGTTGACCAATGTCGATTTGCCCGCATTGGGCGCGCCGATAACCGCCACGACACCGCATCTTTGAGCGGTCACCTCTTCACTCACCCGAACTCCTCCAGAAACGCCTCTGCCGCGCATTTTTCCGCTTCGCTTTTGCTGGTTGCTGTCCCGCGTGCCGAGCCCAATGAGGGGATCGTCACCTCAACCGTGAACCGCATGGCGTGGTCTGGACCGCTGCGATCGACCACGCTGTAAGCCGGCATGGCGCGCTTGTTATGCGCGGCCCATTCCTGCAGCGCGCTTTTGGGATGCTTGGCCTTGCCAGCGTTGCCGGCCAACTCCTTTGCCCACAGGTCGTAGACAATATCCCGGGCCCGGTCATAGCCATGCTCAAGGAAACACGCGCCGATCAGCGCCTCCATCACATCGCCCAGAATGTTGTCGCTGTCCGCTCCGCCATCCTCGCGCGCCTGCTTGCCCAGCCGGATGTGGTCAGGAAGACCAATGGTTCGTGCGATGCGCGCGCAGGTCGCGCCGCTTACCAACGCGTTCAAGCGCTGCGAGAGCTGGCCCTCGGGAGAGTCGCCCGCGCGATAGAGCCAACTGGCCACCGCAAGGCCCAAGACCCGGTCGCCGAGAAATTCGAGCCTCTGGTAATCGCCCGCGCTTTCCTGACCGGACTTCACAGACACAGTGCCGTTGAAGCTTCCATGGGTGAGGGCGCGCAACCAGCGCGCTTCATCAAGAACCCCAAATCCATGCGCCCCCAGCCATTCACGCGTCGCGCCGGGCAGGGCGGCGATGTCGGCGCTCACAACGCGCTTCCGATCCGGTCCCACCGTGCGGCGGTGAACCAGGTCCACGGTTTGATCCATTGCGCGCTGCCATCGGTTGACCAGATGATGAATTCGGCGCGGCCCACAAGGTACACCTGCGGCACCAGGCCCACACCCAGGCCAGGCTGCGCGGGCGAGCGGCTGTCCGAGCTTTTGTCCCGGTGATCGCCCATCACAAACACAGTGCCTTCAGGGACGGTCACTGGGGCGATGGTGTCGAGCGGGATTGTGGTGACGTTGAGCACATCGTTCCGGCGCCCGTTGGGCAAGGTTTCGCTGGCGCGTTCAAACCGGCATTGGACCTCGCCGGTCGCGCCCACCGTGTCCCACTTGGCTGAAGGGCACTCGGTGATCGATGACAGAGGAACGGCGAAATCGGCCTTACGCTGTTGGGGGAGGACCGCCCCGTTCAAGATCACCTGTCCGTCGCGCAAGCTTACCGTGTCGCCGGGCACACCAATGACGCGTTTCACGTAGTCGTCCTGGTCGATCGGGTGCTTGAAGAAAACGATGTCACCGCGCTGCGGCGCGCTCGCAAACACGCGGCCGGTGAAGAGAGGAGCGTTGAACGGCAGCGAATAGCGCGAATATCCATACGGCCACTTGCTCGCGATCACATAGTCGCCCTGCCACAGACTGGGCAGCATGCTGTCCGAGGGAATCGAAAAGGGGGCGACCACGAAACTGCGCAAGATCAGGAAGGCGAGGACGACTTTGGCCAGGAAGCTGGCGAAGCCCAGGAGACTGTCAGGATTGTCGGCCTCGACCTTGTCGGATTGGACGCTCCGCGCTGTTGTGGCCGACGCGCTCGCCGTCGGCGAAGGCACTGGCGGGTCAGTTTGGGGCTTAACATCCATCGCTTGCACCCTTAGGCGCGCATCGTGCCATGCGCAAAGGGGATTGCACCACGATGATGACCGCGCCAACCGCCACCGCCGCTGCATGGCAGCGGCTCAAGGGTC
>CALCCG010000143.1 GCA_937899785.1 uncultured Erythrobacter sp. | reverse complement strand
GCTGGTCGACCATCTGCACGCCGCCAATCCGCAGCGCCATCTTGAGCTCGTGGTTCTTACCGTATTTCTAGAAGTTTTCAGCCCCCTGCGCGGCGAGTTAGCGCGTCGGTTCCAGAATGAGCGAGCGCGGCATCAACGCGCGCCGGCGTCCGGCGGCCATCACGTCGATCATCGGAAGCACAAAACTGGCGGTCTTGCCCGTGCCCGTTTGCGCAATGCCGATAATGTCGCGCATCATCAGGATCGACGGAATGGCCTGCGCTTGAATAGCGGTCGGCTCGGTGTAGCCCGCGTCATCGACGGCGGCGAGCAATTCAGGAGAGAGGCCGAGATCGGCAAAAGTCATGCGGTCAAATCTGTCCGGGTTTGTGACGGGCGAGCGCCCGATATTGGCGGCCGGTGCAAAGGCCTGGTGTTGGCTCGCTCAAAAACAAGAGCGCGCCGAAGCCTCCGGGAGTCCCCGAAGGCGTCGCCCCTTTGTGCAAAAGGCTCTCAAAAGTCAAGATTTTGGGGGTGCTGGCCACAAGAAGAGCCGGAAAAGCCGGCTGAACGCATGCAACGTAGTCAGTCGTCCAAAGCCTTTAGCTCCATCATACGCGCGATATCGCAGCGCGCGCCGTTGCGCGACTGGAGCGTGTCGCGCTGTACACACAGCTTTCCATCCTCATTTCGCTCAACATAAAAACCGGCGTAAAAATCACGCGCGCGGCACGCCTTTTCGAGGTTCACGCTCATGATCCCGGCGTCGCGCATGAAGAGCAGCAAACGGTTGCCACTACCCGTTTCCACCCCGGCGATCTGGGTCACCGGAACGCATTTCTCGGCCTTCTTCTCTTCGTAACGCCGCGCGCGCACGGGCAATTGAGCGAGCAAATTGCGGCGAGAACTTACCGCGCGCGGAGCAATGCGGACATAGACGCGTTGCTCAATTCGGATTTGCCCCTGAGCCTGCGACTGGCGTTGTCGAACGACGACTTTGAGCGCATCCAAAGGCGCCGGTCTTGCCGATTGTGGATACTCAAACGGGCTCGATTCCATTTCAGGAGTGGGCGCCTCGGTGTGCGCGGCCGGTTCCAACACGGGCGCGATAGGCACAGGCTCGCCCAGCCCCATGCCGCCAAGCGGCAGGGCCAGCGCCAGAGCGCCCAGCGTTCCTGCAAAGCCGGGTATCACGACCAGCGTGCCTCCCATTGGTTCCGGTCCATCCAGCCTGCCCAATTAGCATCAGTCATTGAACGGCGGCTTAATGCGACCAATTTGTGACGCAAGATCGAAGCCAAGCTCTGGCGTTTCACGGCGCAATTGTGGCATAGGAGCAACAATGACGACGGGTGTTTTACAAGAACCCGGTAGCAGCCCTGCGGCGCACTGCGCGGTCGTAGCCGCGGCTCACGATTTGCTGGGCGACAAGGGCTTTACGCAAGACCCTGAGCGCGTGGATCCGTGGCTGACGGACTGGCGCGGGCGCTATACGGGCCGTGCGCTCGGACTGGCCTCGCCCGCCTCCACCGCGCAGGTTTCGGATCTCGTGAAGCTGTGCGCGCGCCATCGCATCGCAATCGTCCCCCAGGGTGGCAACAGCGGGATGGCGGGCGGCGCGACGCCCGATGATAGCGGGGATGGCGTCATCCTCTCGCTGCGCCGGATGGACGCGATCCGTTCATTGGACGCGGGCGCAGGACAGGTCGTATCCGAGGCGGGCGTTATCCTGCAGACCTTGCACGACGCGGCCGAGGCCGAGGGCCGGCGCTTCCCCCTAACGCTGGGCGGCAAGGGTTCGGCCACGATAGGCGGGCTGGTTTCCACCAACGCGGGCGGCACGCAGGTGCTGCGCTATGGTACGATGCGCGCGCAGGTTCTGGGGCTCGAAGCGGTTCTGGCCAACGGAGACGTGTTCGACGCGCTGACCGTGCTCATGAAAGACAATCGCGGGTTTGATCTCAAACAGATGCTGATCGGTTCGGAGGGCACACTAGGTATCGTGACTGCCGCGACCTTGCGGCTGCTGCGCGCCCCGCTCTCCCGCGCGACCGCTTGGGTTGGCCTTGGAAGCGTTATCGACGCGCGTTCTCTTTTGCGTAGCGCGGACAGACGCTTGGGCGACGCGCTGGAGGGTATTGAGCTCGTCCCAGCCCATTGCCTCGAAAGCGTGCTGGATCATCTGCCCGGCGCGCGTTCTCCCTTGGAGCACCGCCACGAATGGAACGCGTTGATCGAGTGCACTTCGCCCAGCGATGACGCTGCCGCTTTGCAAGAACGGCTGGAAGGCGTGCTGGCCGAAGCGTTGGAAAGCGGCCTGATCGCCGACGCGGCGATCGCGGCGAACGAAACACAAGCTGAACAGTTCTGGACGCTTCGAGATTCGATCTCGGCGGCGGACCGCGCGCTGGGCCCGGCGATGCAGCACGACATATCCGTGCCGGTCGAGCGGATGCCGGAGTTCATATTGGCCGCTATTCCCACGATGG
>CALCCG010000142.1 GCA_937899785.1 uncultured Erythrobacter sp. | reverse complement strand
GGTGGCTTCGATTTCCTGACCATGTCCCGCCGCTATCGAATTTGGCGCTCAGAGGTGCTTTTTGACATGACGGTTGACGCCGATGGGCACGCGACCGATTGCGAAGTGGTTGATCGTTTTCGCAAGACGCTCATCAATATGAGGCTGTGCGAAGTGGCGATGGATCATTCGACTTTCGAGCCTGCACGCGACGCGCAAAATATGCCGATCGAAGGTTCGTATCGGGCGAGAATCTCATACGCGGATCTTCGCGCTGAATTTGACTAGGCGGCTTTCTTACGCTCCCCGGGGGCATCCGACGATGTACAGGGGAACAGATGGCATCTTTGCCAATTCCCTGTGAGCTGAGTTACTTTTTTCCGCGACTCTTTGACATTTGAGCGCGCTGCGCCCATTTGCGCTCCAAATTAAGAGCAACAAGCCAGCGTGAAGCGGCGGTGGGCCATTGCCCGTTCGTCCAGCGGCCTCTTGAAATACATTTCCGACAGCTTCCCCTTTCACGCGGGCGGTTTCTCAACACCCCGCGCGCGCTCGCGACCCCAACGTCGAGCGCCGCACCCATCTTTGTGAGTGTGCGATGACACAATTTTCCGATTTGGGGCTTTCGCAGCCCGTTCTCCAAGCGCTTGATCTCAAGGGCTATTCCATCCCAACACCGATCCAGGAACAGGCGATCCCGCCCGTTCTCGAAGGTCGCGACCTTCTGGGTATCGCGCAAACCGGCACAGGCAAAACCGCAGCCTTCATGCTGCCCAGCATCGACCGACTGCGCGACGCGGATAATCGGATCCCGTTCAAGTCGTGCCGTATGCTGGTTCTAGCCCCCACGCGCGAGCTGGCCGGACAGATCGCCGCGAGCGCCAAGGATTACGGCGCGCTTGCCGGGCTCAAGGTCCAGTCGATCGTCGGCGGCACCAGCGTCAACAAGGATCGCAACAAGCTCCATCGCGGCACCGATATTCTGGTGGCAACGCCCGGCCGCTTGCTCGATCTTATCGACCAGAAGGCCTTCAACCTCTCTGGGGTTGAAGTCCTCGTGCTCGATGAAGCGGACCAGATGCTTGACCTGGGCTTCATCCACGCGCTGCGGCGGATCAACCAGCTGGTGCCCAAGGAGCGCCAGACGCTGTTTTTCAGCGCCACCATGCCCAAGCAGATTCGCGAGCTTGTCTCGGGCTATTGCCGCAATCCGGTGCAAGTCTCGGTCACGCCCGAAAGCACGACGGCTGAGCGGATCGAGCAGTTCCTCTTCATGGTTCAGCAGGACGAAAAGATCGCGCTGCTTGAACTGATCGTGTCCGGACGCCACAGCGTGCCGGGCGAGCTTGACCTTGTTCTCATCTTCACCCGGACCAAGCATGGCGCAGACCGGGTGGTGAAGAAGCTTAGTCAGCGCGGCATCGCCGCTAACGCGATCCACGGCAACAAGACGCAAGGCCAGCGTCTGCGCGCGCTCGACGAGTTCAAGCGCGGCAAGACCAAGATCCTCATCGCCACCGATGTTGCCGCGCGCGGGATCGATATTCCGGGCGTCAGCCATGTGATCAATTACGAGCTGCCCAACGTGCCCGAGCAATATGTTCACCGCATCGGTCGGACGGCGCGCGCAGGCCGCGATGGGGTGGCGATTGCCTTTTGCGCCGAAGACGAGCGCGCCTATCTGAAGGATATTCAGAAAACGATCGGGGCGAGCCTTGAGCGACTTGATCTGCCGGAGAATTTCCGCGCGGTCGTGGAAGGGGTCGGACCGACCAAGCCGCCACCCCGGGGGCAGACGCGCGTTTCAAAGAAGAAGATCGACGCCAAGCCCGTTGGCGCCAAATCATCGGGCGAGGCGGCCAAACGCAAGCCCGCCGCCAAACACACGGCGCGTAAGGGGCGTCCTCAAAGCGGTGGCCAGGAAAAGGGTCCTCAAAGCGGCAAGGGCGGTGGAAGACGGCGCGGCGGAGGCGGTTCGCGGCGGCGTCCGGGCGGTGGCGGCGCGAGAGGGCGCACGCGTTCCAACTAGGCCCATCAACTAGGCCCTATGTTGTGGGGCGCCACCTTACGCAATCTTAACCACGGCTTGCCTATGCCGAAGGCCTCCCATCGCAAGGCTCAACGGATTGAGGACATAGGCGCGCACCATGATCAGGACGGAAACCACTCTGGTCATCGGCGCTGGCGCAAACTGTGAAATCGAAATGCCCGACGGTGCCGAGCTGCTTAATCGGATCGCGGCAGGCTTTGACTTTGATCGGCTGGGATCGCAGGTGCAAACCCGCGACATGGTCGCTTTGGCGGCGATCTTTGAGGAATGCGCTGAAAGGCTGGGCACAACCTATGAGGCGATGCTGGAGGCCGGGCGCACGATCAAGCAGGCGAGCCGCGTCACCACCTCGATTGACGCGGTGCTTGAGCAATATGGCAGCGACAACGCCAATGTGATCGCTGCCGGAAAGATCGCGCTCGCCTATTACACGCTGCAAAACGAAGCGAAGTCGACCTTGGCGGTTGAGCCTCGCGATGCGGGCGAACTGCCTTTGCGGGGGACCGAGAACTGGCTCTTCCAGCTTGGCCAGCTCATCACCAAAGGGGTCCCGCGCGCGCAGGCGGAGACATGCTTCGACAAGCTTTCGATTGTCTGCTTCAACTACGATCGCGCGATTGAGCATTATCTGCCCTGGGTCGTGAGCATGGCGTTTGGGATGGATCTCGAAGAGGCGCGCATGCTGGTGGGCACCCATTTGCGCATAGTGCATCCCTATGGCAGTCCGGGGACGCTGCCGTGGATCTTTGGCGCGGGCGAACCGTGCGAGTGGGGTGAGCAAGAACCCGAGGACTGGCTTGATCTGGCCAAGGGTTTCTACACCGCCTCCGAACGCTCGCGCGACAAGCGGTTTTCCAGCTTCCTGATGGCGGAGATTGCATCCGGGCGTCGGCTCGGATTTCTGGGCTTCGGTTTTGACCCGATGAACACTTCGATGCTGTTCGACCGTGTGCTCGATCACGATCCTGATGTGATGGTCGCTCTTACGGATGTCGGCGAAGGCACCAAAAAGGCGGTGCATTATCTGCTCAAGCGCAACACAGGTGTGCGCGATCCAGACCTGATCACGATCGAGGACTGCAAAGCGTACAAGCTCCTCCAGGACAACGGGCTGTTTCTCGAAACCTGACGCTTGGCAGCGGGCGTTCTCGCCGCCATATCGCCTCCGAACAGATGCAGGAGCACGGACGGATGGGCGAGCAGCAATACGACTATGATCTTTTTACCATCGGGATTGGCTCAGGAGGAGTTCGTGCAAGCCGTGTGGCCGCTGCGCACGGCGCCCGTGTTGCGGCCGCTGAGGAATATAGAGTTGGTGGCACCTGCGTAATCCGTGGCTGTGTGCCTAAGAAGATGCTTGTCTACGGCGCGCATTTTGCTGAGGATCTGGAGGACGCCAAGCAGTTCGGCTGGGATATCGCAGGTAAGAGCTTTGATTGGGCGCGCCTGCGCGACATTGTCCAAAACGACGTAAAACGGCTTGAAGGCCTTTATGGAGAGACACTCTCGAACCATGACGTAACGGTCTATAATGAGCGCGCCGAGATCACCGGTCCGCATGAAATCACGTTGGCCAGTGGTAAGGTCGTCTCCGCGAAATACATCCTTATCGCCACCGTCGCCAAACCGCATATGCCCTAATTTGAAGGCAACGAACACTGCATCACGTCGAACGAAGCCTTCCACCTTGAAGAGGTTCCCGCGCGCGTTCTGATTGCGGGCGGTGGCTATATTGCCAACGAATTTGCCGGGATCTTCAACGAGTTCGGTAGCAAAGTCACGATCGCCAATCGCTCCGATGTGATCCTGCGTTCGTATGATCCGGCTGTGCGCGACCGACTGCTCCAGATCAGCCTCGTCAAGGGGATCGAATACTGTTTCAACACACAGTTTGAATATGTCCGCAAGCAGGAGGACGGCGCGTTGCTGGTCAAGTTGGCCGGTCACGACGAGCGTGTTTTTGACCAGGTGATGATTGCGACCGGCCGCGTACCGAACACCGAAGGGCTTGGCCTAGAGACGGTCGGCGTTGAGCTGGGCAAGAGGGGCGAGATCAAGGTCGATGCTTTTTCAAAGACCAATATCGATCACATCTATGCGGTGGGCGATGTCACCGACCGCGTGCAGCTGACGCCTGTGGCGATCCGCGAAGGTCAGGCCTTTGCTGACAGCGTCTTTGGCCCGGGCGAGCCCTACGCGGTCGACCATTCGTGCATCCCCAGCGCGGTGTTCAGCCATCCGCCGATTGCCGCTGTCGGCATGACCGAAGGTGAAGCGCGCAGCCGGCTTGGCAATATAAGCGTTTTCCAGTCGGACTTTCGCCCGATGAAGAATGTGGTCGCGGGACGCAGCGAACGTGGGCTTTACAAGATGATTGTCGATGCCGCGAACAACAAGATTGTCGGCGTGCACATGATCGGGCCTGAATCTCCGGAAATCATGCAGGCCGCTGCCGTCGCGGTCAAAGCGGGTCTGACCAAGGCTGACTTTGATGCGACGACCGCTATCCATCCGACCATGGCCGAAGAGCTGGTCCTGCTGAAGTAAGTTGCGACCCCGACGCCGCGCCGCTAGCCTCTCGATTGCAAAACACGGAGAAGGGTCATGGTGCAAACGGTGTTGGTGACCGGGGGAACCGGCTACATCGCTGGCGAGCTTATTGATCAGCTCTTGGAGGCGGGTAAAAACGTTCACACCACGGTGCGCCATGCGGCGAAGAGCGAACCGCGCTTGCGCGGGCGTTGGCCCGACGCCGGTGAGCGACTTAAGGTGTTTCAGGCTGATCTTATGAGCGATGCGGGCTGGGCCGAAGCCAATGCGGGATGCGATGCGGTCGCTCACGTCGCCTCGCCGTTCCCTCTGGCGGTTCCGCGCAACAAGGACGAACTGATCGTTCCGGCTCGTGAAGGCACGCTGCGCGCGCTGCGCTTTGCCAAGGAGGCAGGCGTTGAGAGGTTTGTCCAGACCAGTTCGGCCGCCGCGATCGCCTACGGTCAGCCCGAGAAGGATCATTTCGACCACACCGATTGGACCCGTATAGAGGCCGGCGTCCCGCCCTATATCGAATCCAAGACGGTGGCTGAGAAAGCCGCGCGGGATTGGGTGGCGGAGAACGCGCCTGAGATGGTGTTCTGCTCGGTCAATCCCGTTGCCGTGTTTGGCCCAGTGGTAAACGATGACCTGTCGACATCGATCGAGATGGTAAAGCTGATGTCGGACGGTTCGATCCCGGCGATACCCAATATGGGAATTTCCGTGTGCGATGTGCGCGATGTGGCCAAGACGCACGCGGCTGCGCTGGACGCCCCCGCCGACCTTGTGCGCAATGAACGATTTCCGACCGCGACCAAGTTTATGTGGATGACCGAAATGGCTGACGCTTTGCGCGCACGGGCGCCGGAACTGGCGGGCAAGGTCGCCAAACGCAAAATGCCCGACTGGATTGTAAAAATGCTCGCGCCTTTCGTCCCGGCCATGAAGCAGGTCCGCGGCGAACTCGGCAATGTTCGGGACGTTTCTGGACACCATACAGAGGAAGTCTTGGGCTTCACCTTTATCGAACCGGAGCAGACGCTGGAAGATACGCTGCGCAGTCTCGTCACCCAAGGCATTGTGAAGGCCTAATGGACGTATCGGGAAAAACAGTTCTGCTTACCGGAGGCACGAACGGCATCGGGCGCGAGCTGGCTTTTCAGCTCAAGGCCAAGGGCGCCGAGGTGATCGTGACCGGTCGCAATCCGGATCGCGTGGCGGCGATGCGCGAGGCGGGCTTTGAGGTCCTTGAGGCCAACTTGTCCGATGCCTCGGGGGTCGACGCTTTGGTCACGGCGCTGACCGGTCGGTCCATCGATGTCCTGATCAACAACGCCGGGCAATTGGTCGATCATGATTTTCGGGCCGGGTCGCCCGATCCCGACGCCGCCGACGCGGCGATCTACGCGAACCTTAACGCGCCAATCCGCTTGATCGTCGCGTTAATGGCAACCCTCAGGGCCCGACCCGAAGCCGCCATCGTCAACGTAACCTCGGGCCTCGCGATTGCGCCGGCTGCGCGCACGCCGGTCTATTGCGCCACCAAAACGGGCCTGCGCTTCTACACGCTAGCGCTTCGCGCCCAGCTTGAGGGCACGAACATACACGTCATTGAGGCGCTGCCTCCCGTTGTCGACACACAGATGAACGAGGGCAACGACATGAAGAAGATGTCGGCTGAGGAATGCGCGCGGCAGATTGTGGTCGCGATCGAGAAGAACAAGGCGGAAGCCAATATTGGTCTCACCAAAGCGCTGCGCGTGGTCGAGGGCATTTCGCCGAGCCTAGCAAAAGGCATAACGCTGAAGTTCTGACGGCCCGTTGACCCTGGCGCGCCGCTGCGGCAACGGGCCTGTACACGAGATCACAGGAGCCCCGACCCATGTCCGCCAACATTGCCGAAATGGAACGCCGCCGCGAAGCCGCCAGAATGGGCGGGGGGCAAAAGCGCATCGACGCTCAGCACGCCAAGGGCAAGCTGACCGCGCGCGAGCGGCTCGACGTCCTTCTGGATGAAGGCTCGTTCGAAGAGGTGGACACCTATGTCGAGCACGATTGCGTTGACTTTGGCATGCAGGAGCAGAAGATCCCCGGCGATGGCGTGGTGACGGGATCGGGCACGATCAACGGTCGCCTTGTCTATGTCTTCAGCCAGGATTTCACCGTCTTTGGCGGATCGCTGTCCAAGCGCCACGCGGAAAAGATCTGCAAGATCATGGACACCGCGATGAAAGTCGGCGCGCCGGTGATCGGGATCAACGATTCGGGCGGCGCGCGCATTCAGGAAGGCGTCGCCTCCTTGGGTGGTTACGCCGAAGTGTTTCAGAAGAACGTGCTGGCTTCGGGCGTCATCCCGCAGATCAGCCTGATTATGGGTCCGTGCGCAGGGGGAGCGGTCTACAGCCCGGCGATGACCGACTTCATCTTTATGGTGAAGGACAGCTCCTACATGTTCGTCACCGGGCCTGAGGGGGTGAAAACGGTCACCAACGAAGAAGTGACGCAGGAAGAGCTGGGCGGCGCCATCACGCACACGACCAAGACCAGCGTCGCCGATATCGCTTATGAGAACGATGTCGAGGCGTTGCTCGCCACGCGCGATTTCTTCAACTACCTGCCGCTTTCCAACCGCCCCGAAGCGACCGGCGAGATGGGCCCGGAAATCCCGACGGGTGATCCTTGGGACCGTCTGGCGCACTCGCTTGACACGCTGATCCCGGACAACGCCAACCAGCCTTATGACATGCATGAGGTGATCACCAAAACGCTCGACGAGGGCGAGTTCTTCGAGATTCAGCCCGCGCACGCGGCGAACATCATTTGCGGCTTTGGCCGGGTTGAAGGCAAGACCGTGGGCGTGGTCGCCAACCAGCCCATGGTGCTGGCGGGCGTGCTCGATATTGCTTCGTCCAAGAAAGCGGCTCGCTTTGTGCGGTTCTGCGACGCGTTTGAGATCCCGATCGTCACTTTCGTCGACGTGCCCGGCTTCCTGCCCGGCACCGCGCAGGAATTGGGCGGCATTATCAAGCATGGGGCAAAACTGCTCTTCGCCTACGCCGAGGCGACCGTGCCCAAGATCACCATCATCACCCGCAAGGCCTATGGCGGCGCCTATGACGTCATGGCGTCAAAGCACTTGCGCGGAGACTTGAACTACGCCTGGCCGACCGCCGAGATCGCGGTGATGGGCGCGAAGGGCGCGGTGGAGATCATCTTCCGCCAAGACCGGGGCGATGCGGAGAAGATCGCCGAGAAAACCAAGGAATACGAAGACCGCTTTGCAAACCCGTTTGTGGCGGCGCAGCGCGGCTATATCGACGAAGTGATCCACCCGCACTCAACGCGGCGCAGGGTCGCACTGGGCCTGCGGAAGCTGCGGTCCAAGCGGTTGGAGAACCCTTGGAAGAAGCATGACAATATTCCGCTGTGATTGAAGAACTACTTCTACCTTTTCTGGTTGCAATAGCGACTGGCGCTATCGGGTTCGCCCTCGGTCGATATCGCGACTTCGAGTTGCATAATCGAGAGACACGTTCCTCCGTCTACATCGAATATATGTCGGCTCAAGCTGCGCTGACGCGTCCTTGGTCGCAGCCGATCGTCGAGAAATTTCTTATCGATGAGCAGCTAAATGCTGAGCAACTGGCTCATATGGCCGAGCTTTTCGAGCGGTTCTCAAACGCTCACTCGAAGGTCGTGATTTATGGCTCGAGAGAAGTGGTCGAAAAGCTAAGTGCCTTTTACGAAATCCGCGACGGCACAAGCACAGCGGAAGGTAAAGTGGCATACGCGAGCTTAATCGCTGCCATGCGTAAGGATAGCAGTTCGGACAGAATACCTGAGCTAGCCGTGCTAATTGACAATATTATGCTGGATGGGCCTGTACAGCGCCGGAAGGAATTGGGCCAACGGCTCCTGGCGAAAGCGAAAGAACTGACATGAAACTAGGCCGCATGAACCACGTGGGATACGCCGTGCCCTCCATGGCGGACGCCGTTGCGCATTGGCGCGATGTTATGGGGGCGACCTCGGTCTCGGATGAGATCATTCTTGAAGAGCAAGGCCTCAAGGTCGTCTTTGTCGATACGCCTACAGACAGCGGGATGAACGGCACGCAGATTGAGCTGATCGAAGAGCTCACCCCCGGCCAAACCGCGCTCACTGGCTTTCTCGCCAAAAACCCGCTCGGCGGGCAGCACCATGTCTGCTTTGAAGTGCCCGATATCGACGCTGCCCGCGCCGAGTTCGAGAGGCTTGGCAAGCGCATCCTTGGCCCGACGCGCATCGTCGCGCACGGCACGCCGATCTTCTTCGTCCACCCCAAGGACATGCAGGGCATGCTCACCGAGATCATGGAATCGCCCAAAGCGGCGCACTAAGGCGATTACAAAGCGAAATTTCGTCATGCTGAACTTGTTTCAGCATCCATCGCCGTGCATTAGGTTGCAAAAGCAGACCAAGACATGGACCCTGAAACGAGTTCAGGGTGACGAGTGACTGGGAGAGATACACGTGAGCTACGAACATATCCGCGTCGACACTGACGGCCCGCTGATGACCATCACTCTAAACAAGCCCGATCGCCTCAACGCTATGGCTCCGCAGATGGCCGACGAGATCGGCCAGGCCTTTTACGATCTGGGGGAAGCGCGCGCGGTGCTGATCACGGGCGAGGGCAAGGGCTTTTGCTCGGGCGCCGATCTTTCCGCGCGCGGTGATGGCAGCGCGCTGGGGTCCAAGGGCGGTTCGCACCAGGCGCTCTCGCAGCATTACAACCCCGCGATCAGCCAGATCTTGCGCGCCGAAGTGCCCGTGATTTGCGCGGTCAACGGCCCCGCCGCAGGTGTCGGCTGCTCGCTGGCGCTGGCCGCCGACTTCACCATCGCGGCCGAACGCGCCTACTTCCTGCAAGCCTTCGTCAATATCGGCCTCATCCCCGATGGCGCTTCGACCTGGCTGATCACCCGCGCGATTGGCCGCGCGCGCGCCACGCGCATGATGATGCTGGGCGAGAAGATCAGCGGCAAACAGGCTGAGGAATGGGGTCTGGTCTACAAATGCGTCGCCGACGAATTGTTGATGGACGAAGCGCGCGCGCTCGGAGAGAAACTCGCCAACGGTCCGACCGTCGCGATCAAGCAGATGAAGCGCAATATTAGCCTCGCACTGGACGGTGGCGTCAACGAAGTGATGCTCGCCGAGGCCGAAGGTCAGCGTATTGCCGGTGCGACGGACGACGCGATGGAAGGCGGCATGGCCTTCCTGCAGAAGCGCAAGGCCGAATTTAAGGGCGCGTAAGGAGCGGAGAGCCTGAGGTTCTAACGACCTGAGGCCCAACGGGCCCTGGGCCACGACGCCAATCGGATCGTTTTGCAACCGCGCGAGGACGATCAAGGCTACCTCAATTGCTAGGTGATCAGGCTTGGGGCCCGTGTTCGCGGGAGCCAACTTTCGTGTATAGGCATCGACATGACTGACACCAACGACTCCCGGCCCACCCCCGAAGACTGGAGAGCCCTCGCTGAGAAAGAGACCAAGGGCCGCGATCTCACTTGGAACACGCCGGAAGGCTTCGCGATCAAGCCGCTTTACACCGCTGAGGATCACGCGGATTGGGACCCGGGCCTGCCAGGGTTTGCGCCGTTCACGCGCGGGGTGAAGGCGAGCATGTACGCGGGGCGCCCGTGGACGATCCGCCAGTATGCGGGTTTCTCGACCGCTGAAGAATCGAACGCCTTCTACCGCCGCAATCTCGCCGCCGGGCAAAAGGGCCTGTCGGTCGCCTTCGATCTGGCCACCCACCGTGGGTATGACAGCGATCACTCGCGCGTCGTCGGCGATGTCGGCAAAGCGGGCGTGGCGATCGACACGGTTGCGGACATGCAGATCCTGTTTGACGAGATCCCGCTCGACACCATGTCGGTGTCGATGACGATGAACGGCGCGGTCATCCCCGTGCTCGCTTTTTACATCGTCGCGGCTGAGCGTCAGGGGGTGAGCCAGGATAAGCTTGCCGGGACCATTCAGAACGACATTCTCAAAGAGTTCATGGTCCGCAACACCTATATCTATCCGCCGGAGCCGAGCATGCGGATCATCTCCGATATCATCGGCTATACATCGGCCAACATGCCGAAATTCAACAGCATTTCGATCAGCGGCTATCACATGCACGAAGCGGGCGCGACAGCGGTGCAGGAATTGGCCTTCACCATCGCGGACGGCAAGGAATACGCCAAACGCGCCATGGCGACGGGTTTGGATATTGACGCCTTTGCGGGCCGTCTCTCCTTCTTTTTCGGCATCGGCATGAACTTTTTCATGGAGATCGCCAAGCTGCGCGCCGCGCGTACGCTGTGGTACGAAGTGATGGACGCCCTTGGGGCGAAGTCCGAACGCTCCAAAATGCTGCGCACTCACTGCCAGACTTCGGGCGTGTCTCTGCAAGAGCAGGACCCTTACAACAACGTCATGCGCACCACGATTGAGGCGATGGCGGCGACGTTGGGCGGCACCCAGTCGCTGCACACGAATGCGCTCGACGAAGCCATCGCGCTGCCGACCGACTTCTCCGCCCGCATCGCGCGCAACACGCAGCTGGTGCTGCAAGAGGAAAGCGGGATCACCAATGTCGTCGATCCGCTTGGCGGCTCGCACTACATTGAGGCGCTGACTTCCAAACTGGTTGAAGACGCGCGCGCCTTGATGGCGACGGTCGACGAAGCGGGCGGGATGACGGCCTATGTCGGCACCGGCGGGCCCAAGGCGGAGATCGAACGCGCGGCGGCTGAGAAGCAGACCATGATCGATCAGGCCAAGACCGTGATCGTGGGCGTCAACAAGTACCAGCCCGCCGAAGAAGAACTGATCGACACGCTTGAGGTTGACAACGCGGCGGTGCGCAAGGGCCAGATCGAACGGCTCGCCAAGGTGCGCGCTGAGCGGGACGAAGGCGCGTGCCGCGCCGCGCTCGCCGCGCTGACCGAGGGCTGTAAGGAAGGCGGCAACGTGCTCGAGCTGGCCGGCAACGCCGCGCGCGAAGACGCAACCTTGGGCGAGATATCCTCCGCGATGGAAGAGGTCTTTGGACGTCATGACGCCACGCCCAAACCGGTGAGCGGCGTCTACGCAAGCGCCTATGAGTTCGACCGTCGCTGGGAGCAGGTGTGCGATGGCGTGCTGGCGGTGGAGCGCCGTCTGGGCCGCCGCCCGCGTATGATGGTCGCCAAGATGGGGCAGGACGGCCACGACCGCGGCGCCAATGTGATCGCGAGCGCCTTTTCCGACATGGGCTTTGAAGTGGTCTCCGGTCCGCTCTTCCAAACGCCGGAAGAGGCCTGCGCGATGGCGCTGGAGAACGGCGTGGATGTGGTGGGCTGTTCCTCGCTCGCTGCCGGGCATAAGACGCTGATCCCCGAAATCATCCGCCTGTTGCGCGAAGCGGGCCGCCCGGACATCAAGGTCACGGCTGGTGGTGTGATCCCCCCGCAAGACTATGATTTCCTGCGCGAAGCGGGCGTGTCGGGCATTTATGGTCCCGGCTCCAACGTGGTGGAGTGCGCAGCCGATATCCTGACCATGCTCGGCCACAATATGCCGCCCTTGGACAGCGTGATCGATGAGGCGGCTGAGTAGTGTCCAATTTTCTGAAAGGCTTGCTTTTCATAGTCTTGGACTTCCCGCTGATCCTGCTTTGGCTTTCGGGAGATGTGTCGGTTTGGAGTAAAATCGGACTAAGCGTGGCATACCTAGCGATGATTGGGCTTGTTGCGTTCATCTTCGTCCGGCTTAATTCGTCGCTTCACAACAGAAAGAGACTTCATTGACCACCATCCGCACCGATTGGACCCGGGAGGAGATCGCGGAGCTGTTTGACCTTCCGTTCACCGAACTCCTGTTTCGCGCCGCGAGCGTCCACCGGGAGAACCATCCGCCCGAGCAGATCCAGCTGTGCACGTTGCTTTCGATCAAGACCGGCGGGTGTCCGGAGGATTGCGGCTATTGCTCGCAGTCGGTGAAGGCCGATAGCGGCGTCAAAGCGACAAAGCTGATGGATGTGCAGGCCGTGCTCCAGCGCGCGGCGCAGGCGAAGGATGCGGGCTCACAGCGTTTCTGCATGGGTGCGGCCTGGCGCAACCCCAAAGACCGCGACATGCCTGCGATTGTCGAGATCGTGAAAGGCGTCTCTGACATGGGGCTGGAAACCTGCATGACGCTGGGCATGCTCCAGCCGCATCAGGCCGATATGCTCGCCGAAGCGGGGCTCGATTATTACAACCACAATATCGACAGCAGCCCTGAGTATTACGAGCGCGTGATCTCGACGCGCGATTTCCAATGCCGCCTCGACACGCTCGACCATGTGCGCCAATCGGGGATCAATGTGTGCAGCGGCGGGATCGTGGGCATGGGCGAAACGCGCGAGGATCGCGTCGGCTTCATCCACACGCTTGCGACATTAGAAGCGCATCCCGAAAGCGTTCCGGTGAACGCGCTGGTCCCGGTCAAAGGGACAGTGCTGGGCGATATGCTGGCCGACACGCCGCTGGCCAAGATTGACGATATCGAGTTCGTCCGCACCGTCGCGGTCGCGCGCATCACGATGCCGATGAGTATGGTGCGCCTCTCGGCTGGACGCGAGAGTATGAGCGAGGCGACACAGGCCTTGTGCTTCCTCGCGGGAGCGAACTCGATCTTCACCGGCGATAAATTGCTAACCGCACCCAATGCGGGCGATGACAGCGACGGCGCGCTGTTTGCGAAACTGGGTCTCACAGCACTGCAACACGAAGAGCCTATGCGGGCCAGTAAGCGCACCGAGCCCGCCGAATAGCTCTGCCAAGCGCGCGCTGAATTGAGAAGGACCTGCCATGACCGATCTGCCGCCTGAAACTCGCCCCGAAACGCTCTCCGTTCACGCCGGGTGTGAGCCGGACCCGACCACCAATGCGCGGATTACGCCGATCTACCAGACGAGCTCCTATGTCTTTGACAGCGCCGAGCACGCCGCCAAGCTGTTCTCGCTGCAAGAGTTCGGTAACATCTATTCGCGCATTTCCAACCCCACCAACGACGCGCTCGAAGCCAAGATCACCGCGCTTGAAGGTGGGGTTGGTGCGCTGTCCTGCGGGTCGGGGCATGCAGCGCAAATCCTGGCCTTTCATTCGCTGATGGAGCCGGGCTGCAACATCGTTGCGGCCAAGAAGTTGTATGGCGGATCGCTCAACCAGCTGGGCGAGGCGATCAAGAAGTTCGGTTGGGAAGCCCGCTTTGTCGACACCGATGATCTCGAAGCGGTTCGCGGCGCGATCGATGACAAAACGCGCGTCGTTTTCATAGAAAGCCTTGCCAATCCGGGCGGCGTTGTCAGCGACATTCAGACGATCGCCGATATCGCCCATGAAGGCGGTGTGCCGTTGATGGTGGACAACACCATGGCCACCCCGGCTTTGTGCCGACCGTTCGAACACGGCGCAGACATTGTCGTGCACTCGATCACCAAATTTCTGAACGGCCATGGCAATGCGATTGGCGGCGTGATCGTGGATGGCGGCTCGTTTGACTGGAAGGCGCATGGCGACAAATTTCCTTCCATGACGCAGCCCAGCGGATCGTATCACGGCGTGGTTCTGGTCGACGCTCTGGCGGAGATGGGGCCGATTGCCTTTATCACGAGCTGCCGGATCCATGGCCTGCGCGATCTGGGCCCGAGCCTGGCGCCGATGAACGCCTTTCTCGCGCTCACCGGAATGGAGACGCTGCATCTGCGCATGGAAAAGCACTGCGCCAACGCGATCGAGCTGGCCAAATGGCTGGTCGAACAGCCGCAGGTCGAATGGGTCAACTACGCCGGGCTCCGCGACAATCCGTACCATGAGCTGGCTCACAAATATCTTGGCGGCCGGGCAGGATCGGTCTTCACTTTTGGCCTGAAGGGCGGGTACGAAGCGGGCGTCAAGCTTGTTAGCGAAGTCAAATTATTCAGCCACTTGGCCAATATTGGTGACACGCGTTCGCTTATTATCCACCCAGCATCCACCACGCACAGCCAGCTTTCCGAAGAGGAATTGCTGTCGGCTGGCGCGGGCCCCGATGTGATCCGCCTGTCGATCGGGATCGAGCATATTGAGGATATCAAAGCGGATCTGGCGCAGGGGTTTGCGGGGCTGGGATAGGCGCGTGGTTCACGTTCTTAAAATGGTGGTTTTCTTTAGCTTCATGGGCCTCGGTCTTTGGGGGCTCGCGAGTTTCTCCGACCCCTGGGGATGGTTGGCCTTTGTTGCCGCGTTTTTGGTCGGTGGAGTGTTGTCGCAGCTCGTCTTCAAGCGCTTTGCCACGCATGAGCAGGTGAAAGCGGACCTTGAGGCGCGTTTGCACAACGATTGATCGATGACTCTTGGCTTCTCAGTCAACGAATTGTTGCCCAAGGCGCGCGGGGGCGGGCAACTGCGCATGGGGCTGGGCAAGCTCACGGAGGAAGCGTGGCTTCAGCCTGATCCCGATTTAGCGGCGCGGGCACGGGGGTTTGCCGAGCATCCTGAGGGCGTGCAGCTTTCCCCTCGCGCAGAGGCGCCCGGGCGTGAGCTTGCCGCTAGGCTGGGTGTCGAAGGCGCTTTGCCCGAGGCCGCCGCGTCGGTGCATGAGGATATGTGCCTGCTCACCCAATCCAGCCCGGGCGAGCCTTATCGTCTGATCGGGGCGGCGGTGGCCTGGCCCACCGATTGGCATCCCAAGGACAAAATCGGTCTCCCGTTGCGCGCGCTGCATGCGCCGATTGCCGGGTATGCAGAGCAGCTTGCGACCGGGGTCGACCGGTTTATGGCCACGCTCACGCCGGGTGCGATTTTTGGTCGTTGCAACTGGTTTATTGCGCCCACGGGCGACATGCGCTGGATCGCTGAGGGCGAGCCCCAAGCTCAGTTCGCGCATGTGACGGCGCAGAATGCGGGCAAAACGCTCTTTGTGCGGTCCGAACGGCAAACCTTGCGGCGACTTCCGGAAACCGGTGCGATCCTTTTCACCATTGGTGTCTATGTCGCGCCGTTAGCCTCGCTCGATGATGCAAACATCGCTACGCTCGCCCAATCGGTCCGATCGCTTCTCGCGGGAGAAGGAGACAGACGCGGCGCGCCCGCTTACGCCGAGGCTCTCGTCCAGTTTGCCAAGGAGACGGCATCGCCATGCTGATTTTTTCGTCCGCCGCTGCGCTTATTCTTGCCCATACGAGCTCTCCCGAGGCTCCACCGGTGCCCGATTGGAACTGCGAGGACCCCCTTGTGCAACAGGAAATGAACTGGTGCGCGGGTCAGGACCTTATGGCCGCCGACGCCGCGCTCAACGCGCAATGGAAGGTGACGCGCGAGAAAATGAAGGCGCGGGACGCAGACTTGGAAAGCTACAAACCCGACCATGATACGCGGCCCGGATGGTTTGCCACCCTGCTCGAAGCGCAGCGCGCCTGGATCACCTATCGTGACGCGCATTGCCGCGTCGATGGCTACACGGCGCGCGGAGGAAGCCTCGAGCCGCTGCTTGTTTCAACCTGCAAGACCGCGCTCACCAAGGCGCGGACAAATCAGCTCAAGGAGCTTGCTCAAAGCCCTAACTAATTGAGTGGGGTCGACCGGTTGCCTCACGCCACGCAACCCGGCATAGGCCGTGCACCAAGACTACTTTTGGACCGTTGGGAGAGACCCCCTTGTTTTCCAAGATCCTGATTGCCAACCGTGGTGAGATCGCTTGCCGCGTCATTCAGACCGCGCGCAAAATGGGCATCGCCACCGTTGCGGTGTATTCCGACGCCGATGCGCGCGCGCCGTTTGTTCGCATGGCGGATGAGGCGATCCATATCGGTCCCGCTCCCGCCGCAGAAAGCTATCTGATCCCGGAAAAGATTATCGCCGCGTGCAAAGAAACCGGGGCTGAGGCCGTCCACCCCGGCTATGGCTTTTTATCCGAACGCGCGAGCTTTGTTGAGGCTTTGGCAGCCGAAGGCATCGCCTTTATCGGACCGCCTGCCAGCGCGATCGCCGCGATGGGTGACAAGATCGAATCCAAAAAACTCGCGCTCGATGCGGGCGTGAACGTTGTTCCCGGCTTTGTCGGCGAAATCCGCGACACCGATCACGCCATCGAAATCTCGAGCGATATTGGCTATCCGGTGATGATGAAGGCGAGCGCCGGGGGTGGGGGCAAGGGCATGCGCCTCGCTTGGTCTGAGACCGATGTCCGCGAAGGCTTCGAAGCCACAAAACGCGAAGGGCTCAATTCTTTTGGCGATGACCGCGTTTTCATCGAGAAATTCATCGAAAACCCCCGCCATATCGAAATTCAGATTTTGGGCGATAAGCATGGCAACACGCTCTATTTGAACGAACGCGAATGTTCGATCCAGCGGCGCCACCAAAAGGTGGTCGAAGAAGCGCCGTCGCCTTTTGTGACCCAGAAAATGCGTAAAGCCATGGGCGAGCAATGCGTCGCTTTGGCTAAGGCGGTGGACTATCACTCGGCTGGCACGGTCGAGCTGATCGTCAGCGGAGCGGACCCGACGGGCGAGAGCTTTTACTTCCTCGAAATGAACACCCGCCTGCAGGTCGAACACCCGGTGACCGAAGCGATCACCGGCGTTGATCTGGTCGAACAGATGATCCGCGTCGCGGCCGGCGAAAAGCTGAGCATGACGCAGGACGATATCGGCATCGATGGCTGGTCGATCGAAAACCGGGTCTACGCCGAAGACCCCTATCGCGGCTTCTTGCCTTCAACCGGTCGCCTGGTCGAATATTCGCCCAGCCTTCCGGGGTGGACCGAAGACGTCGAAGTGGGCGGCAAGCCGCGCCGGGGTGTGGCGCACGGGGCGGGCAGTATCCGCGTGGATGACGGCGTCTATGAAGGCGGTGAAGTGTCGATCTATTACGATCCGATGATCGCCAAGCTGGTGACTTGGGCGCCCACGCGGCTGGAGGCGGCAGACCTTCAGATTGAGGCGCTCGATCGCTTCCGCATCAAGGGGCTGAGCCACAATGTCGATTTTCTCAGCGCGATTATGCAGCACGAACGCTTCCGTTCGGGCGAGCTCACCACCGGCTTCATTCCGGAGGAATACCCTGAGGGTTTCCAGGGAGCGCCGGCGAGCGAGGCCGATTTGCGACAGCTGGCTGCGCTTTTTTCCGGGGCTGAGTTCGATACACAGGTTCGCTCGCGCCAGATATCAGGTCAGCTTGATGGCTTGCCCAACCCTCCGTCCGATTGGGCGGTGAAGATCGGCGGCGAGGTTTTCAATGTCACGCTCGAAGAGGGTGGCGCCAGCGTGAACGGCGTGCGGATCAACGGCACTTGGGACTGGAAAGTCGGCCAGACCTTTGCGCAGGTCACGGGCGATAACGAGCTGGTCGCACAGATTGAGCGCGTCGGTGTGCGTTGGCGCATCACCACGCGCGGCGCCACACACGAAGCGCTGGTCTTGCCCGCGCGCCTGGCGCAACACGAAAGCCGGATGATCGAGAAGGAGCCGCCTGATCTCTCCAAGATGCTGATCTGCCCGATGCCCGGCATGCTGGTGAAACTGCATGTGGAAGCCGGCGAAACCGTGCAGCCCGGTCAACCGCTCGCCACCGTCGAAGCGATGAAGATGGAGAACATCCTTCGCGCGGAAAAAGAGGGCACTATTGCGACAATCAACGCTCAAGAGGGTGACAGCCTAGCGGTTGATGCGGTTATCCTTGAGCTTGAGTGAGCGGCTGGAGCCACAGGCGGCGTGCCCTTTATTTACCCGCAATGCGAGCGGGCGATCCTGTTGAGCGTGGTATTGGGAGCGCTCACGCAGATTTGGCTTCTGACCTAAACCCCTGTAATTATTAGCATTGGCATTTTTTGCTCAAGGAGTGTGCATAAAGGGGGCTGGTAAATTTTCTGGTAACCAAGGAGACTGCCGCGTTCGGAACGGTGCGAGTCGCGTTATTCGCAAAGAGATTCCGATAGGATGATTGGGGATCTATGATGGCGAAAAGCGGACGTGGCTATTTTGACCGCAAAGGTCAGTTCTTCAAAACACCGCACGAAGCGACATTGAGCGATTTGGCATCGCTGCTGGGTCAAATCGGTGATGGTGAGAGTCTGGCTCCCGGTATCGCGCATACGCTTATGGACCGTCGGAGCGACATCGAAGCTCTTTTCGCCGAGCATGACGGCATGCTTGCCGAGGTAGCGAGCGACAAAGTTGCCCCGATAAACAGCAAAGTTTCGAAGCTTTCGGATCACGCCAAAGCGTAGCACTGCCTGACGGCGTGCATCAGTATAAGAGAACGTCACGCTGTGACGGGCGCGCGCAATTGTTCATCCAGAAAGGCGGCGACGTCAGCGAGATCAACATCGCGCGCGACGTAAGCGTCTCCGATCGATCGCAGCAACAAGAACGGGAGGGTGCCAGCGTCCATCTTCTTGTCATGGCGCATATGTTCAACCAGCTGCGCTCCTGTGCACGAAAGGCCCAACTCCCCGATCTGTGAACGCAGGCCCGTTCTGCCGATGGCCTCAGCCACGCTTTGCGCGTCTTGCTTTTCGAGCTCCCCTCGCCGAGCGGAGTAGCGCGCGGCGAGAACCATGCCCAAAGCGACCGCCTCGCCGTGCAGCAGTTGATCGCCAAAGCCGGTCTGCGCCTCCAGGGCGTGGCCGAAAGTATGGCCAAGGTTGAGCAAAGCGCGGCGCCCGGAAAGCTCGCGCTCGTCCTCCGCGACGATGCGCGCTTTCGCCTGAACGCTCTGGGCGATGGCTTGTTTGAGCACCAGCGGTTGATGCGCCAGAATGTCGTGCGATCGGTTTGTGCACCAAAGGAAAAACTCAGCGTCTCCCAGAATTCCGTATTTGAGCACTTCGGCAAAGCCCGCCTGCATCTCGCGCACAGGCAAGCTGGCGAGTGTATCGGTGTCCGCCAGCACCAAAGAAGGCTGATGAAACGCGCCGATCAGGTTCTTGCCGCGACTTGTGTTGATCGCAGTCTTTCCGCCAACCGAACTGTCAACCTGCGCGAGCAAGGTCGTCGGGATTTGGATAAAGCCGCAACCGCGCTTCAGGATCGAACACGCAAATCCGGTAAGGTCGCCCACCACGCCGCCGCCAAAGGCGATCACTTGGTCGCCGCGCTCGACGCCTTGGTCGAGCATCCAGTCGGTCAGACTCTCAAGGCTGCTCCAGCTCTTTGATCCTTCACCCGGTTCCACCGTGTAGAGCGCGATTTCCTTGTCGGCCGCGCGCAATCCGGCGCTTAGCGCCGCACCGTGATGCTCCCAGGCGCGCGCGTCAGCAACAACCGGAACGGTGGGTTTGCGCAAGGCCTCTTCTGCAAGGCTTGCCACTTGAGCTATCAGGCCTTGCCCGACCATGACGTCGTAGCTGCGCCCGGATAGCTCCACGCGTATCGCGCTGATCCCGCTCATGATCTCCATTCCTCGATCGCGCGCAATATGGCCTGAGCGGTGTCGGCGTGAGGGCGGTCGTCGCTGGCCACACGGATATGCGCCTGCGCGTAGGCGGGACGTCGTTCTTTGAGAAGCCGGGTCAGGATTTCGCGTGGATCTCCCGTTTTGAGCAAGGGTCGGTGATCGCGACGAGACGTGCGCTCAACCAGAGTGTCAATATCGCAGTCAATCCACACCGCGATGCCGCGTTGCAGGATCAACGCGCGCGTTTCCGGGTCGATAAAGGCCCCGCCACCGGTTGCGATGACCGCACCGGCTTCGTCCATGAGGCGAGCGATTACGCGGCGTTCGCCGTCCCGAAAATAGGCCTCTCCAAACTCTTCGAAAATCTCAGCGATGGAGCGTTGGGCGGCGTCCTCGATAGCGTCGTCTGCATCGACGAATGCGCGATGCATCATACTGGCCAGACGTCGCCCGACCGTCGACTTGCCGGCGCCCATCAAGCCAACCAACACCACTGGCCGATCGGCATGAGCGGCGCTTGGCGATGGCTCGGATGCGGTGTCATCGGTCTGCGAGACCGTCTCTGGCGCCGCTTGGGGGAGCTTTGCGTCTGTCATTGAATTGACGCCTATAGATGGGGTAGAGCGCGCGCAACATGCACGAAGGCCTCTTCAAACCCGCCAAGCCGCGCTCGCCTGCGTTCACGGGGCTGTTCGCAAGCGCGAACGGCCCCCGCAGACTGGTGGTCTTGGCAAGCGTAGCGATTACGTTGGCGCTTCTTCTCGCCTGGTTTGACGGCGGGGAAGAGCCAATCCGCGCGATTGCACAACCGGTGGCTTTACCCGACGCGAAAGGGGCACCATGACACCATTGGTCAATCCTTTCTCTAAGCGACGCGTTTGGTTTTCTTTGGGGCTTGCGGGAGCTGTGACTGGCGCGCTGGCAAGTGGGCTTGTGTTCGCTCAGCGCACGCCGGAATCGCTGCTGCCGCCGGGGTTTGACGATCCTGCTCCGACCCCGACGCCGCCCCCTGCTCCGACCCCGCTCCCGACGGTGGCGCCCGTCGCTCCTGTGCCCGCTGCGCCGGCCGCTCCACTCGATCCGGGAAGCGCTCCGGCGCCAGGGCCGATCACGCTTCCGCCGGTTTCCGAGCTGTCCGACGAAGAGTTGCGCGATTTGCCGACGGTTGAAGAGCTCGAACAGCTCACCACGGATGAGCTCGACGACCTGTTCGGTCTGAAACCGCAATACGACATCCCACCCGCAGCCCGGCGATCGCTGGCGCGAGTCGGCCTGATTGCTCCGCGCGAAGGAGGTTTCCCAGTAGCCAGCGTGGGCAAGCAGTCGCCAAGCCTTGTGCGGGCGGCGTTATCTGGCACCGCGACGCCGCTGGTGTCCCGCTGGGGGCATATCCTCCTGCGTCGCGCGCTGGCCAGTCGTTTGGAAGCGCCGAATGGGATGGACCCGGTTGAGTTTGCCGCGCTGCGGGCTGGAGCGCTCAATCGGATAGGCGAATACGCGGTCGCGCGCGCGCTGATTCAGGATGTTGACACGGGCAATTGGTCTGAGGCGCTTGCCGAAGAGGCGCTGACGGCTTTCATCGCCGAGGCGGATCCAGTGGGCGTTTGCCCCTTTGTTCGCTTGCGCGGCGCGCCACAAGGCGATGGAGAACGCGCCGCCCAGTGGACGATCATCACCGCGATTTGCAACGCCTATGCGGGGGAAAGCGCCTTGGCTGGGTCGCAGCTCGACGCCGCGCTTAACGAAGAGATTGCGCCTGCGATAGACATCCTCCTGGCGCGGCGCTTTGCTGGTGCGGCGGGGCGCGGCCGACGCGCGGTCTCAATCGAATGGGAGGGCGTGGACCAGCTCAATCCTTGGCGTTTTGCGTTTGCGAGCGCCGTCGGAGAGCCGGTTCCAGCTCCGCTCTTGCAAGATTTGGGCGCGTATTACGATCGCGCGGGCGCCAGCGCGGCGATGCTGCCGCTGACCCAGAGGGCGAGGCACGCGGCGCGGGCAGCGGAGGAGGGCATCTTCTCCGCTCAGGCCTTGGTTGATCTTTACAGCGAAATCTACCGCGAAACGGCGGTTGGCGGGGCCATGGGTGACCGGGCCCTGTATCTGCGCACCGCGTATCTGGCGCCCAGCCCTGCGGAACGTGTTGAGGCGATGGAAACGCTTTGGACCGACGAGACGACGGATGAGGCGTATTGGGCCAAAGTCCTCACAGCTTACGCTGCGGCGCGGATTCCGGTCGAGCAGGCTCTTTCAGCGCGCGCCGATGAACTGATCGTTTCGATGCTGGCGGCCGGGTTGGATCGCGACGCGCTGGCTTGGAAACGGGTTGCTGCGGAAGGGAGCTTGGGTTGGGCTTTGTTGACGCTGGCGGATCCGGCGGGCGGTGTTGTCGGGCAAGCGGGTCTGGACGCGTTTGCCGATAACGACACAAGCGAAGAAAGCCGCAAGTCGCAATTCCTGATCGCCGGATTGGCAGGGCTTGAGCGCCTTGGTGCTGCGGACCGGGGCGCATTTGACGGTCGGCTGTCGCTTGGCCTTAACCGAGACACGCGCTGGGTGCGCATGATCCGCCGCGCGGCGGAAGTTAAGAACGCTGCGATGGTGGCCATGCTCGCCGGGTTGGGAATGCAGGGCAACGACTGGTCTCAGATGACGCCGTTGCATCTCTACCACGTCACCGCGGCTTTGGCCGAGGTCGGGCTTGAGGCGCACGCGCGCATGATCGCCGCGGAGGCGGTGGCGCGGGCCTGAGGTTGAACGGCACGATGTCCGCTTCGACCCAGGCGTTTTTGGATATGCTGAGCGCGCAGCGCGGCGCGGCGCCCAACACGCTGGCCGCTTACACGCGCGATCTTGAGGGCGCTGAAACGCTGATCGGCGATTTGGCGCGGGTCGCCCGCACCGACGTCGCGAAGCTCGCCGCAAAGTGGGCGGATCTGGCGCCCTCCACCGTGGCCCGAAAAGCCTCTGCCCTACGGCAGTATTTCGGCTTTGCCGTCGATGAAGGATGGCGCGACGATGATCCTTCGGGCGCCTTGCCAAATCCGCGCACGCGCCGTCCCTTGCCCAAAGTGCTTAGCCACGACGCGATCGATGCGCTGTTCGCCCGTGCGGAGCTGGAAGCCGCCTCAGATCGCCCTGCGGCGGTTCGGTTGCTCGCGCTGCTCGAGCTGCTCTATGGATCGGGTTTGCGCGCAAGCGAGTTGGTTGCGCTTCCGATGGTGGCCTTGCCGCGCGACGCGCCTTTGATGACAATCAAAGGCAAGGGTGGTGTAAGCCGAATGGTTCCAATCAGCGATCGGGCGCGCGACGCGTTGTCGCGATGGCTTGAAGTGCGCCCCGCAGAACCCGCATCATCCTTTCTTTTTCCCTCCCGGCCCAAGAAGCCCGGAGGGTCTCAGCATCTCACCCGAGTGCGGCTGTATCAGGCGCTGAAAGAGTTGACGGTGCGGGCGGGGCTCGCCCCGTCCGGCATGAGCCCCCACGTTTTGCGCCACGCTTTTGCTACCCATTTGCTGGAGGGTGGGGCGGACCTGCGTATGCTCCAGACATTGCTGGGTCATGCGGACATCGCGACCACGCAGATTTACACCCATGTGGACGCAGCGCGGCTGGTTGCGCTGGTCAATTCGCGCCATCCCCTTGCGACCCGAACGCAACAGGACTAGCGCGGCTGGCATGATTTCCTATCTCGAATTCGAGAAGCCGGTCGCCAACCTCGAAGAGCGCATTTCCGAGCTGCGCGGAGTTGACGCCGATCACAACGTCGATGTCGCCGCCGAGATCAAGCGTCTCGAAGGCAAAAGCGCTGAGCTTCTGGCAAGCACATACGCTTCGCTCACCCCGTGGCAGAAGACGCAAGTTGCCCGGCATCCCGCGCGTCCGCATTTTCGCGACTATGTCGCTCACGCCTTTGAAGAATTTATACCTTTGGGGGGCGACAGATACTTTGGCGATGACTTGGCGATCATGGGAGGGTTCGCGCGGCTGAATGGCCGGCGGGTGATGCTGATCGGCCACGAAAAGGGCAACGATACGCAAAGCCGCATCCAACACAATTTCGGCATGGGAAAGCCGGAGGGCTACCGCAAGGCCATCCGCTTGATGGAAATGGCGGGGCGATTCGGTTTGCCGGTCGTGACGCTGGTCGACACATCGGGCGCGTTTCCGGGGATTGAGGCTGAAGAGCGGGGGCAGGCCGAGGCCATTGCCCGGTCTACCGAGGCGTGTTTGGCTTTGCCGGTTCCCATGGTTGCGGTGATTGTCGGTGAAGGCGGATCGGGCGGCGCTGTGGCTCTGGCGAGCGCGGAGCGTGTGCTGATGATGGAGCACGCGGTCTATTCGGTGATCTCACCGGAAGGCTGCGCGTCGATCTTGTGGCGAACCTCTGAAAAAGCTCCTGAAGCGGCCGAAGCGATGAAGGTGACCGCGCAGCATCTCAAGCGGCTCAAGGTGATTGACCGTATCGTAAAGGAACCCGTGGGCGGCGCGCATCGCGATCCTGACGGGGCAAGCGTTGCGCTTGGCCGCGCGCTTGGCGAAGAGCTTGACGCTCTTTCGAAAAAGACAAGCGAGGAGCTGATGCGCATGCGCGAAGAGCGCTTCTTGCAGATGGCTGGCTGAGCGCGGATCACCGCTTTCTTGTCCTGGGAGATCGCTGCGGCTCTTGCCGCCAGCGGCGACTTGCCGGTATCATCCAGAACAAGCGTATTTGAAAGCGCAAGGGAGAGACAACCATGCCGACGAAAGGCCGGGCTCTTTGGATCACGGGAGCGGCGCCGCTTGTTTTGGGTCTGAGCGGATGCATGGGAGGCGGCGGCTCGATCCCGTCCGCGTCCACGCCGATCACCCCGGACGAAGCCAAGCAAGGAGCGGAGTATCACCCGCAATTGCTGGCCGAATTTGGCGGAGCGATGCGTGGCCCTCAGGCGGACTACGTGGAGCTTGTGACCCGCAATGTCGCGGTCCATTCCGGATTGGGCGGCGCGCGCGACAGTTTTACGGTGAGCCTTCTTAACTCTCCCGTGCACAACGCCTTCGCGGTGCCGGGCGGCTATGTTTACACGACGCGGCAGCTGGTGACGCTGATGAACAACGAAGCCGAGCTGGCCGCGGTTATGGGCCATGAGGTGGGTCACGTTGCCGCGCGTCACTCGCAGCGCCGCCAACAGGCTGCGCAGCGCAATCAGGGCTTAGGGCTGTTGGGCGCCATCGCAAGCTCGGTTTTGTTGGGCGATAGCGCGGTCGGAAACGCGGCCAGTCGACTTTTTACTCAGGGTTCGCAGCTTCTGACGCTCCGCTTCTCGCGCTCGCAAGAGCTGGAGGCTGATCAACTTGGGATCACCTATCTTACCCGCGCAGGATACGATCCGCGGGCGATGGGAACGGTTCTTTCCAGCCTAGCGGCGCAGAACTCGCTCGACGCGCGCGTGCAGGGGCGCAACGCGAGCGTTCCGGAATGGGCTTCAACCCATCCCGATCCTGCCAGCCGAGTGCAAACCGCGTTGACCAAGGCGCAAGGCCTGGGAACAGGCGCGATCTACCGCGACACGTTTCTGACTCGGATTGACGGGCTCCTTTATGGTGATGACCCAAAGCAAGGCCTGATTGAGGGAAGCCGCTTCATCCATCCCGACTTGCGCTTGTCCTTCACGGCGCCGCAGGGTTTCTACATGGTCAATTCCTCACGCGCGGTCAGTATCAATGGCCAGGGCGGGCAGGCGCAGATGACCATGGCGCCGTATTCGGGTGATCTGGACACGTATATCCGCCAGCAATTCCGCGCGCTGGGAGGCGAAAACAGCACGCTCGCCCCGCAAGAGATCCGCCGCACCAGTGTGAACGGCCTCACCGCCGCTTATGGCACGGCGCGCGCGCGCAACGGCAACAGTCAGGTGGATATTGTGGTCTTCGCGTATGAGTTTACCCGCGATCGCGCGTATCATTTCGCGGCCATAGCGCCGGCGGGACGGGCAGCGACGTTCAACCCGATGTTCCAGTCGATGCGGCGCATTTCCACATCGGAAGCCAACGCCGTTGTCCCCAAGCGGATTGATGTTGTGACAGTCCAGCGCGGCGACACGATCAGCGCCCTGGCCCGGCGCATGGCGTATAGCGACAATCAGGAAGCTCGCTTCAGAGTGCTTAACGCCTTGGGATCAAGCGACGAGCTGCGCGCCGGACAAAAGATGAAGCTGGTTGTGCGCGCGCAGTGATTGGGTGCGCGCAGGCGTCTAAATTTTTCGTTGGCACAAACAAAAAGCGGCGGGGATGATCCCCGCCGCTTTCGTTTTTCGCAGTCGAAAAATCGCGTTTGCGACTTACGACGGAGCCTGGTTGGCGTCCAGAGTGGAAGCAACGCCCGAGAAAGTCTCGTCGAGCGAGTTGCCGAGGCTCTGCATGGCGGTGATCGCAGCAACGGCGATCAGAGCAGCGATAAGGCCATACTCGATGGCGGTGGCGCCCTGCTCGTCGCGAGCCAGCTTGTTGATGAACTTCATTTCTAGTCTCCTGGTTTGGTCTTCGGTACCCGTGCCCGTCCGATAATTAGAACAGACTTTGGATGCGATACGGGGTAGCTCTTGAGAAATTCCTAATTCGCGGACTTTCGAAAAGCTTAATTTCCCGACATTGCATCCGTTGCTTTCGTCTCGACGGCACTCCACTGATTGGAGTTTGCGTTGGCAACTGCCTGCAAAGCTCCAAGCATCGCAATGACGACGAGACTTACAATCAGTCCGTACTCAACTGCGGTTGCGCCTTGGCTGTCGCTTCCAATGTGCTTTAGGAATTTCGTCAAAACCATAGGTACACCCGTCTGCTAAGTTGCTGACTGTTTGAAAATCGGATCAGAGTTTTAACAAAGGGTTGAGACGACCCTCAGAGTTGGAAAAAAAACCGACATGAATTCGCAGACCCTCCTGGTGGTTGCCGGAGCCCTGGTGCGCGGCGATGGACTTTGGTTGATGCACTGTCGGCCTTTGGGAAAGCACCATGGCGGCCTATGGGAATTTCCCGGTGGGAAGGTCGAACCGTATGAAACTCCTAGGGAAGCTTTGTGCCGGGAGCTTCACGAAGAGCTTGGCATAAGGGTTCTTCCGGATGCTTGCGAAGAGCTGTTCTTCGCAGATTCCGGGCTACCAGGCTCAGTTTTGCCCATTGTCATATTGCTTTACAAAATTGAACGATGGGACGGCGTTGCGCGCGCGTTAGAGGGAGAGGCGATCGATTGGTTTACCCCTTCACAAATCGATTCCCTTGCCAAACCACCGCTCGACGAGGACCTGGCGATACGGCTGTTTCCCGGCTAGGCTGCGAAGTGAGCGCGGCGCTGTCGTGATTCGCGCATCTAGGCGCAATCAGGTGTTGCCAAGCCCGCGATGCGCCCTTATGTGCCGCCGCTCACGCGCGCCAGTAGCTCAGCTGGATAGAGTACCTGACTACGAATCAGGCGGCCGGAGGTTCGAATCCTTCCTGGCGCGCCAAAAAAGGGATCGCCCTCAAAGGGTGATCCCTTTTTTGGTTTGGTCGAAGGCCTGTCGAGCTCTCTGATTCGCAACGCGGTGAGAGCGGGGCGAAGCCGAGGTGTGCGCTGTCCGTTCCGTTTCCCACTTCTACTCTGCGACAATCCGGGATGCGCGCGTCACGATCGCGCACATAAGGGGATGTAATCTCACAAAGCTTAAGCAATTATTATTATTTTTTTAACGGCGACCACTGAGATGGACCGCGCCGCAGGTCCGCTCTGATGCGAAGAAAGACCAAGGCAGATGAACTATATCCAAGACCAACACGAGTTTGATCCTGATAACCCCATGAACAAACCGGATGTGCCAGAGGACGTTCAGGAAGCGGTGCGCACGCTGATCCGGTGGGCGGGCGATGATCCGACCCGCGAAGGCCTTGTCGACACGCCCAAACGCGTAGGCCGCGCGTGGCTTGAGTTTTGTCAGGGCAACCAGGAAGACCCATCCGTTCACCTCACCCGGCAGTTTGAAGAGGTCGGCGGCTACGAAGAGCTCGTGATGCTCCGAGACATCACGTTCAATTCGCATTGCGAACACCACATGGTGCCGATCACCGGCGTCGCGCATATCGCCTATCTCCCCGATAAAAAGATTGTCGGCGTGTCGAAGCTTGCGCGTGTTCTGCACGGCTATGCCAACCGACTTCAGGTGCAAGAGCGCCTTACCGCGGAGGTTGCCGACTGCATCTGGGAGCACCTCGAACCGCGTGGTGTCGCTGTTGTGATCGAAGCCGCGCATGGCTGTATGACCGGCCGGGGTGTGAAGGTGCCCGATGTCAAGATGGTGACCAGCCGGATGATGGGTTGTTTCCTCGACGACCATCGCAGCCGCAAGGAAGTGATGAGCCTGATGGGCTATTAAACCCCCCTGGTTTGATCAAGCGAGCCAAATTCTCTGACGCCCCTTGCGGAACTCCTGCAGGGGGCGTTAGTCTTTTGGATGTCGGTGAACGGGATGCGCCGAACGGATGTGACCCACTAGAGAGCAGGAGTTGGGTGATGGCGTGTACAAGACTGATTTCAGGGGCAGCCCTGATTGCAATATCTGTTGGCTTGGCCGGCTGTGGTGAAGAACCCGCCGGGGATGAGGCGGCGAGCGTGGCTGGACCTGAGCCCGCTGTTATTGATGAGCGCCAGGCCAATTTCAAATCGCTTGGCAAGTCCTTCAAGGCCATTCGGACCCAACTCGAAGGCGGCAGCCCCGATATGACGGTGATCGCCACGGCTGCGACCGAAATGAACGCAACAGCGTTGAAGCTCGAAAGCCAATTTCCCGAAGGCACCTCTGTCGATGATGGTTTCGACACAGAGGCGCTTTCCAACATTTGGGACGATCCCGAGAAATTCACTGAGGCCCATAAGCGTTTGGCGGATGCGACAGCCGAGATGATCACCATCGCAGAGGGAGGCGACGCCGCAGCGGTTGGCGATCAGGTCGGAGCCATTGGCGGGTCTTGCAAGAACTGCCATGATACGTTCCGGCTCGACACCGATTGATCGGGTGGCGACGGCGCCGCGATCCCCTTTGTTGAGCGATCCCAGCATTCGTGTCTGGGATCTTCCTTTGCGTGTGTGCCATTGGAGCTTTGCGTTTCTGGTGCCTGGCTTGTGGTGGACCGCCGAGAATTCGCAATGGGGTTTGCACAAGCGTTTTGGTGTTGCGCTTTTCGGTTTGCTGGTTTTCCGCATCATCTGGGGATTCATTGGCACAAAGACCGCGCGCTTTGGATCGTTTGTGAAAGACCCCCTAACGGTGCTGGCCTATCTCACTGGCAAGGCGGGCTCAGCCGCGCAAACGATTGGCCACAACCCGATCGGCGCGCTGAGCGTTCTGGCCTTGCTCGGCTTTATGCTGGTTCAGGTCGGCACCGGTCTGTTTGCTGGCGACCCGTATGATGGCGCGACCGGGCCGCTTAACGCTCTTGTTGGTGTGGCAACAGCCGATGCGCTGACCCAGTGGCATGAATGGTTCTATTGGGTGGTCATCGTCATGGTCGCGCTGCACTTAAGCGCGATTGTGTTTTACGCGGCAGCCAAACACAACGATCTGGTGAGCCCGATGATCTCAGGTCGAAAGATCATCAACGACGCCGTCGACGAGAACGAGCCAGCGTCCTTGGGCCGCTTTCTTCTCGCTGCGGGGATGTCGGCGGGTCTGGCCGTCTGGGTCGCCTTTGGCGCTCCGCCTCTCGGTTAGACCGGAGACAAACTGCGCAGGGCAGGCCCGTCCGGGATCATCAAAGCTGATCGAGCATATGCTCCGCGCTCGAGACCTTGAAATCGCCGGGCGCCTCGACGTTGAGTTGCTCAACGACCCCGTCGTTCACAACCATCGAGAAGCGCTGACCGCGTGTGCCCATGCCAAAGCCTGATCCGTCCATGGTGAGGCCAACCGCTTCGACGAAGTGGGCGTTGCCATCGGCGAGCATCGTAATGTCTTGTGAACCCGCTGCGCTGTTCCACGCACCCATGACAAAGGCGTCGTTCACTGCCGTCCCGACAATTTCGTCAACGCCTTTCTCCTTCAGTTCGCCAGCCTTCTCGACGAAGCCGGGAAGGTGTTTCGCGGAACATGTCGGAGTAAACGCGCCTGGCACCGAAAACAGCGCAACCTTTTTGCCAGCAAAAAATTCGCCGGATTGGACAGGTTGTGGCCCTTCGGCGGTGGCCTTTACCATGGTCACATCGGGAAGCGTGTCGCCTACGGAAATCGTCATGACGTAATATCCTTTTCCTCTCGGGGTCGGTTTTGTGCGGATATAGTCGCCTTTGCGTAGGCGGCAACAATTACAGATATAAAGATAACTTTATATTTGCCTCATCCGAGGTGCGCCGCTAGGGCGCGCAAAAGAGTTTACGGAGACAGATTATGGCCACCGCCGCCCTCAGTCACGAATACATCATCAAGGATATTGCGCTCGCTCAGTTTGGCCGCGACGAGATCGCGATCGCCGAAACCGAAATGCCGGGCCTGATGGCGCTGCGCGATGAGTATGGCGCCTCGCAGCCTTTGAAAGGCGCGCGCATCACCGGCTCGCTGCACATGACGATCCAGACCGCGGTTCTGATCGAGACGCTGGTGGCGTTGGGCGCGGATGTACGCTGGGCGACCTGCAACATCTTCTCGACGCAAGACCACGCCGCCGCCGCGATTGCCGCGCAAGGTATTCCGGTTTTCGCCATCAAGGGCGAAACGCTGGCGGATTACTGGGACTATGTGGGCCGCATCTTCGACTGGTCGACCGATGCCGATCCCGATCTCACTAGCAACATCATCCTGGACGATGGCGGCGACGCCACCATGTTTGCGCTGTGGGGCGCACGTCTCGAAGCGGGTGAGGAAATGCCGCCGCCCGCCAACGCAGAGGAAATCGAGTTTCAGCGCGCGCTTAAAGCCTATGTCGCTGAGAAGCCGGGATACCTCACCAAGAGCGTTCAGAACATCAAAGGCGTTTCGGAAGAGACCACCACGGGCGTCATGCGCCTCTACCAGATCGCCAAGCAGGGCAAGCTCCCGTTCCCGGCGATCAACGTAAACGACAGCGTCACCAAATCGAAATTCGACAACCTCTACGGATGCAAGGAATCGCTGGTCGACGCGATCCGCCGCGCCACGGATGTGATGCTGGCCGGCAAGGTCGCTTGTGTTGCTGGCTATGGCGATGTGGGCAAAGGCTCTGCCGCTTCCTTGAGGGACGGCGGGGCCCGCGTGATGGTCACTGAGATCGACCCGATCTGCGCTCTGCAGGCGGCTATGGACGGCTACGAAGTCGTCTCCATGGAAGAAGCGTGCAACCGCGCTGACATCTTCGTCACCGCCACCGGCAATGAAGACGTCATCACCGGCGAGCACATGAAGAACATGAAAAACATGGCGATCGTGTGCAATATCGGCCACTTTGACAGCGAGATTCAAATCTCCGCGCTCGACAATTACGAGTGGAAGGAGATCAAGGAAGGCACCGACATGGTGACGCTTCCCGGCGGCAAGAACTTGCTGATCCTCGCCAAGGGTCGTCTGGTGAACCTGGGTTGCGCCACTGGCCACCCCAGCTTCGTGA
>CALCCG010000141.1 GCA_937899785.1 uncultured Erythrobacter sp. | reverse complement strand
GCCAAGGGTCGTCTGGTGAACCTGGGTTGCGCCACTGGCCACCCCAGCTTCGTGATGAGCGCAAGCTTCACCAACCAGACGCTGGCTCAGATCGAGTTGTTCACCAAGTCGGACGAATACGACAACGACGTCTACGTCCTGCCCAAGCACCTCGACGAAAAAGTCGCCGCGCTGCACCTCGAAAAGCTGGGCGTGCAACTGACGCAACTGAGCCAGAAGCAAGCCGACTATATCGGTGTGCCCGCCGCGGGTCCGTTCAAGCCGGACCACTACCGCTACTAAGCGCGCTCAAAGCGAAACTGCTTTGCCAAACCCCCGCTCTTGGCCGACAAGAGCGGGGCGTTTCGTATTTGGGAGAGCGAGCAATGGCTAAATCGGTGGTGGTGCTAGGCGTGGGCGCGTCCAATGGTGTGGGCGGCGCATTGGCGCGGCGCTTTGCGAGCGAGGGGCTCCACGCGATCATCGCCGGGCGCACGCTTGAAAAGATCGAAGCCGTCGCTGAGGTCATCAAAGAGGCGGGCGGATCGGCGCAAGCGGTGCGCACGGATGTCACTTCGGCTGAGGATCAGGACGCGCTGTTCGCCGCTGTCGCTGAGCGCGGAGAGGTGGCCGCGGTGCTCTACAATGCGGGCAACAACGCAGTGATCCCGTTCGAACAGCTTGAGGCGGATGCGTATGAGGCGTTCTGGCGTGTGGGCAATTTTGGCGCCTTTCTGACCGCTAAGCGCGCCATCCCAATCCTGAAGACCCAAGGGTCAGGCAGCCTCTTTTTTACCGGCGCTTCGGGTTCGATGCGGGGCAAGTCAAACTTTGCGCACTTTGCCTCGATGAAGGCGGGCCTCAGGATGCTTGCCCAATCGCTCGCGCGGGAGTTTGGGCCGTATGGCGTGCACGTTGCCCACTTTGTGATCGATGGCGTGATCAATGGCGAGATGATCCAGTCCATCATTCCGCAATACCTTGAACAACTTGGTGAAGATGGCAGCCTGGAACCGGATGCGATTGCTGAAGCGTTCTGGCATGTGCATATTCAGCACCGTTCGGCCTGGACGCACGAATTGGACCTGCGCCCGTACAAGGAAAACTGGTAACCCGTCCGCCGTTCGGCGGTGAAGATGCGTCTTCGGGCGCGGCGCGGGTCGTACGTCGCTTGGATACATCAATCGCCCGCTTTCGGGTGCGCACTGGTTGCATCGCCGCGCGGGGGCGCATAGCTGCTTTGCTATGGAGATCACCCCGCTCGCTGCGGCCATCATAGGCCTGGTGCTCGCCGCCTGGACGGTGGCCGCGGCGGCGCTTGTCTGGCGATCGCAGGCGAAAGTTCGCCGGGCCAAGGCGTTGCAGACTTCACTCAGGCGCATGCAGTCCTTGCTCGATGGCGCTCCGGCGATACCGATGCTGGTGCGCGTCGATGGTCGGATCGAGGCGCCCGAGCGTCTCGCGAGATGGCTTGGCCTTGCGCAGATGCCGCAATATCTTTCGGAGCTCGCGCGCGATGATGGTCTGACCGCGAGCCAGATTGAGGAGCTTTCTGAGAAAGTCCGATTGACGCAAAAGAGCGCTGCTCCTTTTCAGATGGCGCTCGTGCTGCCTGGTGCCCATCGCAGTCTTGCTCTGCACGGTTCCTTGGCCGATCCGCAGGTTTCGCCGGGCGGTGCAGCGCTGGTGTGGGTGTTTGACTTTTCCGAAAGCGAGGACGAGCTCAGTCGCCTGCGCCAAACGGCTGCGCGCGCGGAGGCGGACTTTACCGCGCTCATCGGCCTTATCGAAGCCGCGCCCATGCCCATGTGGTTTCGCGACAAGACTATGGCGCTCCAGCTCGTCAACGCGGCCTATGTCGAGGCGGTTGCAGCCGGCAGCGCGGAAGCGGTTGTGCAGGGACAGATCGAGCTGCTCGAAGATGAAGGTGATCGCTCCCCCGCCGAAATCGCGCGCGACAGTCTGGTCCGCCAGGTCAAGACCGAGCGCACGGTGGCGGCGACCGTTCATGGCGCGCGGCGCACCTTGCGGGTGAGCGACTTACCGCTAGGCGCAGAAGGCGTTGCGGGCTACGCGATCGATATCGAAGCGCAGCAGCAGGTCCTGCGTGAGTTTCGCGCCTATCGCTTCGCTCAGCGCACCATGCTTGATCAGCTTTCGATTGGCGTTGCACAATTCGATGGAGAGGGGCAGCTCAATTACACGAATCTGCCCTTCCGCCGCCTGTTTGAACTGGGCGCGGATATTGGCGATGGCAGCGAGGCAGGGTCGCTGGCCTTTGAGCGGTTTCTGGCCGAAGCGCGCGAAAAGGGCCGCACCCCTGAAGTGCGCGACTTTCCCGAATGGCGCCGCGAACATGTCGAGTGGTTTGATCAGCCCGACACCAAGGAGGAAAACTGGCCGCTTCCCGGCGGAACGCATTTGCGTATTGTTGCACAGCCGATGCCCGATGGCGGACTGGTGATGATCGCCGAGGATCGGACCGAAAGCCTCGCCCTTTCAGCCACGCGCGACACGTTGCTGCGCACGCGCACCGCCACGCTCGACAGCCTGTTCGAAGCCTTGGCGATCTTTGCGCCCAATGGTTCGGTCCAGTTGTGGAACCGCAGCTTTGCGCCAACCTGGGGTCTTGCGCCCGAATTCCTCGACGCTCACCCCAGCGCACAGGGGCTGCTCGACGCGATCGGCGAGAATCTCGTGCGCGCCGCCGACGCTGCGCAAATCGGCGCCGTCGTCCGCGCGGCCACGCTCGACCGGCATGAGAAGAACGGCCTGGTGGAACTTGCTGATGGCCGGACGCTGCGTTTCGCTGGCGTCCCGCTTCCCGATGGCAACGGACTGTTGACCGTGCTCGATATCACCGATTCGCAAAAGGCAGAGAAGGCCCTGCGCGAGCGAGCGGAGGCGCTGGAGGAGGCCGACATGGTCAAGACCCGTTTCCTTGCGAACATGTCCTACGAATTTCGCAACCCGCTTACCACCATCCGTGGCTTTGCTGAGATGCTCGCAAGCGGCGCGGGCGGCGACTTGAGCGGGCAAGCGGACGAATATGTCGAGGCCATTCTGACGTCGGTCGATCAGCTCACGGAGCAGGTGGAGAATGTGCTCGACCTGTCGCAAGGCGAAGCTGGGCTGCTGCCGATTACCAAAGAGAAAGTTGAGCTCTTACCGTTTGTGACAGGCCTCATCCGCGAGCGCGAGTCGGCGATCATAGAGGCTGGACTTGCTCTTGATCTCAAGGGCAAGAAAGGCCGTCTGGCCATGGCCGACCCGCGACAGCTGGCGCGCGCGCTTGGGAACCTGCTCGACAACGCGATCAAGGGAACACCTCAGGACGGGCGTATCCTGATTGAAATTCCGAAGCCTGGCGCAGACGATGACTGGGGCTGTGCGATCGTGATTTCCGACAACGGAACCGGTATGAGCGAGGAGCAGCTGACAAAAGCGATGGGTGAGACAAGCGTGGCCCAAGGCGCCCCCAACTCGACCCGCAATGGCCTTGGCATCCCGCTTGCGCGGCAACTTGTCGAAGCGCATGGTGGTACGCTCGAATTGGCCAGCGAAGAAGGCGTGGGCACGACCGCGATCATCCGCCTGCCGTGAGCGATCCTGCTCCGAGCCCACAGCGAATAAGGCTGCCTGACCTGGCAGCGACAAAGAGCTATGGCGAGCGTGTGGCCGCGGTCTTGCGCGAAGGGGATGTTGTTGCTCTGTCCGGGGGTCTGGGTGCGGGTAAGACCACCTTGGCGCGCGCCATCCTGGCCGCCTTGGGCTATCAGCACGAAGTGCCGTCGCCGACCTTTACCCTTGTTGAGACTTACGACGCTCCGCCTTTGCGTATCCCGGTTGCGCACGCGGATTTTTATCGTTTGGAGACCCCGGAAGAGCTCGCGGAGATTGGGCTTGAGGATTACCGCAGCGGCGCCGCTCTTTTGGCAGAATGGCCCGAGCGCGCGGGTGGATTTGCGCATGAGGCGGCGTGCCTGGAAATCACGCTTGAACATGCGGAGGAAGGCCGGATTGCGATTGCGAGCGGCGGGGCAGATTGGCTAGGGCGAATGCCATGAATGAATTGCCGCAAGGTTTGCACGAATTCCTGCGCCAGGCGGGTTGGAACGATGCCGAGATTGACCCGATCCCTGGTGACGCCTCATTCCGCCGCTACTTCCGGTTGCGCCGAGCTGCGGGTGAGGGCGTTCCCGATGGCGCGATGGTGATGCACGCGCCGCCGCCGCACGAAGACCCCGTCCCGTTCCTAAAGGTTGCGGACTGGCTGGATGCGCACGGCCTGCGCGCGCCCAAGATCTACGCCAGCGAACCCGCAGCGGGATGGGTGCTTCTTGAGGACTTCGGCAACGATCGCATGCGCGATTGGATTGACGCGCACCCGGACGGCGAAACGCCCGCTTATGAGGCTGCAATTGATGCGCTGGTTGCGCTTCATCAGCGCCCCGCTGGTCCGTTTCCCGATTACGACAGAGCGACTTATGCGCGCGAGGTCGCGCTGTTCACCGAATGGTATTGTCCCGCGCACGGCCTGGAGGTCGATAAACAAGCGTATCTTGCCGCCTGGGACGAGGCGCTGGAACCGCTTCACTGTAGCTCCAAGCCGCGTGTAACCGTGCTGCGTGATTACCACGCGGAGAACATAATGCTGCTCGGCGGCGTTCCCGATGCGCCGCAAGGGCTGATCGACTTTCAAGACGCGTTGGCCGGTCACCCCGCCTATGACCTTGTTTCGCTCCTTCAGGACGCGCGCCGCGATGTATCACCTAAGCTTGAGGCGGCCATGCTTGCGCGGTATCGCGCCAAAGCAAGGACCGGCGCCGATTTCGATGCGGATTACGCTCGCCTCGGGGCGCAACGCAACGCCAAGATTGTCGGGATCTTCTCGCGACTCAACGCCCGCGATGGCAAGCCGCGCTATCTAGCTCTGCTCACGCGAGTGTGGGAGGCGATGGAGCACGACCTTGCGCACCCGGCGCTTGGGCCTGTCGCGCGCTGGTTCGAGGCCAATATCCCCGATGATCTGCGAAAACGGTGTGGAGCGCCCATCGCATGAGTGATCTTGTCAGCGATACCGCGATGGTAATGGCGGCCGGGCTTGGCAAGCGCATGCGTCCGCTTACCGCCTCGCAGCCCAAGCCGTTGGTGCGCGTTGCGGGCAAACCGCTGGTTGATCACGCACTCGATCGGATGGCTGAAGCCGGCTTGGCCAGGGCGGTGGTCAATGTGCACTATCTGGCCGATGCGCTGGAGGCGCATTTGCTCGAACGCGAAGCGCCGCGCGTGATCATCTCTGACGAGCGCGAAGAGCTGCTCGAAACCGGGGGCGGTTTGATCAAAGCGAAGGAAGATTTGCCCGATCCTTTCTTCTGCCTCAACGCCGACAACATCTGGCTTGACGGCCCCAACAACGCATTCGCCGATCTTTCCACTCGGTGGGATCCGGAAGCCATGGATGCGCTTTTGCTCGTCGTACCGCACACGCGCGCGGCCAACTATGCGGGCGAGGGCGATTTCTACATGGACCCTCTTCGCAAGCTTTCGCGGCGCAGGGCGGGGCGGATCGCGCCCTTCATCTACACCGGCATTCAGCTGGTTGCGCAGCGCCTTTTGCGCGACGCGCCAACGGGTAAGTTCTCAACCAACATCTTATGGAACCGCGCGATCGAGGAAGGCCGCTTGTTCGGCGTCTCCTTCACCGGGCTTTGGTTCGAAGTGGGCACCCCGCAAGCCATCCGGCCGACCGAGGTCGCGCTCGAGCGTGGCTAGGCAGACGCCCAAGGTCTACTCGATTGCCGCTCATCGCGGCTTTGCCGATGCCTTGGTTGCTGGCCTGGTACCCCGCTACGCTCAGCCCGATATGGGTCTGGCGCGCCTGACGCTTTTGGTACCCAGTTCGCGCGCGGCGCGCACGATTTCCGAGGCCTTTGTGCGGCACACGGGCGAAGCCGGAAAGGCGGGCTTGCTTATGCCACGGATGGTCGCGGTGGGTGATCTTGATCTGGATGAGGCTTTGGGCGCGCTTCTGGCTCCGCTGGGCGCAAGCGATCTGCCACCGGCTGTTGAGCCCACCCGGCGCTGGCTTGAGCTCGCGCGTTTGGTGGAGATGGAGCTCAGGGATCTGGGTAAGCCTGCTCTGCCTGGAGCGGCGCGTTTGCGTCTTGCGCGCGAAATCTCCCGCGCCATGGATCGGCTGTTGGTGGAGGAAAAGACCCCGGAAGACCTCATGAGCGAGGACGTTCTGGGCATGTTGGGAGATCTTTCAGGGCATTGGCAGAATTCGATCCGTTTGTTTGCGCGGGTCCAAGCCCGGTGGTTGGCGCGGCTGGCTGAACTTGGTGAGGTCGACGCGGCCACCCGGCGCAATCTCCTGTTTGAGCGTGCCCGCAAAGGCTGGCGCGAAGCCCCGCCCGAAGAGCCGATCGTTGCGGCCGGCGTGACGAGCGCTTCGCCCGCTCTGGCGCGCATGCTGCGCGCCATCGCCGATCTTCCGCAGGGCGCGGTGATCCTGCCCGATCTGGATCTTGCCATGGAAGAGACCGCTTGGGAGGAGCTTGGCCGCGCTGGCGCGGCGCCTGAGCCCGGCGGCACGGTGTTCGGGCGTGCGGACGCGCTGACCCACCCGCAATACCATTTGAAGCTGCTGTTGGAGCGCATGGGGCTTGCGCGTGAAGAGGTCCGCCCTTGGCACCGCCGCGGGCTGAGCGCGGCAGAGCCTGCGCGCAGCCGCGCGATCAGCTCGCTGTTCCTCCCCCCGCAAGCAAGCAAGAGCTGGGTCACGCTGGGGGCAGAGAAGCGGCAATTGCCTGGTCTGCGCACGCTCACCAGCGCGACCAGCGAAGAAGAGGCGCAAGCGATCGCTCTTCTGGTGCGAGAGGCGCTGGAGGTGCCGGGGAAACGCGCTGCGGTGATCAGCGCGGATCGCTCGCTTGCACGGCGCGTGGTGCAGCATCTTGCGCGCTGGAATATCTCTGCCGACGACACCGCAGGGCGGCCTCTGTCGCTTACCCCGGCTGGGCGCCTGTTCGCGCAGATTGCGCGACTTGCTGGCGAGGGCGCTGAGCCGGTGAGTCTTGTCGCGGCTCTGAGCCATCCGCTTGTGGGGAGCGGCGATGGCCAGGCCCGCAGCGAATGGCTGGCGCATCTGCGCCGGTTTGAACGCCAGTTGCGCGGTCCGGCTCCAGCGACCGGTCTTGCCCCTTTGCGTCAGGCGGCAAACGACACAAGCAGCGCTCAGGTTACAGCGTGGTGGGAAGCTGTTGAGGCGGACCTTGCTCCTGTCCTCAACCTGCCCGACGATACGCACCTTGCCGAAGCGCTCGACCGCGTCAGCGCGGCGTGCGAGGCGCTGGCCGGAGAAGCCGTTTGGGCGCGCGAGGATGGCCGAGCTCTGGCGCGTATGGTCGAAGACATGCGCTATCACGCTGGTGAGTGCGCAACGCGAATAGCTCGAGCCGATCTGGCGGGCGTCTTGCGCGATGCGATGGATGAGATCGCCGTGCGCCCGCCTTATGGAGGCCATCCGCGGGTGGCCGTTTACGGTCTGCTGGAATCGCGTATGGCGCGCGCTGATTTGGTCATCTGCGCCGGGCTTAACGAAGGAACATGGCCGCAAACCCTGTCGCCCGACAGCTTGCTCGCGCCCGGCGTTCTGCGCGCGCTTGGGGTGCCGGGATCGGAGTTTCGGATTGGGCTCGCGGCGCACGACCTGGCCGGAGCGATGGGCGCGCCCGAAGTGGTCCTGAGCCGGGCTCAACGCGACCAAGAGGGACCAACGCGCCCGTCGCGCTTCTTGCTGCGGGTTGAGGCGCTGCTGGGAGAAGATCAGGCGGCCAAGCATCGCGACACGCGCACGCCGGCGCTGCTTCCTCGGATCGATCGCGCCCCACCGCCGGTTGAGAACGCCTATCCGCGCCCCGCTCCCAATCCCTCGCCACAGCTCCGCCGGGTTTCGATCAGCGCGACGGCGCTCGATCGGTTGCTCGGCGATCCCTACCAGTTCTACGCGCAGAAAATCCTTGGCCTGCGCCCCCTCGACCCGCTGGCAGCCGATCCTTTCAGCGACCCGGCTTTGCGCGGGACTTTGGTCCACGCAATCCTCGATGGCTGGCACAAAGCGCGCGTGACGGACCCTGCCTTGCCGCTGATCCCCTACGCGCATGAAGCGCTCGCGGCGAGCAATCCGCACCCGCTTCTCTGGGGTCTATGGCGCCCGCGGATCATGGCGGCGCTCGCCCGATTTGAAAACTGGATCAATCTGGCGGCCGAGGATGGGCGCACCGTCGCTCTGACGGAAAGTTGGGGGGCGATGACCTATCTTGGCGTGCGCGTTTTCGGACAGGCCGACCGGATCGATCATTTGCCCGACGGAACACTGGCGATCGTCGACTACAAGACCGGCAGCGCTCCTTCCAAGAAGGAGACCGCGGCGGGCTACCGGCTACAATTGGGCGTGCTCGGGTTGATCGCACGCCATGGCGGATTTCGCGCCAATCGGGAGGCGCCTGCGGAGACGGCCCTTCGCGCGCAAGCCAGCGTGTTCGAATATTGGTCCTTGCGCAAGAAGGGTGAAGAGTTCGGCGAGATCAGCGTTCCGATGAAGCTGAGCGCGCGCGAAACGGGCCTTGAACCCGACGAATTTCTGCCTTTGCACGAGGCTAAGCTGACTGAGGCGATAGAGCGCTACATCTTGGGTACTGCGCCCTTTGTCGCAAAGGAAAATCCCGATTATCCCGGCTATTCCGATTACGATCAGCTGATGCGGTTGGAAGAGTGGGTGTTTTCCGCGAAGCCGGAAAGCGAGAAGGGCGAGGCGTGAGCGCGAAGGTCTTCCCCCTTTCCGGCAACCAGGCCCGTGCGGTTGAGCCATCGGACAATGTTTGGCTTTCAGCCTCTGCGGGAACAGGCAAGACGCAGGTGCTCTCCGCGCGCGTGCTGCGCTTATTGCTGCGGCCGGATGTTGAGCCCGACCAGATTCTGTGTCTCACCTTTACCAAAGCGGGCGCGGCGGAAATGGCAAACCGCATCAACGCCGTTCTGGCGCGCTGGGTGCGGCTTGACGACACCAAACTCTACACCGAGCTTCAACACCTGGGCGCGGACCCTGCGCCGGAAACCCGCGAACGCGCGCGCGCTTTGTTCGCGACCGTTCTTGATTGCCCGGGCGGTGGCCTTCGGATCGATACGATTCACGCGTTCTCTCAATGGCTTCTGACGAGCTTTCCGGAGGAAGCCGATCTTGTCCCCGGATCACGTCCCGTGGAGGATCGCCAGCGCGAACTTCTTGCCCGCGAAGTGCTCTCAGACCTTCTAAGCGAGGCGGAGGCGACGCACGATACGCGCATCCTTGACGCGGTGCAGCTGTTCGTCACGCGAAAGGACCCGGGCAGCCTGCGTGAATGGCTGATGCGCTGCGCCGCGCGCGAAGAGCTGTGGGAGGGGCCTGCCGCGTGGCAATCCCCGGTCAAAGGCCGCGTTCGCAATCTGCTCGCAATACCCGCTGACGCGGATCAAGCCTGGGCGCTGGATGGCCTCAATCCCGATATCTTTCCTGACGACACCTTGCGCGCCATGATGACGCCGCTTGAGGCTTGGGGCACTAAGACCGCGGAGCAGTGCTTGGCCTTTATCACGCAATGGTTGGCTCTCGATCAGTCCGCGCGCGCGGCAAGCTTTGGGGGCTTTCGTGGGACGCTGCTCAAAGCGGATGGCACGCCAAGCCAGAAGCTCAAGAAGCCGCGCGAGAGCGATCCCGGCTTTGTGCCCGGTCAAGAGCTTGTCGCGCAGGCCGTCGCGATGGTCGAGGAACGCCGTGCGCTGCTCGGCTTGGCTGACCTGCTCGCCGCCGCGCTCGAACTGGGCCGCGCGTTCTCGCTCAAATGGATCGAGGCTAAGCGCCGCGAGGGCTTGCTCGACTTTGATGATCTGATCCGCCAGGCTGCCGCATTGCTGAAACGCGCCGACACCGCGGACTGGATCCGCTACAAGCTCGATCGTCGGTTTGATCACATCCTGATTGATGAAGCGCAGGACACCAACGAAGCGCAATGGGACATCGTTGATGCGCTGATCGATGACTTCTTCAGCGGCGAAGGGGCAAGCGGTGACAAGCTGCGTACGATCTTCACGGTGGGCGATTACAAGCAGGCGATCTTTGGCTTTCAGGGTACGAGCCCGGAGAATTACGAGCGCGCGCGGGCCAAGATCCGCCGCCGCGTGCTGGACGCGCGTGAGCACGCGCTGGGTCTTCGCGACGACCGCCGCGTGCCCAATTGGCTGCCGCTTGATCTGGAGCGCTCTTTCCGAACCGCACAGCCGCTGCTTGACTTTGTCAACGCTGCGATTGGTGCGCTTGGGCATAAGGCGTTTGGCCTTCCAGCGCCCCCACCCGATCATTTGGGCGAGGATCGCGCGGGGCTGATGACTCTGTGGAATCCGGTGCGGGCCGATGAAGAACAGGCCGAAGACGAAGCGCGCGATTGGCTGTCGCATCACGATACGCTTCTGGCGGAAAAGATCGCCGCGCAGGTCGAAGGCTGGATTCGCGGACCGGATCGCTTTGCGCTGGAGAAGGGCGAGCGCCGATACGCGGAGCCGGGCGATGTCATGGTCCTGGTGCGCAAACGCGGAGCCTTGGCCGGTCAGATCGTGGCCAAGCTGCATGAGCGCGGTGTTGCGGTAGCGGGGGTGGATCGCTTGCGTCTGGGAGCGCCCTTGGCGGTGAAGGATGTGATGAGCGCCCTGCGCTTTGCCGCCCAACCGCTCGACGATTTGGAATGCGCCAATCTTTTGGCCTCCCCGCTAATCGGTTGGTCGCAGGACGATTTGCTCAAACATGTCCCGCGCGCAGAGCAGCAGCCCTTGTGGGACCATTTGCGCCGCCCGGACGCACCGCCGCTGGTGGCGCAGACCGCTGACAAGCTGCGCGCGCTTTTGCGCCTTGCGGATTTTGAGACCCCGCAAGCCTTGATCGCCTGGCTTTTGACGGGGCCCTGGCAAGGGCGCGCACGGCTGGTGGCGCGGCTGGGGCGCGAGGCGAACGATCCGCTGGACGAACTGATCAACGCCGCCTTCGCCTTTGAGAGCGCGAACACGCCAAGCCTTGCCGGGTTCATCGAATGGTTCGACGCGGGTTCAGCTGAACTCAAACGCGATCCCGATGATGCCGGCGGTCAGGTGCGGGTCATGACAGTCCACGGATCAAAGGGTTTGCAAGCGCCGATCGTGATCCTTGCTGATGCGACCGGGCGACCGGGCGAGAGCAGCGCGCTCGACCTGGCGGACGCACCCTTGGGCAGGGACGGGTATGGGGGCGGAGGAGCGGTGCCGCTGCCAACGCTTTCCAAAGAAGAACGCGTAGGCCCAATAGGCGCTGCGCAAGAGGCAGCCAGCGCGGCTGATTTCGAAGAGCATTGGCGGTTGCTCTATGTCGCGATGACGCGGGCCGAGGAAGCGCTTTTCATAACCGGTGCACTGGGGCCTCGCGACCTTAAGAAGGGCCCGCATGAAGACAGCTGGTACGCGCGCCTGGAAACGATCTTCGACTCCGAAACGCTAAGCGATCCCATCTGGGGAGGACGTCGCGAGTTCGGGCGGCCCGCCGCGCCGTTGGCAAGCGTTGGGTCCGCCCCCGCGCGGCTATCGGTTGCAGACGATTTCCCCGCTTGGGCCACAAAGCCAATCGGTCCCGAGCCAAAGCCGCCGCGTCCATTGGCGCCCAGCGGTGCGGGTGAAGAGCAGGGCGCAGAGCCCCCGCTCGAAGGTTTTGAAGACTCGCCCCAAAGACGCTCTGCCATGCGGCGCGGGGTGCTGATCCACCGCTTGCTTGAACGCCTGCCCGATATCGCGCCGCCCGATCGGCGTGAGGCCGCGGAACGCTGGCTCAATCGGCAAGCGAGCGATCTGGACCCAGCCATGCGCGAGGCGATGCTCGATCAGGCCCTGGACGTCCTTGAAACCCCCGATTTTGCTGCGCTTTTTGGCCCCGGCGCTCTCGCGGAAACCCCGCTGTCGGCGACCGTGAACGGAACGGTGATCGCTGGAACGATTGATCGGATGATTATCACGCCGGAACGCATCACGGTGGTGGACTTCAAGACGACCCGCCGACCGCCGCAATCGGTTGAAGCGGTGCCCAACGCGACCTTGCGGCAGATGGCGGCCTATGTTGCCGCGCTTGAAGCGATCTATCCCGGCCGTTCGGTGCGCGCTGGCGTGCTCTACACTCAGGCGCCGCAATTGTTCGAATTGCCCGCCGCGTTGCTCGATCCGCACAAGGATCATTTGGGTGGGGCGCAGCAAAGCTATGGGGATGCGGGCTCCTCAACGTATTGAGCGCGCGTCGATCTGCATTAGATAGAGATCAACGAAACTTCAGGAGAAACCCAATGGCCACCGTCAATGTGACCGACGACAGCTTCCAAACCGATGTGCTGGAAAGCGACAAGCCTGTGCTGGTCGACTTCTGGGCTGAATGGTGCGGACCGTGCAAGATGATCGCTCCTGCGCTTGAGGAAATCAGCGATGAATTGGGCGACAGCGTGACCATCGCCAAGATGGACATCATGGAGAGCACCGTGACCCCGGGCGAAATGGGCGTGCAGTCGATTCCGCTGATGGTGCTGTTCAAGAACGGCGAAGCGGTCGCGCGCAAAGTGGGCGCGGCTCCCAAGAGCCAGCTGAAAGAATGGCTTGAGAGCGAGCTGTGATCGCTTAAGTGCGCTAACTCGCGCCGCCAGGGCTCCAGCGGGCTGTCACCAGAGTGACTAGAGACGCGCGACGAATTCGTCCCAAAGCGCCGCAGACGAAGCGCCGAGAAGGCCGGGTTTGTCGTGCTCGTCCACCCGGTAGGCGCTGCCATCAAGCCGCGCGGCCTTTCCGCCCGCTTCGTTCAGCCACAAGACGCCGGCCGCGTGATCCCAGGCAAGGGTGCGCTTGAAGCTTGATATGTCATTTTTGCCCAGCGCCAGACGCGGATATTGCTCCGCAGCGCAGCGCGGAATGTCGGCAAGCTGGTAATGCGGGGCGATCTTGGCGTCGACCATCGCGTTTTGCTCGGGCGTCAGAAACGTGCGGCTGACGGCGACCACGGGCGGTGTTTGCCCGGTTGGCTTGGCTTTGATCCGATCGCCATTCACAAAAGCGCCTTCGCCGGCGCGCGTGTAGCACAGCCGATCTTTGATCGGATCATAAAGCCACCCGGCCACCGCCTCGCCTGCATCCGCCAGCGCTATGATAATACCGAAAGGCTCCTTACCCTCGGTGAAATTGGCGGTGCCATCAAGCGGGTCGATGATCCAGCAGGACTGCGCGAGGTTGTCGAGCACCGCCGGATCCGCGGCCGCTGCCTCTTCGCCCACCACGGCCACGCCGGGGGCGAGTTTGGTCAGCGCCTCGGCCAAAAACGCTTCGACTTCGCGGTCGACAACGGTGACCGGATCATCCTCGCCTTTCATCTCGATCTCGTCATCAGCCAGGGCGCGGAAGCGAGGCAGCATGGAGCCACGCGCAGCGAAGCGCAGAAGGTCGCGGATTTCAGCGTCGAGCGCGGAGAGTTCGCTCATATCAACTCCGATAATCGGCGTTGATAGAGATGTAGCCATGGGTCAGATCGCAGGTCCACACGGTAGCGTGGCCTTCTCCCAACCCCATCTCCACTGCGAGGTCAATGTCCTCACCCTTTAGATGCTCGGCCACGGGGCCTTCATCGTAATCCTCAACCGGCATCCCGGCGCGCGCGGCCCACACGCCGCCAAAAGCAATACCCAGCCTGTCGCGATCCGCCGGCTCACCGGCTTTGCCGATCGCCATCACCACGCGGCCCCAATTGGCGTCCTCACCAGCGATAGCGGTTTTGACCAGCGGCGAGTTGGCTATGGCGAGACCCACTTTGCGCGCGCTGTCATCGCTGGTGGCGCCTGAGACGCGGATTTGCAGAAACTTGCTCGCCCCCTCTCCGTCGCGGACAACGAGATGGGCCAATTGGCGGCAGATATCGGTGAGCGCGGCGGCAAAAGCGTCAGCACCAGGGCTGTTCCAATCGGTGATCGCCGGGGCGTCGCTTTGCCCGGTGGCAAAGACCAGCACCGTGTCGCTGGTCGAGGTGTCCCCGTCGACCGTGATGCAGCTGAATGTTTGAGCGTTCGCAGCGTCCAGAAGCTCTTGCAAAAAGGCCGGGGCGACAACGGCGTCGGTAAAGATGTAGCCCAGCATGGTCGCCATGTCGGGCGCGATCATGCCCGAGCCTTTGATTATGCCGCACAGGTCCACCCGTGTGGAGCCGAGCATCGCCGATGCGTGCGCGCCTTTTGGGAAGGTGTCGGTTGTCCAGATAGCGCGCGCGGCGTCCTCCCAGCTCACTTCCTCCGCAGCGAACGCGGCGGCGACACCATCGCGCGCTTTGTCCTTTGGCAAAGGAACCCCGATCACACCGGTTGAGGAGACAAACACTTCGGTGGGTGCGCAGCCTATACGCTCGGCCGCTTGCGCCATGATTGCTTCCACCGCCTCTCGCCCGCGATAGCCCGTGAAGGCGTTGGCGTTGCCGGCGTTGACAACTAGTGCGCGCGCGCGGCCAGCCTGCACTTGCTCGCGCCCCATTTCCACTTCGCTCGAAGCGCACAGCGATTGGGTGAACACACCGGCGACCGCGGTTCCTTCGGCCAGCTCGACATAGGTCAGATCCGCGCGCTCCCAGTCCTTGTACCGTGCTCGCGCGGCTCGCAGCGTCACGCCGGCGATGGCTGGCATCTCGGGAAAGGGACGGGCAAGGGGGGAAGGGGCAAGATCCATAACGCTGGCCCCCTAATGCGATCCCTGGCTTGACGCAATTCCTGCGCCATTGCGTGTGGACCTTGCCCGACAAAATGACTATCTAGGGCGCTCATGACCCGTCGTCTGCTTGCCATTCTTGCCCTTTTGTCAGGGCTTGCCGCGCTTCACGCGCCGGCCCACGCGTCGCGTCTTGATCAGCTGTCGCATGAGGTGCCGGCGCTTTCGCAGGTTTTGAAGGGTCAGGGCGTTGCGGCCTGCCAATGCGAACGCCCGCCGCAACGCCGCAAGCGCAACTGTTCGCAAAACAAGGCGGCGAGCACGCGCCCGCGCCTCTTGGGTGCGCTGCCGCCCTCGCTCGTTATCGGGGCTGACCGCGCGCTCGAATAGCGCTGGTTTCCAAGATTTCGCTTTTGACGCAAGCGGCGCCAGATCGGCGTTGTCTTACCGTCGTCTCTCTTCGCATTTTCGTATGGCCGCGCCGGATAAAACTTCCATGGCGCCGCTTCTTTCAAACACAGGATTTCCTCTTTCCATGTTCGACACAATGATGAAAGCGATCTTCGGCTCCTCGAACGAGCGTTATGTGAAATCGCTTGGCAAAACCGTCAGTGAAATCAACGCGCTTGAACCGCAGATGCAAGCTCTGACTGACAGCGAATTGCAAGCGCAGACGGACAAGTTCCGCGACCGGCTCGATGGCGGGGCCTCGCTTGAAGACATCCTGCCCGAAGCCTTTGCAACCGTGCGCGAAGCCTCGGTCCGCGTGTTCGGGATGCGCCACTTCGATGTGCAGCTGATCGGCGGGATTGTGCTCCATCGCGGCGAGATCGCCGAGATGCGCACCGGCGAGGGCAAGACGCTGATGGCGACCCTTGCGGTTTATCTCAACGCGATTGAAGGCAAGGGCGTCCACGTCATTACCGTCAACGATTACCTCGCCGCACGCGACGCGGACGATATGGGCCGTTTGTACAGCTGGATGGGCCTGACGGTCGGCACGATTCTGCCCAACCAGGACGAATTCTCCAAACGCGACGCGTACAACGCCGACATCACCTATGGCACCAACAACGAATACGGCTTCGACTATCTGCGCGACAATATGAAGCACGAGCGCGACCAGATGGTCCAGCGCCCCTTCAGCTTTGCGATTGTTGATGAGGTGGATTCGATCCTGATCGACGAAGCGCGCACGCCGCTGATCATCTCAGGCCCGACCGAGGACAAGTCTGAGCTTTACCATGCGCTTGATGAGGTCGCGAAAGAGATCCCCGAGGAGTGGTACGAGAAGGACGAGAAGACCAAGAATATCCAGCTGACCGAGGATGGTCTGGAGGAGGTCGAGCAGCTCCTGATCAAGAAGGGCTTGCTGGAGACCGACAACCTCTACGACGTGGAGAACACTCAGGTCGTCCACCACCTCGACCAGGCGCTCAAAGCGGTCCACATGTTCCGCCGCGACGATCACTACATCGTCAAGGATGACAAGGTCGTAATCATCGACGAGTTCACCGGCCGCATGATGGACGGGCGCCGTTGGTCGAACGGGCTGCACCAGGCGGTGGAAGCCAAGGAAGGTGTCAAGATCGAGCCGGAAAACCAGACCATGGCTTCGATCACCTTCCAGAACTATTTCCGCATGTATCCAAAACTGTCGGGCATGACCGGCACGGCCGCGACCGAAGCGGCGGAATTCTGGGACATCTACAAGGTCAATGTCGTTGAGATCCCGACCAACCTGCCGGTCGCGCGCGTCGATGAGGAAGACGAGTTCTACAAGAACACAATGGACAAGTTCGGCGCGATTGCGACCGCGATCCGAGAGAAGAACGAAATCGGTCAGCCGATCCTGGTCGGCACGGTCTCGATCGAAAAGTCGGAGCTGCTGAGCCAGTTCCTCGACAAGGAGGGCGTGAAGCACGAAGTCCTCAACGCTCGTCAGCACGAGCGCGAGGCGCATATCGTGGCGCAGGCTGGGCGTCTTGGCGCGGTGACCATCGCCACCAACATGGCGGGCCGGGGAACCGACATTCAGCTGGGCGGCAACCTGGATTTCCGATTGGGTGACGAGCTCAGTGATATCGAGGATGGCCCCGCCAAGGACGCAGCCAGTGCCAAGATCAAGGAAGAGGTTGCGGCGGAGAAGGCCAAGGTGATTGAAGCGGGCGGCTTGTTCGTGCTCGGCACGGAGCGCCACGAAAGCCGCCGGATCGACAACCAGCTGCGCGGTCGCTCGGGCCGTCAGGGGGACCCCGGCCTTTCGCGCTTTTATCTGTGCCTGGAAGACGATCTCTTGCGCATCTTTGGCCCCGACACGTTGTTCGCCAAGATGATGAATTCGAACCTCGAAGACGGCGAAGCTATCGGCTCTAAGTGGCTGTCCAAGGCGATTGAAACCGCGCAGAAGAAGGTCGAAGGGCGCAATTATGAAACCCGCAAGCAGGTGGTTCAGTACGACGACGTGATGAACGACCAGCGCAAGGTCATCTACGAACAGCGCGCGGAAATCATGGATTCAGAAGCGGTTGATGATGTCGTTGTCGATATGCGCCATGATACGATCAACACCATTGTCGCCGATGCGTGCCCGCCGGGATCCTATCCCGAGCAATGGAAGATCGACCAGCTTAAGGAGAAGATCGAGGACGTCTTCGGCCTCACCCCGCCGATTGATGACTGGCTTGAGGAAGACCAGGTTGAACCCGAAATCATCGAGGACCGCCTGCGCACGCAAACCGATCAGATGATGGACGACAAAATCGCCAAGAACGACGCTTCGATCTGGCGGATTGTGGAGAAGGACGCGCTGTTGCGACAGCTCGACTTCCATTGGAAAGAGCACCTCGCGACGCTCGATGCGCTGCGGCAGGTGATCTGGATGCGCGGCATCGCGCAAAAGCAGCCGATCAACGAATACAAGCAGGAAGCTTTTGGTCTGTTTGAATCGATGCTCGATACGCTGCGCGAAGAGGTCACAAAGATCCTCTTCAAGTCTGAATTGCGCATCGCTCAGCCCGAACCGCAAGCGCTGCCCGACCTTCCCGATTTTCTCACCGGTCATATCGATCCGCTCACGGGCCTCGACAATTCGAATGATGGCGATGGGTCGGAAAGACGCGGCGATCTGTTTGGCTCGCTCGCCGGGGCACCGATGGCTGAGGCGGGCACGGGCGGGGCGATCACCGAAAACCCCTACGCGCACCTCAATATCAGCCGCAACGCTTTGTGCCCGTGCGGATCAGGCAAGAAGTACAAGCATTGCCATGGCGCTGTGGGCATTCCCCCGGTGGCAGCGCCCGTGTGAGCGTTGCGCTGACACGCTGAAGCGAGCGTCCAGCCATGATCGGTGCGGTCCCGCTTACTCTTGCGCTTGCCTTTCTCGTTACCGCGCTGCTTTACGCCAGCGTCGGATTTGGCGGGGGATCGACCTACGCGGCGCTGCTGGCGTGGTACGGTCTGGACTATCGGCTGCTTCCGATTGTGGCGCTGGCCTGCAACATCGTGGTCGTTGCGGGAAGCACTGTGCGCTTTGCGCGCGCTGGCGTGACCCCCTGGCGCAGCGCTCTTGTGTTGACTGCCCTCGCGGCCCCGGCGGCGCTTATGGGGGGGCTTACCCCGATCGATGAAGCGAGCTTTCTCGTCCTGCTTGGGGCCAGCTTGATCCTGACAGGCGTTGCGATGTTCCTGCCAACCAGCGAAGCGCGGGCCGAACAGCCCACGCGCCTTGCCAAATTTGCGCCCTTTCTCGCCGGGCCGGTGGGGTATCTGGCTGGCCTTGTGGGGATCGGGGGCGGGATCTTCCTCGCCCCGCTTTTGCACCTTGGCCGCTGGAACAACGCGCGCGCTATTGCGGCGACGGCCAGTGTTTTCATCTTGGTCAATTCGTTCTTTGGCCTGCTCGGCCAGTTGCTCAAGCAAGGCCCCGCTGCGCTTGGCGGCGCGGTTGGGGCGGCTTTGCCTTTGCTGATCGCGGTTGCGGTGGGTGGCCAGGTCGGAAGTCTGCTCGCGGTTCGCATCTTGCCCGTGCGCTGGGTTCGCTGGCTGACGGCGCTTCTTGTGGTGGTGGTGGGTGTCCGATTGCTCGTCTCGCTTTAAGCGAGCGCCACAAGAGGGGCCGCGTTCTTCTCGCTTGCGCTGCAAGGACCACGCGTCTTAGGACGTCAGAGATTTACAGTTCGGGAGAATATAATGGACATGACTTCGCTTTTCGATGTGAGCGGCAAGGTGGCAGTCGTTTCGGGTGGATCCAGCGGGATTGGCGCGATGATGGCCCGCGGGCTGCTGGAGAACGGCGCCAAGGTCTATATCACAGCGCGCAAAGCGGAACGGCTGATGGCGATGGCGGAGGAGCTCTCGCAGTATGGCGAGTGCATCGCGTTCCCGGCAGACATGTCGCGCGTGGAGGGCATCGAGGCCTTCGCCGCCCAGATTGCGGAGCGTGAAAGCAAGATCGATATCCTCATCAACAACGCAGGGGCCAACTGGAACGCGCCGCTCGAATCGTTCCCGGAAAAAGGCTGGGACAAGGTGATGGACATCAACATCAAGTCCATTTTCTTTGCGATCCAGAAGTTTTTGCCTTTGCTGAAGGCCGCTGGGACGTCTGAAGCGCCAGCGCGGATCGTCAACATCGCCTCGATCAATGGGATCCGGAATTCCGGTATGACAACCTACGCCTACTCAGCGAGCAAATCCGGTGTCATCCATCTGACCGAGCATTTGGGCGCAGAGCTCGCACCAAGCGGGGTCAACGTGAACGCGATCGCTCCCGGGCTGTTTCCCAGCAACATGACCAAGGAACTGGTCGAAAGCGACGCGATGACGAAATGGGCGCTTGGCCAGATTCCGCACGGACGCTTGGGCAAGCCGGAAGATATTGCGGGGACCGCGATCTACTTGTGCTCGCCAGCCTCGTCTTGGATGACCGGTCAGACTATCGTGCTTGATGGAGGTATGATTTCGACCGCGTAATAGGCGCTCAGGCCTCGCTTTCGAAGAAGAAGGAAAATGGCTCCCCGAGTAGGATTCGAACCTACGGCCAAGTGATTAACAGTCACCTACTCTACCGCTGAGCTATCGGGGAGCAGCCTGCGGAATGTCTCTCCGAAGGCAGAAGCGGGCGTATATGGTTGAGCGCTCCACTTGGCAAGAGGCTTTGTGGCGCAAAATTCGCCACATGTCGGGAGGCGGGGAGGAGCGCTTTGCACCGCCTCGTTTGCCGGCTCGCTTGTCAAAGGGCGGGCGGCGCTTAGTCGGTCATAAACTGCTCGGCTACGATGCGTTCTTCGAGCGATTGCCCCGGATCGAACAGGAGTTCGAGTTCCGTGTCGTGCGCAATCGTCAAAGTGACTTCGGCGATGTCGCGCAGCTCTTTCTGGTCCGCCACCGCAGCAACCGGACGCTTGATCGGATCAAGCACTTTAAGGCCGATTTTCATCCGGTCAGGCAGGATCGCACCCTTCCAGCGGCGCGGGCGGAAGGGGCTGATCGGCGTGAGCGCCAGCATTTCGCTGTCGAGCGGCAGGATCGGTCCGTTCGCCGATAGGTTGTAGGCGGTCGAGCCGGCGGGCGTTGCAACCAGCACGCCGTCGCCCACCAATTGCTTGATCCGCACCCGGCTGCCCACGGTGACCTCTATCCACGCAGTTTGGCGGGTTTCGCGCAGCAAGGACACTTCGTTGATCGCCCACAAAGCGTGCGGCTCTCCGCTTTGCGTGATCGCGTGCATGCGAAGCGGCGCGATGCCCTTGCGCTTGGTGCGCGCAAGGCGTTTCCTGATCACGGCGCGTTTGTCGTAGCGGTTCATCAGAAAACCGACCGTGCCCAGGTTCATGCCGTAGGCCGGCACGATGCGTCCCGCGTCCAGCATTGCGTGAAGTGTTTGCAGCATGAAACCGTCACCGCCCAGCACAACCACCGCGTCCGCTTCTTCAAGCGGCACCCAATCGCCCTGGCTCGACAGGTTTGCCAAAGCTTCCTGCGCTCGCGGTGTTTCGGAAGCAAGCATCGCGACCCGCTCGAAGGAGCGGCCCGGGGAGACCGCCTCCTGCGCGGTGCCCGATTCTGAGCTATCCGATGCGTGTGTTGTTGCCATCGCTGCTTATCCCCGCCTCAGCCGCTCTTGAAAACGCGCGGCACTAGATGGTTTTCCTGATGTTCCAATTTCGGTCGGATTGCAATTGATGTGGGCGCATGGGGTCAAGCGAGCGTAAAGGAGGTGTCATGGAATCGGGAAAACCGCCTCTTAAGGGAAGCCTGCGCAGTGTAGCGCAAGGCCCAATGCCGGGTGTTAAGCCCGGCGCGCTTGAGGCGGAACTGCTGCGCGCGCTCGACCGGCGCGAGATCGAAGTTCTCTTCCAACCCCAATTTGCCTGCGTGGACGGGGCCGTTGTTGGCGCTGAAGCTCTGGCGCGCTGGCAACACCCGACATTGGGCGAGATCGGCGCGCGCGATCTCTTCGCGATTGCTGAGCGGGCCGCTTTGGTTGCGCCGCTGTCGCGCCATGTGGTGGCGCGCGCTTTGGAAGACGCAGAGAAATGGCCGCGCGAGCTCGCCTTGTCGCTCAACATCACGCCTGAGGAACTGGGCGACCCGCGCTTTGCCGCTGATTTTTCGGCGCTTATCGGGAAGAGCCGGATCGAACCGCACCGGCTGATGCTGGAGATCACCGAAGATTTGCTGTTGCGCAATCTCGAACAGGCCTCCAACGCTCTGAAAGCGCTTCGCAAGCTGGGCTTTCGCACCGCGCTCGATGATTTTGGAGCGGGTTTCTGCAACTTTCGGTATCTGCGTGAGCTGCCTCTGGATGCGCTAAAGCTCGACAAGATCATGGTCGATGACGTTCCAGGCGACGCCAAGGCGCTAGCGGTCCTGCGCGCCATCATCGCCCTGGGCCATGCGCTCGAACTCGACATTTACGCCGAGGGGATTGAAAGCGAGATTCAGCGCGCCGCCATACAAGCCGAGGGCTGCCATTTCTGGCAGGGCTTTTTGCGCGCGATGCCGATGCCGAGCGAAAGCGTGGTCGAACTCGCCCGCACAGCGCGCGGGCGCGGGCATGGGTGAAGTGCGGCTTTACTCTGCTGGTTCGCTGTTGCGCTTGTTCTGAAAAAAGGTGATCGGGAACAGCCACTGTTCCTTGATCGACAGGCGGCGGCGATCGTCCTGGCCGACCACTTCGCTTTCGCCTTCCTTGAACGTGCCGAACACCCGATCCCATAGGATCACTGAATTGCCGTAATTGCAGCGCGTGTCTTCATAGCTGAGCGCCGTGTGATGCAGGCTGTGATGTCGGATTGTGGTGAAGAAGAAGGAGAACCAGATCGGCGGGTTCGACTTGATATTGGCGTGGGCGTATTGCGCGATCGCGCCCAGCGAAAGGAAGGCCGCAGGGTAAGCGTTGGGCGAGAAGTCGAACAGCGCAATGACGCTGAGGCCAATCAGGAAGAGCTCAATCGGGTTGCCGATAAAGCCTTTGAGCGCGTTCAACTGCGTCACGTGGTGATGCGGCGCGTGCGTAGACCACAGCGCATCGTTGTTGTGCATGAAGCGATGCATCCAGTATTGCCCGAACTCGAAGATCAGCATGATCATCAAGACCTGCACGAGATAGGGCAGCTCCATAAGCCACGGAGTGCCAATGCCTAGCGCTTCCTTGGCCTGGGCGAGCGGCCCATCGACCGATATCTCGACCAGCGCGCCGATAACGAAGATCACGAGGAGCATATAGAAAAAGTCAGTCGCAAACTCTTTGCCCGTGATGCGCCAGCCTTCATGGCGTTCATGGACAAACTCCATCAGCTGGATGAAGGCCATCGTCCCGAACGCGACGAGCGGGAACAGCCAGCCTTGTTCGAGCAACGAAGCCGGTGCGAGGCCGAAGACGGCCCAAATGCCGATCACGGTGGCCGGCGGCAGGTGATCAAAGATCGCTTGTTTCATGGCTGTGCTCTTGGTTGTAATGTCTGTGTCGAAGCGCGAATATCCCAGCATCGCGCGGTGCCAATTACGACGAATACATATCAAATTGTGATCAATGGGGAAGCCCTCAGTGGCCCAAGTGTCGAATCGGCTTCCCTGTGTCGACGCGATCTGCCCTCCGAACGCTGTTGGTTCCCAGAAAACGCGCCTGTCTATCGCGCTTACGCCGCCTGCTTGCGTTTCGCCCGCTCGGCTTTGCGCACAATCCCGCTTAGTCCCTTGGTCAGCTGGAACAGTCCATTGAGGCGGCTTTGCGGATCGCCCCAGGCGCGGTTGATGACCAGCTTCATGTCCGGGCGCAGCTTGGCCGTGCCCTGGAGCTTGTCGACGTAGGCCAGCAGGCCCACGGGATCGGGGAAGTCATCCTTGTGGAACGACACGAGCGTACCGCGCGCACCGACATCGATCTTGGCGATGTTGGCTTCGATGGCCTGGTGCTTGATCTCGATCAGGCGGACCAGGTTTTGCGTGGGCGAGGGCAGATCGCCGAAACGGTCGATCATTTCCGCCGCCAGACTTTCGATCTCGGCCTTGTCCTGCGCCTGGTTGAGGCGGCGATACAGCGCCATGCGCACGGCGAGATCGGGCACATAGTCCTCCGGGATCATGATCGGCGCATCGACCGTGATCTGGGGTGAGACTTTGTCCTTGGCCGCCTCAAGACCCATTTCCCCTGCCTTCGCCGCCATAATCGCGTCTTCGAGCATCGACTGGTAAAGCTCAAAGCCCACTTCGCGGATGTGGCCTGACTGCTCATCGCCCAGCAGATTGCCCGCGCCGCGAATGTCGAGATCGTGACTGGCGAGCTGGAAACCTGCGCCGAGGCTATCCAGATCACCAAGCACTTTAAGGCGCTTCTCAGCGACTTCGGAAAGCTGCGTGTCAGCCGGGGTCGTGAGGTAGGAGTAAGCGCGGATCTTCGCGCGGCCCACGCGCCCGCGCAGCTGATAAAGCTGGGCCAGGCCAAAGCGATCCGCGCGGTGGATGATGATGGTGTTGGCGCTCGGGATATCGATCCCTGACTCCACAATCGTGGTCGAGAGCAGCACGTCGTATTTCTTGTCGTAGAACGCGCTCATGCGCTCTTCGACTTCGCCTGCGCCCATTTGGCCGTGGGCGGAGACCGCCTTCACCTCCGGCGCGTTCTCGCGAAGCCACTCTTCCAGCGGCTCCATATCGGCGATGCGCGGGACCACGATAAAGCTCTGCCCCCCGCGGTGATGTTCGCGCAGCAGCGCCTCGCGCATCACCATATCATCCCACTCCATCACATAAGTCCGCACCGCCAGGCGGTCGACCGGCGGGGTCTGCATGGTGGAAAGCTCGCGCAACCCAGTCATCGCCATTTGCAGCGTGCGCGGGATCGGCGTGGCGGTGAGAGTGAGCATATGGACGTCGGAGCGCAGCTGTTTAAGCTTCTCCTTATGCGTGACGCCAAAGCGCTGTTCTTCATCGACGATAACAAGGCCCAAATTCTTGAACTCGGTCGACTTCGAGAGGATGGCGTGCGTGCCGATAACCAGATCCATGGTGCCGTTGGCCAGGCCCTCACGCGTTTCGGCCATTTCCTTGGAAGAGACGAGGCGCGAAAGGCGCCCAATCTTGAGCGGGAAACCGGCAAAGCGCTCGGTGAAGTTCTGATAGTGCTGGCGTGCGAGCAGGGTGGTCGGCGCGACCACCGCGACCTGTTGGCCCGACATGGCGGCGACAAAGGCCGCGCGCAGGGCGACCTCGGTTTTGCCGAAGCCGACATCGCCGCAGACGAGGCGGTCCATGGGCTTGCCACTTTCGAGGTCGCGCAGAACATCGGCGATGGCGGTGTCCTGATCCTCGGTCTCTTGCCATGGGAAACGGTCGACGAACTGGTTGAAACTGGCTTCTTCCGCCTCGAACACCGGCGCTTTCTTGAGCGCGCGCTCAGCGGCCACTTTCATGAGTTCGCCCGCAATCGCGGTGATGCGTTCCTTCAGGCGCGCGCGGCGTTTCTGCCAGGCCTCGCCGCCCAGCCGGTCAAGCGGCACGGCCTCTTCCGAAGAGCCGTAGCGGCTGAGCACATCGATGTTCTCGACCGGGATAAACAGCTTGTCGCCGCCTTGATATTCGAGCGCGACGCACTCGTGCTGGCTCTTGCCCGCGGCAATGGGATCAAGCCCCAGATACTTGCCGCTGCCGTGCTCGACATGGACCACGAGGTCGCCTCTCGCCAGAGCCTGAAGTTCGGCGAGGAAAGCATCGGAATCCTTGCGCTTCTTTTTGCGGCGAACGAGGCGGTCGCCCAGCACATCCTGCTCGGTGAGGATTTCAAGGTCGTCATTGGCAAAGCCCGCTTCGAGCGGCAGGACAACAGCGGCGGTGGTGCCTTTGTTGGCAAGGCCAAGCGCCTCTTGCCAGGACGAAGCTTGGACAGTTGTGCATCCAGCTTCTTCAAGAATAGAAGAAATCCGCTTGGCCGAGCCTTGCGAATAGGCGGCGAGCAGCGGCTTGCGGCCCGATCGGCCGACGCTCTGGAAGTGCTTGGCGGCGGCTTCGTAAACGTTGTCACCCCGCGCGCGTTCGGGTGTGAAATCGCGCGCGGCCTTGAAACCGAAGTCGAGGTTGGTGTCGCTTTCCGGCGCGGCGAAGACCGAGGCGCGGTGGGCGGGGGCCGAGGCTAGGGCAACGGCGAATTCGTCTTCGCTAAGGTAAAGCGCGTCCTTGGCCAGAGGTCGGTAGCTGCCGCTCTTGTCGCTCGCCACGCGGATGCGCTGATCGTGGTAGTCCGAGATATCGGACAGGCGCTCCTCGCCCGCACCGATCGCGGACTGATCGATCACCACCACATCGTCTTGCGCAAGGTGGTCAAACAGCGTCGCCAGCTTTTCCTCGAACAGCGGCAGCCAGTGCTCCATGCCTGCCAGGCGGCGCCCATCGCTCACCGCTTCGTAAAGCGGGTCTTGCGTGGCGTTGGCGCCGAACATCTCGCGGTACCGGCTGCGGAAACGCTTGATCGTCTGGTCATCGAGCAGCGCTTCGGAGGCCGGGAGCAGCAAGTGGTTTTCGAGCCGTCCGGTCGAACGCTGCGTTGACGGATCGAACAGCCTCAGGCTCTCAAGCTCGTCCCCGAAAAAGTCGAGACGCAAACCCTCATCCAGCGACGAGGGGAAGATGTCCACAATCGACCCCCGCACCGCGAACTCGCCATGGTCCACCACCGTATCGGTGCGGGTGTAGCCTTGGCGGGTGAGCAAAGCGGCGAGGCTTTCGTGGCCGATCGTGACGCCTGGTTTGAACCCTTTCGCGTTCTCGCGAATGCGGAACGGTGTCAGCACGCGTTGCAGCGCGGCGTTGACGGTGGTGACCAGCAATTGCGATCCGCCAGCAGGGTGCTGCAATTTGAAGAGCGCCGACAGACGAGCGGCGCTCACCGACAAGGCCGGCGATGCGCGGTCGTAAGGCAAACAGTCCCACGCCGGGAACTCCAGCACCTCCACCTCGGGCGCAAAGAAACGCGCCGCGTCGGCCACAGAACGCATCGATGCGTCGTCGGCGGCGACAAACACCGCGCGCTGGTGCGCCGCGCGCGCAAGATCGCTCAGCACAAGCGGCACCGCCCCGCGCGGCATCGAAGAAAGCGTCAGCGGCTCAGCGGCGGAAAGGATTCGGGAGAGATCAGGCATCAATAGGTTCTCAAACGGCAACAGCCCCGCGCGTTCCCGCACGGGGCTCATAAGGAGCACAAATGGCGCGGCGAGCGGCTAGCTCAACGTCAAAAGGAACGCGCGGTTAGCGCGGAATCTCCACGTAGTCGAGCTTCATCATTGTATCGATAAGCTCGCCCTGAAACCGCTCAGGAACATCTTGGGTCTTGAGCGCCCAGGCCATGATCTCGACATCGTCTTCGGCCAGCAGATCTTCGAACCAGATAAGTTCGTCTTCGCCCCAGTCCGCAGAATAGCGATCAAAGAACCCGCCGATCATATAATCGGCCTCGCGCGTGCCGCGGTGCCAGGCGCGAAATCTCGCGCGGGCCAAACGCTCATCGAAGGTGGGCATATCCGTCATGCGGCGCTGCCTAAGGCACTCGCCCGGCGCGTTCAAGCGAGTATAGAGGGGGCGCCATGCGTCCTGAAGTGCTCAATCCTGTGTTCGCCGATACCAAGACTCTCGAAGGGGTCGGCCCCAAGCTTGCCAAGCCGCTGGAGAAACTGGGGCTGAGCACCGTAAAAGACGTCGCCTATCACTTGCCTGAGCGGTTTGTGACGCGCCGGGCGATAACCAATCTTGATGAGGGCGCAGAGGGCGAACAGGTGATCGTCGCGCTCACCCCCACTGAGCACCGTGCGCCGTACAATCCGGGGCGCGGGCCGTACCGTGTGCTTGCGCAAGACGAGGCTGGCAACATCGCCGCGCTCACCTATTTCGGCCGCGCGTCCTACACCGCCAAGAAACAGCTTCCCGTGGGGGAGAAGCGGTGGGTGGCGGGGCGCCTGGATCGCTATGGCGACATGTTGCAGATCGTCCATCCCGACCATGTCGAGAGCGAGAGTTCGGCCCCTATGGGGCGGACGACCGAAGCGGTGTATCGCCTTTCCGAAGGCTTGACGCAGCCCCGCATAGCCTCGCTTGCGGAACAAGCGCTGGAGCGAATGCCGGACCTGCCCGAATGGATCGAGCCAGGCCAGTTTGAGCGCGAGGCTTGGCCGTCATGGGGCGAGGCGATGAAGGTCGCGCATCAGGGGCCAAACGAGCCAGCGAGAGCGCGATTGGCCTATGACGAGTTGTTGGCGAACTCGCTCGCGCTGCTCCTGGTTAAGGCCGAGGGTCGCCGTCGCAAGGGGCAGGCGCTGGCCGGCGATGGGAGAATGCGCGAAAAGCTGGCGCTGCCATTCGAGATGACTGGGGCGCAGAAGCGCTCGATTGCCGAGATTGAAGGCGATCTTCAGCAGGAAGCGCCCATGCTGCGTCTGCTGCAGGGCGATGTCGGCGCGGGGAAGACCGTGGTGGCGCTCGCCGCAATGCTGATCGCGTGTGAGGCGGGAAAGCAAGCGGCGCTGCTCGCGCCGACCGAAATCCTCGCGCGCCAACACTTTGAGACTCTGCGCACCATGGCCGCGCCCACCGGCGTCGAGATCGCTCTCCTCACCGGCCGCGCGAAGGGCAAGGAGCGCGAGAGTATCCTGATAGGCCTGCTCGATGGATCGATCGATATTCTGGTCGGCACCCACGCCATCTTTCAGGACAGCGTTTCCTACAAGGACTTAGGGTTGGTCGTTATCGACGAACAGCACCGGTTTGGTGTCGCGCAGCGCCTGGCGCTGGCGGGGAAGGGCAAGCGCGCGCCGCACACTCTTGCGATGACCGCCACGCCCATTCCACGCAGCCTGACGCTCGCGCAATATGGCGAGATGGATGTGAGTCGCCTTGATGAGCTTCCGCCTGGCCGACAAGCGATCGAAACGCTGGTCTTCCCGCAAGGGCGCTCCGAAGAAATGGTCGCGGCGATGGGACGCCATTTGGCGACCGGGCAACAGGCCTATTGGGTCTGCCCCATGGTGCGCGAAGCGGGCGGCGCGTTCGCGTCCGCCGATATCGCTGCCGCCGAGGCGCGCTACGCCGAGCTTAAGGAGCGTTTTGGCGACGATGTTGTTCTTGTCCACGGTCAGCTTCGACCGGAGATCAAGGACGCCAATATGGAACGTTTCGTCCAAGGTGAGGCCAAACTGCTGATAGCCACCACGGTGATCGAAGTTGGTGTCGACGTTCCCACGGCCACGTTGATGGTGATCGAACAGGCCGAACGCTTTGGTCTGGCGCAGCTGCACCAATTGCGCGGGCGCGTGGGGCGGGGTTCTGAGAAGAGCCGCTGCGTGCTCCTTCGCGGGGACGAGTTGTCCGAGACCGGCAAGAAACGGCTCACCTATGTCAAGGATTCGCAGGACGGCTTCTACCTCGCCGAAAAGGACCTTGAGCTGCGCGGCGGGGGCGAACTGCTCGGCACACGCCAATCGGGGGAAGCCGCGTTTCGCCTTGCCGATCTGGAGCAGGTGCAACGCCTGCTGCCCACCGCGCACGCTGATGCGCGTCTGCTGCTTGAGCGCGACGGGGGCCTTACCTCTCCAAGAGGCGAGGCGGCGCGCATCCTGCTCTATCTGTTCGAGCGTGACTGGGGTGTGCAATTGCTGCGCGGCGGCTGAGCGAGCCTAGAACCGCGCGCTTACGCCGTCGGTCTTGAAACGCTCGACCAGCACATCGACCGCTTTGGCGATATCGTCCCACGCTTTGGCAAAATCGCTTTCGTCGCCATAATAGGGGTCTTTGACTGTCTCGCCCTTGCGGCCCGGCAGCGCGTCCATCAGCAGCGCGATGCGCGCGCTCGCCTGGCGCGGCGCACGCGAGGTGATACCGGCAAGATTGGCCGTGTCGAGCGCGAAGATATGCGTGAAGCGTTCATAGTCTTCAGGCTGGAGTTGGCGACCGGTTGCCTCCGCGATATCGACACCGTTCGCGCGGGCCGTGGCGATGGCCCTCGGATCGGGCGGTTCGCCAATGTGGTAACCGGCGGTTCCAGCAGACGCGACATCGCACGCCAATCCGGCTTCCTCAGCCGCCTTGCGAAAGGCGCCCTCAGCCATCGGTGACCGACAAATATTGCCCAGGCACACAAAAAGCACCGATAAGCTTTGATCCGCCGCGTTAACCATAGCGCGCTTTTAAGCCAAGACGCTATGGTGAGGCAACACGATGGGGGATTCGACTAAGTAAAACCGGGTCTACAGGGGTGGGTTTTGTGGCAAGGTGTGGCGGGGCTTTTGGCCATCACTTACGCCTCAGGCGGCTTTTTCGATAGGCATTGGCGATGTGCTCGCCAAGACACCTTCGGTAAGCCGACGTATGTTGACCTGCGCCTTCAATCGTGTGCCAAGCAGCGCCATGCCGCTCACCTTGCGTTGGACGAACAGTGTTTCAATCGGTGGAAAGGCCCATGTCTCTTTGTCTTGCGCGATGGCAAACCCTTCTTCGCGCAGCAGGTAAACGAAGCCGCGATCAGCAAAGTTGAACGGTTTGTCCTCGCGCATTTGATCGATCACAATGTCAATCATCGTGTTGACGCTGTCCGGGTGCTTTTCGGCGACGATGGGCATCATGAATCCGGCTTCGATCGTGGCCTGGCGAACTTCGTCGCGATTGCCTTCCAGCCCGGCCTTGAGCATGTTGCGATAGCCATTCGAGACCGCCGGATCGACCGCGCGGCAGGCACCAAAATCGAGCAGGATCAGCTCTCCGGTGGATGGGCGATAGCGAAAATTGGCGAAATTGGGATCGGTCTGCATGACGCCGAAATCGAACAATTCGCGGCTCACCAGTTCGAGCAGATTGCCAAAAATCTCGTCGCGCCGTTCGGCGGGTTCGTCTTCCAGCTTTTCGATCGCGACGCCCTCTTCAATGCTCATCGCAAGGAGCGATCCGCGGGTCAGACCTTCGTGCAGCTTGGGCACGACAAAGCCGGGGATGTCCGCCAATTGCTGGCGATAGAGCTGCATCTGCGCGCCTTCGCGCTCGTAATCCGCCTCCTCGTGGAGTTGCTTCTTCGCGGCGTCGAGAAGCTTGTCCATTTCGAGCTCGGGCGGGGCAAAGCCAGCGACCCGCAGCAGCGTCGAAACATTGTCGACATCGCTGTCGATGCTTTTGGCGACGCCCGGATATTGCACTTTGATCGCCAATTCCTGCCCATCGCGGGTCAGAGCCTTATGGACCTGGCCGATCGAGGCCGCCGCAATCGGACGCGGATTGAACCATTTGAATTGCCGCCGCCAGTCCGACCCCCATTCGCTTCTGAGCACAGAGTCGAGCTGTTTGGTTGGCATGAAATTGGCCTGGTCGCGCAGGGTCGCAAGGATGTCACCAAGCTCGGGAGGAAGAAAATCACCCGAATCCAGGCTGATCATCTGCCCCATCTTCATCGCCGCACCCCGCAGATGCGACAGCTTTTCGGTCATCCGGCGCACATTGCCGGGGGTCAGGATCAGATCGCGGGTCGAGATTTTTTCACCGCTGGTCAGCCGCCGCGCGCCTTCGGCGGCCATACCGCCCGCAACGCCTCCGACCAGGCGTCCAAATGTGCCAAAGCGCGCCAGGCGGCCGGACGGAACCGCGCGCTCTCTGGATTTGTCGTTGGTAGGGTCAGCCACGACTGATGTGTATCCTTGATCCGGATGAAAGAGGTCCTTGGGATGTAGAACCCACTGGGCGCTGGCGCGTTCCTCTTCGCCGCGCGTGTTCGATGGCGATGTTGCACGGACCCATGCGCGATAGCCATGCCGGGCGTCTTGGGAACCGGGAGAAATTCCGTGCGCTTGTGCCCTTATGGACCCGCATTCCTCGCTCTCTCCCACCGCCCGCGCGCTCGGCTACGCCGGTCTTTTGCCGCAGATCGCCTGCATCGCCTTGGTGACGTTCGACAACCCCTATCGATTCAACGCGCTGTTTATGGGGTTTGTCTATCCAGCGGTGATCTTCAGCTTTCTGGGCGGGGTGTGGTGGGGCCAGGCGATCGCCAAGCTGGGCGATGCAAGCGCGGGCGTTTACGCTGTTGCCGTTTTGCCAAGTCTGATCGCAGCCGCGTTGTTCTACCCCTATTTGGAGGGTTGGGAGTGGCCCGGCCCCGCGATGCTTTATCTGGGTGCCTTCCTGGCGTTGAGCCCGATGGTGGACCGCGCGCTGGGTTATTCGGCGCGCGATTTTATGCTTTTGCGCTGGCGCTTGTCCCTGGGACTGGGG
>CALCCG010000140.1 GCA_937899785.1 uncultured Erythrobacter sp. | reverse complement strand
CAAAAAATCCTCGGCGAGCTTAGAAAATTCAGTCCGCCACTCAAGCATTTAATTCAAGTAATTAGACCTGAATTGCGCGGCAAACTCAGTAAACCTTTGCTGTTCGATCGCCTCTCTCATCGCCTGCATTAGGCTTTGGTAGAACGCCAGATTGTGCTCTGTCAGCAACATGGCCCCCAGCATCTCGCCCGACTTGATCAGATGGTGAAGATAGGCCTTGGAATAGTCGCGCGAAGCGGCGCAATCGGAAGCGGCATCGATCGGGTCCTGGTCCTCGGCAAACTTGGCGTTGCGCAGGTTGATCGGCCCGTTCCAGGTAAAAGCCTGTCCATTTCGGCCTGATCGCGTCGGAAGCACACAATCAAACATGTCGATCCCGCGCTCCACCGCGCCGACAAGGTCATCGGGTTTGCCCACACCCATCAAGTAGCGCGGCGCGTTCACCGGTAATTGCGCGGGCGCGTAGTCAAGAACGCCAAACATGGCCTCCTGGCCCTCGCCAACCGCCAGCCCACCCACCGCGTAGCCGTCAAACCCGATATCGATCAGCTTGTCCGCGCTGATTTGTCGCAGATCTTCCTCAAGCGCGCCTTGCTGGATGCCAAACAGAGCTGCGCGCGCCGCGTGTTCTTCGCCTCCAGCAAACCCCTCGCGGCTGCGCTTCGCCCAGCGCATGGAGAGCTCCATGCTCTCGGCGATTTCGTCACGCGGTCGATCGGCGCGCGGGCATTCGTCAAACGCCATCACAATATCCGAGCCCAGCAGCCGCTGGATCTCCATCGAACGTTCGGGCGTCAGCATATGCTTGGAGCCATCGATATGGCTGCGAAATTCGACGCCCTGTTCGGTCAGTTTGCGCAGTTCGGATAGGCTCATCACCTGATAGCCGCCGCTATCGGTGAGGATCGGACGCTCCCACCGCATGAAATTGTGCAGACCGCCGAGCCGCGCCATCCGCTCTGCCCCCGGACGCAGCATCAGATGATAGGTGTTGCCAAGGATTATGTCCGCGCCCAGCGCGCGCACGCTCTCCGGCTTCATCGCTTTGACGGTCGCGGCGGTGCCGACCGGCATGAAAGCGGGTGTCTCGATATCGCCGCGCTGCATCTTGATCGCGCCGCGGCGGGCTCGGCCATCGGTTGCGGAAAGGGTGAACTGAAAGCGCACGCTTGTCATCGCTTTGCGCGCTAGCGGGGAGCGCGCGAACTGTCACCCGCAAACAGGCGGGCCGGCGGCCCCTTGGAAGAACCACCGACCCGCTGGCCCATGCCGCTGCGCCTTAGAAGCGGAACCCGATCCCTGCGGTTGCGCGGACCGAATCGAACGCGATCGTGTCGAGGTTGAGACGCACATCAATGTTGCCGATCGGAACATCGACACCCGCTCCAACCAGGTAATCGCCCGCCGTCGTATCGATGCCCAAATCGTCTTCATCGAACAGATCATCGTCGATGTTGACCACACCAAGCGCGTCGATATCGACTTCCTGATAGCCGCCGCGCACATAGAACTTTGTGCCCGATTGGGTGCGAATCCCCAAACGCACCGAGGCGCCATATTCCGCCTCAATTGCCTCTGTGCCAAGCGCGGCGTTGGCTTCGATCCCGGCAAACAGCCTTTCTGAGAGCGGGAAGTCAACCGCGACGAATCCGCCAAAGATTGCGCCGTTATCGGTGACCTCGAAGCCATCGATCACTTCATCACCGTCGAAGACACCCAGATCGTGCAGTCCAGCGATAGCGCCGACGGTAACTTCAGGCCCGTCATTGCTCTGGGCAAACGCGGTGTGCGGGGCGAAGAAGGCCGCGGAGGCGGCAAGCGTTGTAAGTACGGTCTTTTTCATTGGTAGCTCCCTGATTGAGCCGCTTTAGGGGTAAGCGGCGCATGGGAGATATGAGCGACACGATTGCGCCTGACTGAATTATCTGTTCATGTTAAATGCTATTTTTATTAATGCACGCATCCCGCTTCGCGCGGCGAAAGGCTCTTACTCGCGAAGCCGCCAGCCTGTTTTGAAGATGTACGCGATGATCGCGGTGCACAGCGCCAAAAAGCCCAGCGTAAGGGTAAGCGACACCCAAATCGAGACATCCGAGGTGCCGTAAAAGGTCCAGCGCAGACCGCTCACCAGAAACGCGATCGGGTTGGCCAGCGCGATCGTATCCCAAGGCGCGGGCAGCATGTCGAGCGAATAGAACGTCCCACCCAGAAAGGTCAGCGGGGTAAGGATCAGGACCGGGATGATGCCAAGCTTTTCAAAGCTGTCTGCCCATACCCCCAGAATGAAACCAAACAGGGAAAAGCTCGCCGCCACCAGGACGATATAGCCCAGCGCCAGCAGCGGGTACTTGATCTGGTAGTCGACAAACAGGCTTGCGGTCGCAAGGATGATCGCCGCCAGGATAAGGCTCTTGGTCGCCGCAGCGCCGACAAACCCGATGAGTGTTTCGGCGACGCCCACGGGCGCAGAAAGCAGCTCGTAAATGGTGCCGGTGAAGCGCGGCATGTAGATGCCAAAGCTGGAATTGCTCGTCGTCTCGCCAAGCAGTGTCAGCATCAACAGGCCCGGAATGATGAACGCGGCGTACTGCGTTCCATCAATAGCGGGCATGCGGCTGCCAATCGCGCTTCCAAATACGATGAAGTAAAGCGATGTCGTCAAAACGGGCGCCAGGATGGATTGGAACGCGGTGCGAAAGGCGCGCATCAATTCGCGCGTGTAGATCGACCAGGCGCCTTCGAAATTGAAGCTCATCGCGCGTCTCCCTGCGCCATAAGGTCAACAAATATGTCCTCAAGCGAGCTGTCGTGAATGTCGATACCGGTGAATTCGATTCCTTGCGCGATCAACGCCTTGGTGAGGGCAGCAACCTCAGCGCGCCCGCCATCTTCACCACCACCGCGATAGATCAGCGTGCGCCCGCCCTCGCCCAACTCCAGCGGGAAACCCGCAATCGCTTTGGGCACAGCGCTTAAAGGCGCGGCAAGGTCCAGCACCGCTTCGGTGCTGCCAAGCCGCTGCATCATCGCCGTCTTGTCATCGACCATAAGAATCCGGCCTGATCGGATGATCCCCACCCGGTCAGCCATCAATTCGGCCTCTTCGATGTAGTGGGTTGTGAGGATGATCGTCGTGCCGCGCTCTCTAAGAGCGGCGATCTGTTCCCACATGCCCTTGCGCAGCTCAACATCGACGCCGGCTGTGGGTTCATCCAAGAACAGCAGATCCGGTTCGTGAGAAAGCGCTTTGGCGATGAGCACGCGCCGCTTCATTCCGCCCGAAAGCTCACGGATTTGGCTGTCCTTCTTCTCCCACAGGCTGAGCGATCGCAGGACTTCCTCGATCCGGGCCTTGTCCTTGGGGTATCCGAACAGCCCGCGCGAATAGGAAACCGAGCGCCACACGGTCTCGAACATGTCGGTGGCCATTTCTTGCGGGACCAGGCCGATGCGTCCCCTTGCCCGGCGCCAGTCCTTGGCCAGATCATGCCCGAAGGCCATCATGGTGCCACCGGTTGGCCGCACCAACCCGCAGACCGCACCAATCAAGGTTGTCTTGCCCGCGCCGTTAGGCCCGAGCAACGCGAAGATTTCGCCCTTGTGAATATCCAAATCGACGGCGTCGAGCGCCTTGACTTGCGGACCGGTGCCGCTGGCGTAAACCTTTGTCAGGCCGCGAAGAGAGAGGATGGGTTCGGACATGAGCACTGTCCGCTAGGGCAGAAGCAGCGAAGAGTCACCATAGGAGTAAAATCGATACTCGCTTTCAATGGCATGGGCGTACGCCGCCATCATACGCTCGCGCCCCATGAGCGCGCTGACAAGCATCATCAGAGTTGATTTGGGAAGGTGGAAATTGGTCATCAATCCATCGACCGCGCGGAAACGATAGCCTGGCGTGATGAAAATCGCGGTGTCACCCGCAAAGGGCTCGATCACGCCATCTTCACGCGCCGCGCTTTCCAGAAGGCGCAGCGAGGTGGTGCCGACCGCGATCAAACGCCGCCCGGAATCGCGCGCGGTGTTTAGACGCGTCGCGGTCGCCTGACTGATCTCGCCAAACTCGGAATGCATCGCGTGATCATCGGTGTCGTCGGCCTTGACCGGTAGGAACGTCCCCGCCCCCACATGCAAGGTCAGCGTTTCGCGCGCGACGCCGCGCGCGTCGAGCGCTTCGACCAGACGGTCCGTGAAATGGAGCGAGGCGGTGGGCGCTGCAACCGCGCCATCTTGCGCGGCAAACATAGTCTGAGAGTCTTCGTAATCCTGCGCATCCACACCGCGCTTCTGCGCAATGTAGGGCGGCAGCGGCATGGTCCCGGCGCGGGTCAGCAGGACTTCGACCGGCTCCTCACCCTCGAACTGCAGCGTAAGCGATCCGTCCGCGTGGCGCTCTTCAGCGATCGCCGTGACGCCGCCGCCAAAAATGAGCTGGTCACCCTCTTTCACCCGTTTGGCGTTGCGAATGAAGGCCTGCCAGCGGCGCAAATCGATCCGTTTGTGCAAGGTTGCCCCAACCTTCGCCTCGCCGCCCGCGCGCCGTCCTTCGAGCTGCGCACGGATGACTCGTGTGTCGTTGAAGACCAAGACATCGCCCGGCTCCAGCAAATCAGGCAGATCGCGCACCGTGCGGTCCTCAAAGGGAGCGTCTTGCCCTTTCACCAAGAGCATACGCGCCGCATCGCGCGGTCGCGCGGGGCGCAAAGCTATCCGCTCTTGCGGTAGCGTAAAATCAAACAGATCCACGCGCATGCGAAGGCCTTTAGCCCCTCACACGCCTAGAGGGGAGCGTTGAGAAGGTCCGCGGTGATGTCCGTTTCGAGCTGCGGGGCCGGTGCAGCCGGGGGCGGCTTGTTGTCGCTGGCGAGTGAGGCCTGGAGAATGCGCGTGGGCTGCTGCGGCGGTTCGCCACGGTTGATCGCGTCCACACCGGCCATATTGTCAATCACACGGCCAAAATTGGTGTAGCGTTTATCAAGGCTGAAACGCGGATAGAAAACGATGAAGAACTGGCTGTTCGCGCTGTCTTCTTCCGCAGCGCGCGCCATCGAAACCGTGCCGCGGACATGGGGCATGGAGTTGAATTCCTCGCCAAGGTCCGGAAGCGTCGATCCACCCTGCCCTGTGCCGGTGGGATCGCCGCCTTGGGCCATAAAGCCATCAATCACGCGGTGGAAGATAATACCGTCGTAAAAACCCTGCCGGGTGAGCGTCTTAATCCGTTCGACATGGGTTGGGGCCCATTCGTCCATCAGCCGGATTTTGATCCGTTCACCATTCGACAGGTCTAGAACCCAGATATCGTCGAGCTCAGCGGCTGTATCGTAATTGATCTGCGGGAAGTAGTTCGGACGCGCTGGGATCGCTTCTTCGGTTATCTCTTGCGTCGGCTCGTCCGCCGGATTTTCAGCGTCCTGCGCGAACAGGACAGACGGTGAGGCAAGACAGAACAGGATCGCGGTGGCTTTAACGGGAATTCGCAGCATCATCGGTGTCTTCGTACCATAAGGAAAAGTTCGGTCTGCGCGTCTAACGGGACCTGGCTGACACTTCAATGAATGATCGCGCGCGCATCCCCGCCCCAATGGCGCCAGAATGTTTAATCACCCTCAATAATCGCCCTTGCGACCGGCTTCTTCAACCCGCGCCAACAGCTCTTTTGACACCGGCGCGCTCACAAATCTCGAGATATCGCCGCCATACAGGGCGATTTCCTTCACCAGCTTGCTCGCGATTGGCTGAAGGCCAACATCGGCCATCAGGAAGACGGTCTCGACGTCTTCGTCGAGCTGCTGGTTCATGCCGGCCATCTGGTACTCATATTCGAAATCCGCCACCGCGCGCAGGCCGCGAATAATGACACTTGCGCCCTGGGCCTGCGCGAACTTCACCAGCAGCGCGTTGAAACCGACGACTTCCACGTTGCCCAACCCAAGATTGGCCACTTCGCGCTCAACCATGGAGAACCGCTCCTCGGTCGAAAACATCGGATTCTTAGACGGATTTGTGGTTACCCCGATGATCAGTCGGTCCACCAGCTTGGACCCGCGGCGAATGATATCAGCGTGGCCCAATGTGATCGGATCAAAGGTTCCCGGGTAAATCCCGACGCGCTGTGTCATTTGATTTCTCTCTCCCATACGACGCCCGCCTCCTGGGTTTCGTCGGTGGTGGTCAGCATCACGATTTCGCGATAGCCGGATTTCAGCGCAAGCTCCAAGTTTCCATTACCGCTTTGGACAAAGCCCCGCTTCAACGCGGCACGCCGGAGAGCGGCGACGCACAGGGCCGGAGCAGCGAAACCGGTCCAATGGTTGAAATGCCCTGTTAAAACGTTTTCTTTGAAAGCCGAGCCGAGCACTCGCATCGAGCCGCACTTTCGCACGCCAAACGCCTTTGCAAAACACGCGACCTGTCCGTCGGCGGTCCTATCGCATGCGTTAAGCTGCGCGGCTCGATCCAGCCCAGCGCTTGGTTGATCGCAACCAAACAGAGCCAGCGCAAAGCCCAGCGCAAGCGTCGCTCTCACCGATCGCGCTCGACTATGAAGCGCGCCAGCGCACGCAGAGTGTCCGCCTCCTTGCCGTGCCCGCTAAGATGCGCGATCGCCTGGTCGACCAGCGCGCGGGCCTGTTCGCGGGCTTTATCGACGCCCATCAAAGTGACAAAGGTCTGTTTGCCCTGTTCATCGTCCTTGCGCAGCGCCTTGCCCGCTTTGTGCGCGTCGCCTTCCACGTCAAGAAGATCGTCGGCGATCTGAAAAGCAAGGCCAATATCACGCGCGTAATTGCGCAGATGTCCTCGACCTTCCGGCGGCGCTTTGCCAAGAATGGCGCCCATTTCGACGCTCGCAGCGAGCAGCGCCCCTGTCTTCAGTTGCTGCAGGCGAGTGATCGTGTGGAGGTCGTAATCTACCCCCTCTTCATCGGCGACCATATCCATCATCTGCCCGCCCGCCATGCCGTTCATACCGCTCGCAGCACCAAGTGTTGCGATGAGTTCGGAACGGGTGAACGGGTCGGCGCTGGTCTTTGTATCGGCGAGAATTTCAAACGCCAGAGCGTGAAGCGAGTCGCCAGCCAGAACGGCGGTGGCTTCATCAAATTCGTGATGCAGAGTCGGCTTGCCGTGGCGCAAATCGTCATCGTCCATGCAGGGCAGATCATCATGGATTAGCGAATAGACATGGATCGCCTCGACCGCGGTCCCCGCGCGAAGAGCCGCATCGCGCGAGACGCCGAAAAGTTCGGCGGTGCTCACAACCAGCAAAGGCCTCACACGCTTGCCCCCGCCAATCGCTGCGTAGCGCATCGCTTCGACCAGCCTTGCGCGCGTGTCGGCCGGAACCGGCATAAGCGCGTCAAACACGGCGTCAACCTCGCGCTGGACACGCTTGAGGCCATCGGCGAGCACGTCTCCCTCTATCCCAACCAGCATCGCCTATTGGGTTCCATCAAGCGGCGCGGTGCCGCTGGGCGC
>CALCCG010000139.1 GCA_937899785.1 uncultured Erythrobacter sp. | reverse complement strand
TTTGATCTTTAGGAAGCCGCGCCGTTGGACGGGACGATTTCGACTACAACATCGCCCTTTTGCAGGTTCTGGCACTCGTCCTCCCAATAGCCGATCGCGCGGCCGTTGCGGTAGATGCGAAGGCCGCGCCCGCCGGTGTTCAGGTCCGTGATGGGGCGACCGCATTCGTCTTCTTCGACGACGCGTTCGACCAGTTGGACGCGACCTGTAACCGAGGCGAGATCGGCGAGGTAATCGGCGATATGCGCGCCTTGGGCAGACCCAGCGAGCAACAATCCGGTAAAGCGAACCGGGTTGATCACGTTGTTGGCGCCCGCCTGACGGGCCAGCAGCTCGTTATCGTTGGCGCGCACGACGACGCTGATAGGGACTTTGGGAGCCAGATGGCGAACGGTGAGCACGATCAGGATCGAGGTGTCGTCGCGCCCGGCGGATACCAGTACCGAACTTGCGGTTTCGATCCGCACGGCCTTGAGCACGTCGTCGCGCGCCGCATCGCCTTGCAAGACGGCCACGCCCAGCTTCTCAGCCGCCTTCAGACGCTCTTCGCTGGGGTCGACAACCACGATGTTGCTCGCATCGGTGCCGCGCTCGATCAGTTCCTCAACGCTCTGCGAGCCCGAAACGCCAAAGCCGAGGACCACCACGTGGTCGGTGAGTTTTTCCTGGATGCGCGCCATGCGCCACTTCTCCCAGCTTCGCTTGATGATGAAATTATACGCGGTGCCCACGAAAATGAAGAACACAAGAAACCGGATGGGCGTGACGATCACCGCTTCCTTGAAACGCGCGCTTTCAGTCACGGGGGCGATGTCACCAAAGCCTGTCGTTGTGATCGAGATCATGGTGAAATAGAAAATGTCGAGCAGGCTCACTTCGCCATCGACACTGTCGTAGAGGCCGTCGCGGTCCAGCCAATGGATAAAGACAACGATGCCGATAAGGAACAGCGCGGCTCCCAGGCGCAAGCTGAGATCCGTGTACCAAGGCATTCGCACAGCGCGACGAAGCGGCTGGGATTTGCGCGCCAAAGGCGTTCGGAGCCGTTTTTCCGGTTCAGCCATAAGCGGTTTCTATGGTGTCAGCCCTCAAAGCGCTGCGCAAGAGTGTCGAGTGAGGTATGATGGGTAAGATCAAGCTGCAAGGGCGTGATAGCGACATATCCATCGGCGATCGCTTCAAGGTCGGTGCCGTGGTCCAGCGTGTGCTCAATCGCGTGCAGGCCGAACCAGAAATAGCGATGGCCGCGCGGGTCCTTGCCCTCGACAATGCTCCCGCGAGAGTAGTCGTGA
>CALCCG010000138.1 GCA_937899785.1 uncultured Erythrobacter sp. | reverse complement strand
AAGCCCGATGACAACGCGAAATACTTCGCCGAAGTCGTTGCGGACCTTGATCTGATCAACGAACCGATGATCGCTGACCCAGACGTCAACAACAACGACATTTCCAAGCGGTACACCCATGACACGATCCGCCCCATCTCTTACTATGGCGGCGACAAGAAGGTCGATCTGGGCTTCATCGGATCGTGCATGGTGCACAAGGGCGATATGAAGATCCTGTCCGAGATGCTCCAAAATCTGGAGAAGCAAAACGGCAAGGTCGAATTCAAGGCGCCGCTGGTCGTCGCCCCGCCGACCTACAACATCGTCGATGAACTGAAGGAAGAAGGCGACTGGGATCGTCTCGCCACCGAGTATGAAAACATGCTCTATCTGGAACGCCCGGGCTGCAACCTGTGCATGGGCAACCAGGAAAAGGCCGCCAAGGGCGACACCGTGATGGCCACCTCGACGCGCCTGTTCCAGGGCCGAGTGGTCGAAGACGCGGCGGACAAGAAGGGCGAATCGCTGCTTTCCTCGACGCCGGTCGTGGTGCTGTCCACCATCCTTGGCCGTACGCCGACGATTGATGAATACACCGCCGCGGTCGACGGCATCAATCTGACGAAATACGCCCCGCCCACCAAGGGCTTCTGAACGCGGTAAAGTGGGAGGCCCCACGACCTTTTAAGTCGCCGGCCTCCCAACCCGCATTAGCCTGACAAGCCAACAAAAAAGTGGGCCCATACCCTTAGTGGAAAGGATATGGGCCCTAGGTGGCGGAAGACCCCCAAAACCTCCGCGCACTTTCGTACTGGTTGCTTGGTAGCCTTTCGCTTCGGGTCGCCTCGTACATTGCGTAAGCCGCGTGAATGTGTGCCTCATCCCATCCTTGGGTGCTGCCCCAGCGGCGGTGTTAGGCGCGTATTAACCACGGCGGCCTGGCATTTCTGTGATCGTCATCACACGATTTCATTTTGGGCCATTTCGCGCGTGTTGCACCGGGCGCGGCTGAGCGATACCGTGCGCGATGGAGGGAAAACGCCATCGACACGCTCACCGCCGCTATCGAAAAGCTCGCTGACGACAGCCTTTTGCGCGCGCTCGATGAAGAGCAGTTGCAGGTTGTGCTGGCGAGCTCGACCCGCAAGGATCTCAAGTCCGGCGATGTCCTGATCAATCAGGGCGATGAGGAGGGCGACTTTGCGGTCTTCCTTCTGTCGGGCGGGCTTAAAATCGGCATGGTCAGCCCCGGCGGGCGCGAGATTATCCTCAATTTCTGCGCGCCGGGCGAATTGGTGGGCGAAATCGCGCTGCTCGACGCGGTTCCGCGCACCGCCAGCGTGACGGCAATGGGCCCCTCCACCGTGCTGCTGATCCCCAGCCGCACTTTCACCGACACCGTCTCGGCGAGCCCGCGATCCATGCTTGGCGTGATGCGCGCGCTGGCGCGGCGCGTGCGGCAACTCAACCTCGTGATCGAAAGCGATCGCACCTTCTCAATGGCCCCGCGGCTGGCGCGCGCGCTGGTGCGGCTGATTGATCCGGATGCGAAGGATGGCCGCCTGCGCTTCAATCCCAGCCAGAGCGATCTGGGTGCGTTCGCAGGCCTTGCGCGAGAGAATGTCAGCCGGCTGATCTCCGAATGGGAAGAGCGCGGCATCGTCCGGCGCGAAGGCCGCGCGCTGCTGGTGCGCGACGAGGAATATCTGGAACTGCTGGCTGAATTAGGCGACGATCTGTGAAGGCCTTGCGCGCCGCGCGGATTTGAACGAGAATTGCGCTCAGCATTCCGGACAAACCGGCAAGGAGAGAGGCCGATGAACACGATGGAAACTGGCGAGAAGCGCGCCACCTTCAAAAGCTTTGCGGACAGCCAGCCCGAGGATTGGCAAAACATCGCTGCCAACGCGGCGGCCTTCAACAAGGGACTGGCCAAGAGGGTTCTTGATCACCTTCGCCTGCTCGACGGCGATTTCGGCGGCTTCCCGGTCGATCGGCTGGAACATTCGCTGCAAACCGCGACCAGAGCGCATCGCGACGGGCGCGACGAGGAATATGTGGTGTGCGCGCTGCTGCACGATATTGGCGATACGCTGGGCAGCCATAACCACCCGGATATCGCGGCGGCTATCCTCAAGCCGTTCGTGTCTGACACCAATCACTGGATGGTGGCCAATCACGGTATCTTCCAAGGCTATTACTTCTTCCACCACCTCGGCCTTGATCGCGATATGCGCGACAAGTTCGAGGGCCATGAGCATTATGATCACTGCGAAGAGTTTTGCCGCCTCTACGATCAGACCGCGTTTGACGCGGATTATGACAGCGAGAGCCTGGAATTCTTTGCGCCGATGGTGGAGCGCGTCTTCGCCCACCCGCGCAAGAGCGTCTACAAACGCGAGGCCGAGGCGGAGCCAGCGGAATAGACACCGCAAAAGTCGCTGAGGCGTCTCAGGACGCCTTAGAGGCTGCCCCCAACGGGCGGTGCGGGGTAGTGATAGACCAGCGCGGACAGCGCGAGCCATGTTGAGAACATAATCACATAGGGCCATCGCCTTGGCCACAGCGCCGCCACCAGCAACGTGGCCGCCGCTGTGCCCGCCAGCGCAATCAGCGCTGATCCCGCCGCAAGCGACCCCATTCCGCCGAGCGCGGTCTGGATCGACCGGTTAGCCCATTGCGCGGGCAGCAGGGCCAGGAGCCAATCAGGCAAGGCGCCGGGCGCGGCAGCGGCTGTGATCAGGATGGCGGCTTCACCAGCAACTACGAAAACGGCGATCCACCAGCCTTTATCGAGCGCGCTGCGAGCGAACAGCGCGCCCCGCACGGCAAAGCTGACGCTGGCGATCAGCATCGCGGCCCCTGTCGCAAGCGGCGGCACACCTCCTGCAAGACCTAGCCCCTTCGCCAGCGCGAGGAAGCCCGCGCCCACCAGCAAAGCCAGCGCAACGCCGATCCACAATCGTCCAGACGCCGCGGCAGCAATCATGCCCGCCCCCATCAGCCCAAGCGCCAGAACCGGCCCACCGATCACAGCGAGTGAAGCCGCCTCAGGACCGCTTGCCAGCGCCACCAAGGCGACAGCGGGTACAATCATTCCGAACAACGCGGCGGTGAACCACGCGGGCCGCGAACCCGTTACGGGTTGATCTGTTGCCACGCGTATCATCCTTTGAACCGCGCCTTAAGCGCCCTTCACGCTTGCGATCAGCCCGCTGAGCGACGCCAACCCTTCGGGCGAAGTGTAATGCGCGGGCGAGCCTATCCGAAAAATGCCGACGCGTTGACCAAACCGCAGGCGCTCCGCGTTGATCGGCCAACCGGTCTCATAATCTACGATAGTGATCAGATCGGGCAGGCATGCGATCAGAGTGTCGCCCTGAGTGATCCCAAGATATTCGTTCTTCACCGCCACATAGAGCGGCGGCGATCCCGGACTTGCGCTTTCGATCACAGCCTGGCCGACGTCATAGCCGCCCACCACCTTGCTGGTGTAATCGACCACCAGCCCGCTGCTGAGCAGCTCTAGCTTGCCATAGATCGAGCCCTCGAAAAGCGCGCGCAGATCGCCCTCGCGCTCTGCCGCGTTGCCTTCGCCCGTGCGCAGATAGCGCCCAAGTTTGGCTGACAGGGAAACGGTCTTGGGCACGATGCACGCTTTGAGTTCCGCCC
>CALCCG010000137.1 GCA_937899785.1 uncultured Erythrobacter sp. | reverse complement strand
GCCGAGGCGAAGGCCAAAGCGGAGGCAGACGAAAGAGCCCGCCTCGAGGCCGAAGCGAAGGCGAAGAAGGAGGCCGCCGCCAAGGCACGCGCCGAAGCCAAAGCCGCTCGGGACGCTGAGAAACTGGCCGAGGCTCAGCGCAAGGCTCAGGAGGAAGAGGACCGCAAAGCGCGTGCCGAAGCCGCCGCCGCCGCCAAAAAGGTCGCCGAAGCCGAGGCCAAGAAAGAGGCGGCATCCAAAGCGAAAGCGGAAGCTGAGGCCAAGGCCCAGGCCGAATCCGCCAAGCAGGCCGCGCTCGAAGGCGAGAAAGACGCGGCGCCAGATCCCGAGCCTGACGCAGCGGTCGATGAAGCCGCAAAGGAACCGACACCGGCGCCATCGCCGCCGGGCGTGGAGATCGACCTTCTCGCTGCTTACCGCCGCTTGATCCCCAACACCGGCCCGATCAGCCTGTCGCAGTTTATGGGGGAATCGAACGCGCGCTATTATGCAGGGCGCGACCCGCTTGGCGACGACGGCGACTTCATCACCGCGCCCGAAGTCAGCCAGATGTTCGGCGAGCTTATCGGCCTTTGGTTTGCCGATCTGTGGGTCAAAATGGGGTCCTCCAAACGCATCCACTATGTCGAACTTGGCCCCGGGCGCGGCACGCTCACCCAGGACGCTCTGCGAGCGGCGGGGCGCTACGACTTCGACCCCACGATCCATTTCGTGGAAGGTTCGCCTGCTCTAAGAGAAATCCAAAGGGAGAGGTTTCCGGACGTTATCCATCACGACGACCTCTCGACTTTGCCCGAAGACCGCCCCTTGCTGATTATCGCCAACGAATTCTTCGACGCGTTGCCGATCAAACAGATTGTTCGATCAGCGGATGGCTGGCACGAGAGGATGGTGGGGCTTGACGGCGAGGATCTGCAGTTTGTCGTCGGCCAAGAGCGGGTTGATGATCTCGTCCCGCCCAGTTGGAGAAACGCCTCGCAAGGCACGATGATCGAGACCAGCCCGGCGGCAAACACGCTGATGGCGGAGATCGCGACGCGGCTCAAAGATCAGGGCGGGGCGGCGCTTATCGTCGATTACGGCCCGCTTGAGGCGCGCGCGGGATCAACCTTGCAGGCGCTGATGGATCACAGCCATGTCGATCCGCTGCGCTTCCCTGGCGACGCTGATCTGACCGCGCATGTCGATTTTGAACGGCTTAGCCAGGTCGCCGAAGAAAGCGGGGCTGAGGTGATGGGGCTGCAAATGCAGGGCGAATGGCTCCACCAGATGGGGATCGACACGCGCCTCGAAGCGCTCAAACGCAAAGATCCTGAACAGTCTGATGTGATCCAGCGCCAATATGATCGCCTGGTGCGAGACGACCAGATGGGGACCTTGTTCAAGGTCTTGGGTGTGTGTGGGCGGCGCTGGCCAATCGGCTTTGGTTTCGAATGATCGCCAGACTTGGTGCCTGGCGCGCGGTGTAACCGCACGCCTTCATCTTACGAACACAAAGGCACACGCCCGAGCGAGGAGATACCGTTTGTTTGCCCGACTTACCCTTTCCGCCGCCGCGCTTGCGGTTCTCCCAACCGCCGCCAACGCAGCTGACCCGATCTCGGGGCGCTGGGTGACCGAAGAAGGCGACGCTATCATCACGATCGGCCAATGCGGCTCGAGCACGTGCGGACGGATCTCGAAATTCCTCGTCCCTCCCCCTGATGGCCCCGATCAGCGCGATATCTACAATCCCGATCCGGCCAAGAAGAAGCGCCGCTTGATGGGGCTGCCCGTTCTCACCAGTTTTGCCGAGGAAGAGGATCTGTGGCGCGGCCGGATCTACGATCCCAAGACCGGCAAAAGCTATCGTTCGGTCGTGCGCCGAAAGGGTGCAAACGCGATTGAGGTAAAGGGCTGCATCAGCTTCTTCTGCCAAACGCAAATCTGGAAAAAAGTGCCCTAATTCCCAAGCGACGCAGCCAGTTCGCGCGCGGCCTGTTTGGGGGAGAGCTTTTGGTCATCCTCGCGGTCCACGGCAAAATTGGCCTTGCGCATCGCTTCGGGAGAAATCGTACCGATCAACGGCCGCAGCGCGGCGAGAACTTCTTCGTTCTCGCCAATCCGCGGGCTCAGCATCAGCATCGCATCGTAGGAAGGCAGCGCCTCGCGCGGGTCGTCGAGGAGGAAATAGGTGTCCGCCGCCAGCCGACCATCGGTGCTGTACGCGCTGATCGCGTCCGCCTCGCCCGAACGCAGCGCGTTGAACATGAAGGTTGGAGAAAAATTGCGCGTTCGGCCAAATTCGATCCCATACGTGTCGCGCACTGAGATCCATTCGGGGCGCTCGAAAAACTCGGGATCCCCGCCGACTGTCAGGCGCGGGGCCACACGGGCGATATCTTCAAGCGACGTCACTCCCAATTCCGCTGCACGGTCGCGCCGCATGGCAAAGGCGTACGCGTTCTCAAAGCCCAGCCGGCCCAGAACGCGGATGCCGGTGTTTTGGCGCTCCCATTCGACAATTGTCTCGAACACTTTATCGCGTCCGGGATTGTCTCTGCGGCCGAGCTCGTTGGTCCACACCGTACCGGTGTAATCAACCGAGATATCAACGCTTGAGGCGGCGACCGAGCCGTGCAGCACCGCCGAGCCGAGGCCCGTGCGGTTGGTCACTTCAAAGCCCTGCGCGCGCAGGCGATCGGCGATCAATTCAGACAAAATATAGCTCTCGGAGAATTGTTTGGAGCCGATCACGATCGGGCCCAGATCACCCTCCGCGCGCTCTTTTGCAAACAGGTCATCTCCGAATTGAAAGGCGCAAGCGGCGAGGATGCCCAAAGCCACCGCGGCAAAGCCGCCGCCATATTGCCACCGCCGCCTGAGCGCGAGGCCGCTTTCGATCACGCCCAGCAACGCATCGACCGCCAGCGCCAGCCCAGCGCTCGCAAAACACCCGGCCAGGACCAGGTTCCAGTTCTGCGTCTGCAGTCCAGCAAAGATCGGATCGCCCAGGCTGGGCTGGCCAATGGTGGTCGAAAGGGTCGCCGCGCCGATGGTCCACACGCTGGCGGTGCGTATGCCGGCCATAATGAAAGGTGCGGAAAGCGGCGCTTCCACCAAGGTTAGCTTTTGCCAGCTTGTCATGCCGACACCATCCGCCGCTTCGAGCACACCGGGATCGAGATTGACCTGCGCGGTGACGGCGTTTCGCAAGATCGGCAGCAGCGCGTAAAGCGCCAGCGCCAGCAAAGCCGGCAGAAACCCCAGCGTCGGGAGGCTCTCGCCAAACACCGCGCGCAGCGACAGCAGGATAGGGAAAAACAGAGCGAGCAGCGCCAGCGCCGGAATGGTCTGGACAAGACTTGCAAAACCAAGCGCGATGCGCGCCACGCTCTGCGAGCGCGCCGCCCAAACGGCCAAGGGAAGCGCCACCAGAATGCCGAGCGCAATGGCGCTGGCGGCAAGCACGATATGCGCGGTCAGCTTGTCGCCAAGGGTGAAGAGCGTTTCCCAGAAGCCGGTCATGCGCTCGCTCCACGGGTCGAAGGCGATTGTGCGCGCGCCTTGGCGGCGATGCTCTCCTCCATGGCGGCGAGCTTTTCCGCCTGATCGCGGGGCACGGCGACAAGGCTCTGCGCGACCTCGCCGCCCTTTCCGGCGAGCAGCGAACGCGGCGTTTCATCCGCGACCAGCTCGCCCGCATCCATCACCATGACGCGGTCCGCCAGCAGCAGCGCTTCGGCCATGTCGTGGGTCACCATGACGGTGGTAAGACCCAGCTCATCGTGCAATTCGCGCACCCGCTCCCCCAGAGCGTCCCGCGTCACCGGGTCGAGCGCACCAAAGGGTTCATCCATCAACAAAAGCTCCGGATCCCCGGCCAGCGCGCGCGCCACTCCCACGCGCTGACGTTGGCCGCCCGAAAGCTCGTCGGGCATCCGGCTGGCCATGTCGGGTTCGAGTTCGACCAGCGTGAGCAATTCCGCAACGCGTTCAGAAGGCAGGGTTTCCCCAGCCAGTCGCGGTCCGATCGCGATGTTTTCGCCCACCCGAAAATGCGGGAACAGCCCGATCCCCTGGAACACATAGCCAACCCGGCGGCGCAGCGTAGAGGGTTTGAGCGTGGCTACATCCTCCCCGCTGAACAGAACCCGCCCGGCCGATGGTTCGACCAGCGTGTTGACCATTTTAAGCAGCGTCGACTTGCCCGAACCCGACGCCCCGACAAGCGCCACGAAAGAGCCTCGGGCGATTTCGCAGCTCACACCGCCCACCGCCACGACGTCGTTGCGTGCGCCATAGCGCCGTTCCGCTGCGTCAAACCGCAGCAGCGCTTCCGCTGTCATTGTGCATGCCCCCCGGTCGTGTGTGGTGTTGGAATCGGTTCAGCCCCCGCTGCCCGAATTCGCATTGGCTTCCAAATCCTGCGCTTCGGATTGCGCGCCATCCTGATCCTCCGTGGCAGGGACAGGCGCCGTGTAGCTGATCCGTTTCAAAGCGATTGTGCGACCGGCGCGGCTGCGCGCCTGCATAACCCCGTCAAGACCGGGCGCCCCGTGTGACCAGCATCCGCCGGCCCCCTGATCAGGCCTGAAACACAATTCGCGCGCCGCGTTCTGCTCCCACGAGCCCGTATAGACCACCGCTCCGTCGCGCACGTCGCGATAGCGGCCATCGGGATCAAGGAATGTGGAATAGACCGCGCCATCCGCGCTCACCGAAAGCCACGCCGTCTCAACCATTTCCAGACTTTCCGGCGACAGTTCACGGGATACGCCATCTGGCCCATCGCTCGGCGCTGGGCTGGCGTTGTCGGCGTCGGGTTCCGCCGTACAGCCGATCAGCGCGAGCGCGCTCACCCCCCCGAGAAGACACCGACATGGATTTGGCAAAAGCATTACCTGAGTTAGCCTAGAGAGACGATCGTGCGCCGCCAACCCCCCGGCCTCAACCGCGCAGCCTGTCTCACAGCCGGTCGAGCGGCAGCGTGATCACCGCGCGAAGGCCTTTGGCTGGCCAGGACTGTTCCATCTCCCCACCAAGCTGATGCGCAATCGCCATCGTCATGAGGCGCGAACCAAACCCTTGGTCCGCTGGCGGTCGGGTGATGGGTCCGCCTGTTTCCTGCCAGGTAATCACAGCGTTCTCCTCGCCGCGATCAAGCGTGATTGACACCGTCCCATCGACCGCGCTGAGCGCCCCATATTTGGCGGAATTGGTCGCCATCTCGTGGAAAACCAAGGCGAGCGGGGTGGCGGCGCGCACGCCGAAATGAACTTTATCGCCTGCGATCACAACCGCGTTTCCGCCGGGCGCGCCATAGGGAGCCATGAGAACTTCGAGCAGCCCCTTCAAATCCTCCGCCTGAATCCGATCAATCTGGAGGGTAAACTCCTGCGCACGAGACAAGGCGCGGATGTTCTCGGAAAGGGTATCGGCAAACACCTTGTGCGTCGCGTCGCCGCGCGCGTGGAGCGAAACGAGGCCAACAATAACCGAAAAGATGTTCTTGATCCGGTGGGCCAGCTCGCCGGCGAGCAATTCGCGCTCTTTCGAGATGCGGTAGGAATCGTCGATATCGGTTAGGGTGCCAAACCAGCGCGCGGTTTCGGGATCATCGGTCGAAGGGACCGCACGGCTCAGCACCCAGCGATAGCTCGCGTCGGCCTGGCGCATTTGCCACTGATCTTCGAACGGAACGGCGCGCTGGACCGCGTCGATGAACTTGGCGCGGGTGCGTTCGAACTCTTCAGGGTGAATGACCGCGCGCCAATCTTCGACATGGCGTGGAGCGGGCCGACCGGTTGTCTCGCGCCAGCGCGCGTTGACATAGTCGAACCGCGCGCCTGGCCCGGCCGACCAGGCAATATCGGGCACGCTGTCGATCATGAACTGCAGCCGCTCTGCGCTCTGACGGATCGCAGCGGACACTTCGCCGGCCTGGCGATGGGCGAGCAAGCGGCGCTTGACCGCGTCGGCCAGCACCAGCAAGCCTTCCCGCTGCAGCTCGGTCAGGCCGGCGGGCCGCGGCGCTGTGTCGGTCACGCATAGAGCACCCAGCGGCGCGCCTTCCGCTGAGATCAGCGGAGCGCCCGCGTAAAAGCGCAAGTGCCGCTCGCTCGTGACCGATGCAAAACCGGCGAAACGCGCGTCCTTCGACGCGTCGGGCACCACCAGGACATCCCCCTTGAGCATAGCGTGCGAGCACAGGCTGGTGGATCGCGGAGTCTCGGTCACCGCAACGCCTTCGCTTGCAAGGAAGATTTGGCGTTCGGCTTCGACCAGGCTGACGGCGCCCGTCGGGGTGGCGCACAGATGCGCGGCGAAGCGGGCGAGGCGCGCCAGCTCTTCATCGCCGAACAGCTCTTGGATCGAATAGCTGGCAAGCGTGACGAGCCGCTCATCCTCATCGCACAAACGCGGTGCAGGATCGGCGCCCATGGGCCAGGGGCTTGGCTCTGAAAAGGTCACGTTGGCTTTCGGGGCCTCCCTTTCGCCACGCCCATACAGGAAGCGCGCGCGCCGTCAAAACGCATCCATCATCACCGGCGTTGGCCTTTGCTTGTCGCGTTGCTAAGACGCGCAATATATGAACACAGGCCAGCCTTCGCCCTCCTGCGCGAGCGCGGTCTCATGGGACAAGAGAGACAATGCGAGCGACCCCCGATTTCGATTTCCAGCTCGGTGAAGCGGGCGATATGATCCGCGAGACCACGGCGCGCTTCGCCGATGAACAGATCATGCCGCTGGCCGACAAGACCGACCGCGAAGATGCCTTCCCGCGCGAACTGTGGCAGCCGATGGGTGAGCTCGGCCTCCATGGCATCACGGTTGAAGAGGAATGGGGCGGGCTGGGGCTCGGCTATCTCGAACACGTCATCGCGGTCGAGGAAGTCAGCCGCGCGAGCGCCAGCGTTGGTCTGTCCTATGGCGCGCATTCCAACCTGTGCCTCAATCAGATCCGCCGCTGGGGCAATGACGAGCAGAAGGCGAAATACCTCCCCGGCCTCATCTCGGGCGAGCATGTCGGCAGCCTTGCGATGTCGGAGGCGGGAGCGGGGTCGGACGTGGTCTCGATGAAGCTGAAGGCTGATGCCGTTCAGGGGGGCTACGTGCTCAACGGCACCAAGTTCTGGATCACCAACGCGCCCGAAGCCGACACGCTGGTGGTCTACGCGAAGACCGATGGCAGCGCGGGCAGCCGCGGTATCACCGCTTTCCTGATCGAGAAGGGCGATGACGGCTTCTCAATCGGCCAGAAAATCGAAAAGGTCGGTATGAAAGGCTCTCCCACCGCAGAGCTGGTGTTCGACGATTGCCACATCCCCGAAGATCGCGTGATGGGCCCGGTCAATGGCGGCGTCGGCGTCCTGATGAGCGGGCTCGATTATGAGCGCGTGGTGCTCGCGGGGCTGCAACTTGGGATCATGCAGGCGTGCCTGGACACGGTCATCCCCTATCTGCGCGAGCGTAAGCAGTTCGGCAAACCCATCGGCACCTTCCAGATCATGCAGGCCAAGATCGCGGACATGTATGTCGCGCTGCAATCGGCGCGCGCTTACACTTACGCCGTGGCCAAAGCGTGCGACGCGGATCAGACAACGCGGTTCGATGCAGCGGGCGTGATCCTGCTGGCGAGCGAGAACGCCTTCCGCGTGGCGGCCGAAAGCGTGCAAGCGCTGGGCGGCGCGGGTTACACGACGGACTGGCCGGTCGAGCGCTATATGCGCGATGCCAAGCTGCTCGACATCGGCGCTGGGACGAATGAGATCAGGCGGATGCTGATCGGCCGCGAACTGATTGGGGCCAACTGATGCCGGTTTATATGATCACCCGGATGACCATCCATGACCGTGCTGAATACGACAAGTACGCCGACCGCTTTATGGAGATCTTCGACAAGTTCGACGGCAAGCTCCTCAGCGTGGATGAGGAGCCACAAGTGGTTGGTGGAGAATGGAACGCGACCCGCAGCGTGCTCATCGAATTCCCGACAAAGCCTAAGCTGTTCGAATGGCTCCTGTCGCCTGAATACAAAGAGATCGGGAAGTTCCGCGATGCGGGCAGCACAGCGGAATCGATTATCGTAAAGGGGCTGGAACCCGGCGACGTGCCCTCATGACCGCCCCCACTCTCACCACCAAGCTTGACCGCGAAGCGCCGGACGCCAAGGCGCGGTTTGCTCACAACCAGAAGCTTGCCACCGATCTGCGCACCGCTGTAGCCGAAGCCGCCCTTGGCGGGCCGGAGCGCTCGCGCGAGCGGCATGTGGCGCGCGGCAAACTGCTCCCTCGCGAGCGGGTCGAACGCCTGCTTGACCCCGGCTCGCCCTTCCTTGAGATTGGCCAGCTCGCCGCCAACGGCCTCTATGAAGGCGACATCAACGCGGCCTCGATCCTATGCGGGATCGGGCGTGTGTCGGGCCGTCAGGTGATGATCGTGTGCAACGATGCGACGGTCAAAGGCGGCACCTATTACCCGATGACGGTCAAGAAGCACCTGCGCGCGCAGGAGATCGCGATGGAGAACCGCCTCCCGTGCATCTACCTCGTCGATTCAGGTGGCGCGAACCTGCCGCACCAGGCGGAGGTGTTTCCAGACAAGGACCACTTTGGCCGCATCTTCTTCAACCAGGCGACTATGAGCGCGCATGGCATCCCGCAGATCGCCTGCGTCATGGGCAGCTGCACCGCGGGCGGCGCCTATGTCCCGGCCATGTCGGATGAGACCGTGATCGTGCGCAACCAAGGCACGATCTTCCTTGCGGGGCCTCCTCTGGTGAAAGCGGCAACGGGTGAGGAGATTAGCGCCGAGGATCTGGGCGGCGGCGATCTGCACGCCAAGAAATCGGGCGTGGTCGATCATCTGGCGGAGAATGACGAACACGCGCTCACCATTGTGCGCGATATCGTCAGCCAGCTCGGCGCGAACACGGCGGCGGCCAAGGATATCGCTCTCAAAGACCCGCGCCCGCCCAAATTCGACGCGGACGATCTCTACGCGCTGATCCCCGAAGACGTGCGCGCGCCCTATGACGTGCATGAGGTGATCGCACGGCTGGTCGATGGCAGCGAGTTTCACGAGTTCAAGCAGCACTATGGCTCGACGCTCGTCTGCGGTTTTGCGCATATCTGGGGCATGCCGGTCGGGATCATCGCCAATAACGGCGTGCTCTTTTCCGAGAGCGCTCAGAAAGGCGCGCATTTCATTGAACTCGCCTGCCAGCGGCGCATTCCGCTGCTGTTCCTGCAGAATATCAGCGGCTTCATGGTCGGCGGGAAGTACGAAGCGGAAGGCATTGCCAAGCATGGCGCAAAGCTGGTCACCGCGGTTGCCACCGCGACCGTGCCCAAGATCACCGTGGTGATCGGCGGCAGCTTTGGAGCGGGCAATTACGGCATGGCGGGGCGCGCCTATTCCCCGCGCTTCCTCTTCACCTGGCCCAACGCCCGCATCAGCGTGATGGGCGGAGAGCAGGCCGCGAGCGTCCTCGCCACCGTCCACCGCGACGCAGACACATGGAGCGACGAGGAGGCCGAGGCCTTCAAAGCCCCGATCCGCCAGAAATACGAGGATGAAGGCAACCCCTATTACGCCACCGCGCGGCTATGGGATGACGGCGTCATCGATCCGGTGCAGACGAGGGATGCGCTGGGACTGGCCTTTGCAGCGACGTTGGAAGCTCCGATTGCGGAAGCGCCGCGCTTTGGCGTGTTCAGGATGTGATGCAGTTAGAAACCGACCTCATCCAAATGGACATTCTCGAAAGCGCAGGCCTTGCAACGGCCTTGTCGACTCTCGACCCGGTGACGAACACGCGAGCCATACTTTCAAAGAGCGGTAACGACTACGTTCAGGCTGGCGCCTATGCTAACGGATTTGCGATCGAAAAACGCTCAGGGAATCAAGCCAGCCATGTGCACGCTCGCCATCTAAGTCGCGGGCCTTTGGAACCCGATCCGCCGATCAAGGAGCGGTCTTGGTGGCAAAAGCTGTTCGGAATCGATACTGGCCCCTATGTCCACGATTACACTTTCACCCTTGACGAAGTAATCGAGATTTTCACCGCGTATTTCGACGGCAAGGACTTTCCCAGCTACGTCACCTGGCACGAGGGATATCACTGAAGCCCCACCGCTTCCCCTTGCGTAACTCCTCCATAGCGCCCACACAGACGCCGGGGAGAAACCTATTGCGCCATAACGAAACCCGCAACGTCACGCTGCTCTCGCGGATCGTGAACCGGATCATCCTGTTTTTCTATTGGCTCAAAGGCTGGCGGATCGTCGAGCGGTTTCCCAAGGACGTGAAGAAATGCGTGATCGCTGGCGCGCCGCACACCTCCAATTGGGACTTTGTCTTTTTCGCCGGCGCGACCAAGCAAGAGAAGGTGCAACCCAACTTCATGGGCAAGCACACTCTGTTCGACGGGGCGATGACAAACTTCATGCTCGATATGGGCGGCATCCCGGTCGACCGGCGCAAGGCGGGCGGCACTATCGAACAGATGAAAGCCGAGTTCAAACGCCGTACCGAGCTCGCCCTTGTCATCGCCGCCGAAGGCACACGCAAGACCGATGGCAAGTGGAAATCGGGCTTTTACAACATCGCCAAGGCGGCCGGTGTGCCCATCGTTCTCGCTTACGCGGACAACGACAAACGCACGATTGGCTTTAGCCCGCCGATGATGCCGAGCGGCAATTACGGCGAGGATCTCTTGAAGATCGCCGAATGGTTTCGCTCAAAGATACCCGACTATGAACGCTACAAGGTGCTGGAACAGCAGGCGAAAGACATCATTGCGGGTCGCAACGATATCTGATTTCGCGTCCGAGCGCGGTGCGGTGTTGCGCATTGGTACCACACCACCATGTTGCGATGCACAATTTTTCAGTCTACTTCTTTAAGAGCAGCTCCGTCGATCCTATGTGGATCGCAGGCAAGGAGACGAACGGCCATGGCTCTCTCACCCGAAGCTCGGGAAAGCGAACGCAAGCGGATCGCCCAATTGGTGCTTGATCTCGTCAAGGAGCGCGGGACGGAAATCTCCTATACGGTAGCCTTGTCCGAGAGCGGGCTGACGCGCGGTCGCTTCGAGATGGTCTTTGCCGATTACGACGAGCTGTTCGACGCGGTCGCGCAAGTGTGGCTGGCGCCGCATATGAAGGTGATGGAAGAGGTGCTGGCGACCGATCTTCCCCCGCCGCGCAAGATGTATGAGTTCTTTTGCCGCCGCTTTGTTATTTCGCGCAGTCGCTTTCGCGAGGATCCGGAAAACTACACAATGATCAGCGAGATGGGTGCGGCCAATTTCGAAAAGGTGCGCTCCTATGTCGATCTGGCGGACCATTATCTGGCGGAGCTGATCGTGCAGGCGCAGGCCGATGGCTATTTTGCCGGGCTCGAGATTGATGAGGCTTTGTCGCTGGTCAACCAGATGATCTCCACCTACGCGACACCCGATGCCATTATCTATCTTGGCGACAAGCTGACCGAAGAAAAACTGGCGCGGATTGTCGATACCATGTTTGCGGGGCTTTCGGGCGAAATGGGCGAAAGCGCGCGGGGTGTGAACACCTTGAAAGTGCTCAACTAAGCCCAGCTAGCGCTTGGGACGTCGGAATTGCAGCACATTGGCGGGGCGCTTTGTCGGGCGCCCACGCAGGCGATTCTCATCCAGCGCGTATCTCAGACTGGCGCCGACCATAACCGCCGAAGTCACAAGGATAAGAGCCGCCCAGACCCAATGCGGCAGAAGCAACGCGGCTTCGATCTGGCCGGTGTCCGAAAGCATGGGGCGCCCGTCAATAACGGCCCGTTCGGTGAACAGGTAGTCGAAGTCGCTGAGCATGCTCAGCGCGCCCAGCAGCCCCAGAAACTGAAGCGAAAAGCGCACAAGGCCCGGTTGAGCGCGACGCGCTATCAGAGCGATGCCGGCGCCAACCACCGGCCGCACGAAATAGCCGCCGCGCGAGCGCCCATAGATAATCACCGAGGCAAATATCGCCGCCGACAGGCCCCACAAGGCCGGGCGCCACATCCGTTCATGCGCGCTCGCGACAATAAGCAATGAGCCGACAAGGGTGGGCGCGAGCGGGCCTCCGGCCGCGATCGCTGCGCGCGCAAGGGGCGACAGATCCGCGGCCACCCGGCTTTGCGCAACGCCGGACCCGTTGGCGTAGATTTCCAATTGTTCAAAATCCTGGCCCAGCAAGAGGGCGGTCAGGCCGTGTCCCATTTCGTGGAACCATGTTGTCAGGATGACGAACGGATAAATGAGGTACGTGCCAAACGGCAGCGCTGGCAGCGCCAGCACCACAACCGCCGCGAGGATAAGGCGGCCAACCTGTTCGGCCTGGCCGCCCGGTTGGACGTTGGACCACATGGGTGGCTAGGCCTGTTCCGCCGGCGCCTCGCGCGAAGCGGATGATGCAGGCTTGTCCTCGTTCGCCAAAGGCTTGGCTGCGCCCTTTGAGCGGACCGCCTCGGGCGGGGCTTCGGGTCGGGCCTTGCCATCTGCGCCAACCTTTGTGCGATACTTTTGCGCCGCTTCTTCGTCCTCGGCGCGCTGCTCTTGCAGGATAGACCAAGAGGCCAGAAACAGCCCTGCAACCAGCGGCCCGATGACGATCCCGGAAAATCCAAAGAGCGAAAGGCCTCCAAACGTGGTGATGAGGATGATCCAGTCGGGGATGCCGGTGTCGCGCCCCACCAGGATCGGGCGCAGGATGTTATCCGCCGAACTGATGATGAAGAAGCCGGCGGCGAGCACAACCACGCCCTGCCATATGTCGCCTGAAACGATCAGCCAGATACCCACCGGGGCCCACACAATGCCCGTACCGATCGCCGGGATCAGCGAGAAAAAGCCCATGATCACACCCAGCAGCAGCGCGGACTGCAAGCCGACAATCAGGAAGGTGATCGCGCCCAAGGTGCCCTGCACGATACCCACCACGACCGATCCTTTGATCGTGGCGCGCACAATCCCCAGAAACCGTTCCGACAGTCGGTCCGCGATCTCTCGCTCAACCGGAGCGGAGTGCAGGATCGTCTCGCCGATGCGCTTGCCATCGCGCAGCAAGAAGTAGGTGACATACAGACCCAGACCAAAGGCGAGGACAAAGTTGAAGGCGCTTCCGCCAATGGAAAGCGCCTGATTGGCGATGATGCCCGCGCTCTCCGCGATGAATTGCTGCACGCGGTCCTGAACGACCGCTGCGTTGGTCAATTCGCGATCGTCGACAAAGTTGCGCACCGGTTCGGGCAAAGCGCTGTAAATCGTCTCAACCCAGGCCGCCACATCGATCGGTTCAGCGCGCACGGAGTTTACGATCTCGAGAACCTCCCGCACCACCATCGCTCCGATCCACATCGCGGGCAGCAACACGGCAAACAGGATTATGGTCAGCGCCAGCGCAGCGGCGGAGTTGCGGCGACCGCGACACCTCTTGAGCGACCAGTTGTAGAGCGGTTGGAACATGATCGCCGCAAGCGCAGACCACAGCAGAGTGGTCGCAAACGGCCAGACGATCACCACCAGCATGAACGTCACCGCCGCGAGGATCAGCAAAAAGCTGATCTGTTTCAATTCGGTCGTGTGATGATGTTCGCCGGTCATATCGTCCATCACTAGGCCGCTCCCGATGATAGCTTCCTGAACGGGATCACCCGCATTGCCCGCGAGCGCGCCGGACGGGCCTCAAACATCAAGATTGGCCACGTTGAGCGCGTTGTCTTGTATGAATTCGCGCCGCGGTTCGACCACGTCGCCCATCAGGCGGGTAAAGATTTCGTCGGTCACGTCCGCGTCTTCGACCTTGACCTGCAAAAGCGCGCGGTTTTCCGGATCGAGCGTGGTCTCCCACAGCTGTTCCGCGTTCATTTCGCCCAGACCTTTGTAACGCTGGATCGAGAGGCCCTTGCGACCCGCCGCGAACACCGCCTCGAGCAATTGGGTGGGGCGCATGATGGCGTCCTCGGCGATCGGTGTCGGCGCGTCGGCTTCGGTGTCCTCGCCCTCAACGATCGGATCGGGTTCATCGGGGGCGTCGCTCGCTTTGACCAGGCGCACCGGCGCGGCGTAAGCTTCGGCCTGCGGCCCGGCCAGGCTGTGCAGTTTGAGCGCTTCGGTGCTGCCCAGGAAGCGGGCGTCAATATCATGCACATCGGTGACCCCGCGCCAGAGACGCGAAAACTGCACCATGCCATCGTCCAGAACGCGCGCGCTCCATTGCGCCTCGGGATCACCCAGAGCCATGCGTTGTGCGGTGAAATCGAGAGCGGCGGCGCGCATTTCACGGGTGAGCTGCGGATCAAGCGCGCCAGACAGAGCCATTTGCTCAACAATGGCCAGATCATAGCGGCGCGGGACAAAGGCGAGCAGGTTCTTCAGCCGCAAAGCGTGATCCACCAGCGCGCGCAGATCCTCTCCGGACCGCGCGCCGCCTTGCGTTTCCAGCACGCGGCCCTGCAATCCGGCGTCCACCAGATAGCGATCAAGCGCGGCCTGATCTTTCAGATAGACCTCGCTCTTACCCTTCGCGACTTTGAAGAGCGGCGGCTGCGCGATGAACAGGTGGCCGGCCTTGACGATCTCAGGCATCTGGCGGTGGAAGAAGGTCAGCAATAATGTGCGGATATGCGCGCCGTCGACATCGGCGTCGGTCATGATCACAATCTTGTGATAGCGCAGCTTTTCCAGGTCAAACTCGTCGCGGATGCCGGTGCCCATCGCCTGGATCAGCGTGCCGACTTCCTTCGATGAGATGATCCGATCAAATCGCGCGCGCTCGACGTTCAAAATCTTGCCTTTGAGCGGCAGGATCGCCTGAAACTGGCTGTCGCGCCCGTTTTTGGCCGAGCCGCCAGCGCTATCGCCCTCAACCAGGTAGAGCTCGCATTTGGACGCATCGCGTTCGCGGCAGTCGGAAAGCTTGCCGGGAAGGCTGGCGACGCTCATCGCGCCCTTCCGGCTCATCTCGCGCGCGCGCCTGGCGGCTTCGCGCGCGGCGGCGGCGTCGACGATTTTCTGAATGATCGTCTTGGCGTCGTTTGGATTTTCCTCAAGCCAGTCGTTCATCTTCTCGCTCATCAGCGATTCCAGCGGCTGGCGCACCTCGGAGGACACAAGTTTGTCCTTGGTCTGCGAAGAGAATTTGGGATCGGGCAGTTTCACGCTGACAATCGCGGTCAGCCCTTCGCGCATATCTTCGCCTGACAGCGAGACCTTCTCTTTCTTGAGCAGCCCCGAGCGATCCGCGTAGCCGTTCAGCGTGCGGGTTAGCGCCGCGCGGAAGGCGGCCAAGTGGGTGCCACCATCGCGCTGAGGGATGTTGTTGGTGAAGGTGAGGACGTTTTCGTAATAGCTGTCGTTCCATTCCAGGGCGACGTCGATGCCGATGCCGTCCTTCTCCGCCGAAACCGAGATCGGGTCCGCGATCAGAGCCTCCTTGTTGCGGTCGAGCCACTTCACAAACGCGGCGATCCCGCCCTCGTAGAACAGGTCGTGCTCGATCACGTCCTCGTGGCGCTTGTCGCGCAAGAGGATGCGAACGCCGGAGTTAAGGAACGCCAGCTCGCGATAGCGGTGCTCAAGCTTGTCAAAATCGTATTCGGTGACGTTCTTGAAGGTCTCGTTTGAGTGGTGAAACGTGACCCGTGTGCCCTTCTTAAAGCCGTTTTCATCGGGGTTCTGTTCGACCTTGGGCGCGTCGCCCTTGACTTCGAGCGGGCCAACACTGTCGCCGTGCTCAAAGCGCATCCAGTGTTCTTTGCCATCGCGCCAGATGGTAAGCTCCAGCCATTCCGAGAGCGCGTTGACCACCGAAACGCCCACGCCGTGGAGGCCGCCCGAAACCTTATAGGCGTTGTCGTCAGACGTGTTTTCGAACTTACCGCCCGCGTGCAGCTGGGTCATGATAACCTCGGCTGCCGAGACGCCTTCTTCCTTGTGCATGCCGACGGGAATGCCGCGTCCGTTATCCTCAACCGAAACCGAGCCATCGGGGTTCAATTCGATCAGGACAAGGTCGCAATGCCCAGCGAGCGCTTCGTCGATCGCGTTGTCGGAAACCTCGAACACCATGTGGTGCAGGCCGGAGCCGTCATCGGTGTCGCCGATATACATGCCGGGGCGTTTGCGAACCGCGTCGAGGCCTTTGAGGACCTTGATCGAATCCGCGCCGTATTCGCCGTTCTGGCGGGTGGTTTCCGGGGTTTGGGCAGTGCTCTCGTTCATACCGATTATATAGGCGCGAAGGCGGCGATTCCCAAATCCCGCGACCGATCCGGATCGGCTTTTCCACGATGCGCCGCATAGGCGCTCTCCCTGGCGGGTTCTGGCTGTCTTCAACCGTTCGTAAGGACTTGACGTCGTTGCCTTTATGCTTGAGCGATGGTGGCTTGGTAACACAAGGGGGATCTTACCATGCTTGGTCGACTTTTTGGCCTTCCACCCATCGCGTACTTTGTTCTGGCGCCGATCTTTGTCGCGCTTGGCGTCTTCGGACTGGTTTATGAAAACGGCCGCGACGCTGAACGCACCGCGGCGTTGTCTCACCCGGCGCCTGAGCCGGTTGAGCTGCAAGATGTCACCTCGGGGGATACGGGCAACGACTTCAACGAAATCGTGGTCGCCGGACAGGCCGATGTCGACAACATGATCGAGCTCACCAGCACGCGGCGCGGGCGCACGCGCAGCCGCGAGCTGTTCATCGCGCTTTACGCCACCGACGCGACCGATTTTAGCGGCCCCGTGACAGCGGTGCTCGAAATTGATGGCGTGATCAGCGACGAACGGCTTGGCGAATTCTATGTCGGGGACGGGCCCGCCGGCCCGGTGTTTCTCGCCAATGGCGTTCTGACCGAAGGTTCAAACCGCGACGTCGACAAGGCCTTTGAAGGCCGCAAGACGGTGGCGGAATCGGTCTACACAATCCGGCCGTTTCTCGAAGGGCGGGCGGAAGGCCTCAAACCTACGGGCATGGGGCCGGTCATCCTCGTTCTTGGCCTGATTCTTGGCGCTTTGCTGGGCGGCTATGGCTTTTTTCGCAAGCGCAGAGTTGACGCGGCGAAAGAGCAAGAAGCGGCCGAGCTCGCCGAAGCCTGATCGGATGTCCGCAAGGCGAGGCGGAAGGGGATTTCGCCTCGCCAGACCGGGTCGGTGATCAGGCGGTCGTGTGTCATGACCCAGTTCGCAAACAGCGCTCGGCTTTCGATGGCTGCCGACTGCCGAAAAGCCGCTTAGAGGAGCTGGGTGCGGGCCGGTCCCATTTTTGCGACCATCTGCGTGACGAAGGCGGCGATCATTGAATGATCGGCGTGCGGCCGATCTTGGCAAGGGAGCCACGGCCAGGTCTCGGAACACCGGCGCACCACTTCCAAGCGCCAAGGCCGCGCAGCGCCCGTCCTCTCATCCTCATTACCGCATCGTCAGCGCGGCGGGGGGGGGTAAAGAAAGAGACGCGCGCGCTTGAACCGACATGGCGGGTCGGGCAGGTGAAGGGCCATGTTGAGAGAGAACCCCACCAATCCCGCGCTGCGCGATGAGATTATCGCAGCGCTTGAACAGCCCTTTGGCTCCTTCACCGATATCTTAATTGCTTGGGCCCGCGCTCAGCCGGACGCGATTGCGCTCGCCGATGACCGGCGTGACATCGCCTGGGCCGAACTGATCGGCCTGGTCGAGCGGCTTGCGGCGCGACTGGTCGAGACCGGGCTGGAGCGTGGGCAATCGGTCGCCATTTTGGGCACCAGCACCGTGGAATACGCGCTCGTCTTTCTCGCAGCGGTGCGCGCTGGCGGTGTCGCCGCGCCGCTGACGACGAGCGCCTCACCCGAGCAGCTCAAAGGAATGATCGTCGATTCCGGCGCGCGGCACCTGTTCATCGACGCGACTAAGGCGCAGGAACTGGGGTCCGATTTCATGGCTGAGACGATCCGTGTGCCGCTTGAGGAGATCGAGGGCTGGATGGCCCCGCCCGGCAGCCGCGCGCGCGATTTCGCACCGGACAAGGGCGACGCTTTCAACATCATCTATTCAAGCGGCACCACAGGTGTGCCCAAGGGCATCATTCACAGCCACGCCATGCGCTGGCGGCAGTTCGGCTCGACCGGGATTTCTTATCTCAAATCGGGCCTGGACGTGCGCGCGCTGGCCTCGACGCCGCTTTATTCGAACACCACCATGGTTGCTTTTCTGGCGCCGCTATTCGCTGGCGGAACCGTGCGGATCATGGGCAAGTTTGATTGCGCTCGGTGGCTGGAACACGCCTCCCGGGATCGCACCACGCTCACCATGCTGGTGCCGGTGCAATATCAAAGACTAATGGACTTTCCCGGCTTCGGCGAATTCGATCTCAGCGCGCTCGCGCTCAAATATTGCACCTCCGCGCCGTTTCCCGCCGAACTCAAGCGTGAAGTGCTCGACCGCATGCCGGGCGCGCTGATCGAGATTTATTCCATGACCGAAGGCGGCGTTGTGTGTCTGCTCGCATGCCATGAATTCCCGGACAAGCTTCACACGGTGGGCCGACCGGCGCCCGGCAGCGAAATGAAGGTGCTCGACGACGACGACAACGAAGTGCCCGCTGGGACGCCCGGCAATCTTGTGGGACGCAGCCAGACCATGATGAGCGGTTACAAGAACCGCCCCGAAAAGACCGCTGAGACGCAATGGACCGATCCGGCCACGGGCGATGTCTGGATGCGGATGGGCGACATTGGCCGCGTCGATAAAGACGGCTTTGTCGAGCTGGTCGGGCGCGCCAAGGATATGATCATTTCGGGCGGCTTCAACATCTATCCCAGCGATCTCGAAGCCGAGCTCGAACGCGAAAGCGCGGTGGTCGAAGCGGCTGTGGTTGGCATAGCGTCACGCCAATGGGGTGAGACGCCCGTGGGCTTTGTGGTGTTGCGCGACAGCGACGACGCGGATTGCGACCGCGTTTTGGGTTTGGTCAACGCCCGGATGGGCAAGACACAGCGCCTATCCGCCTTGTTTGCGATTGATGAAATGCCTCGTAGCCATATTGGCAAGCTGCTGAAAACCGAACTGCGCGAGCGGGCCGAGACCCTGATGGCGAGCCAATGAAAAAGGCGCGGCCCTTCTAAGAATCGAAGAGCCGCGCCTTTACTGGGGTGCCGTGTTCAGACGATCAGCGTGTTGAATGTAAGGGCGCTGATGCCAAGAGCGAGGGTGAGCGAAATCACCTTTTCTGACAATGCGGTCATGCCATTTCTCCGAAGCGGCGCGCACAATGCGCACCAATATGAGAAATAAAATAATACGGCGAGGCAGGGTTTGAAGGAGTCCGGTATGCGGCATTTCCGCTCACTGTGATCGATCACAGCGGTCACCATCGTGTGCATCGCGCGCGCGGTTGGTGAGCGAAGACGCGGCCGCCAATTTTGAGGGGGGAGGGACGACCGCGTCTTGCTCACTGCGTGTTGCCGGGGGCGTCGGGGCCCTTCCGCCGATCCCAGGGCGCAAGGGCAGCCGGACATTCGAAGCGAGTCTCGGGGAAGACTGTGGCGCCGCCGTTTTACGGACCGGCGCCGCTTCGAAAAGCAACACTTTCAGCGGACAGCACGCGCTTTTCATTCTTCAGCGTCGTGTGTCGAGGCGATGGGAATTGATGGAGAGAGGAGGTCGCATCCCTACGCGCCCACGGTCTTTACTGTTCGATCAAATCGAACACAAATGCGAAATTACCAAAATAACGTGAGGAAAACGCAATACCTAGAGACAAAAACAGCCGCTGAGCGAGGCGCTCAGCGGCTGTCTGATGCAATCAAGCGCCCGGGGGCGGCTTGAATTTGGCCTGAATTTGGCCGTGAGCTTTAGTTGGCCGCGACCTGGCGGCCACCGCTGCGCTGAGACATGACGAGGCTTTCCGCCTGAGCCAGCGCATCGGCGCGGGCCTTGGTGATGCAAGCTTCGTCCCGAACCGGGCGGCCATAGCCGTAGCGCGACGACTTGGTGATGGTGCAAGCGGCGCGCAGCTTTGAATCAATTCGCGCTTCGAGCTCGGCTCGGCCTTCGCGTGTCGTGACATCGATGTCGGCGGTGTTGATGCGAACGGTGACGACGTCTTCGACCGGTTGCGCGGCGGCCAGCGCCGGAACCGTGATGGTGGCAAGAGCGATCATGGAGAGGATGGTACGCATTGTCATAATGTCCCTTTGAAAGATAAGCGCCAGTGCGTCTGAGTCATTGGTTGACTTTCGCGTGACACTGGCAATCTTGGTGCACTGCACAAGATCATTGTGCAAATGCGAAGGACGCCAGGTCAGTTCCAAAAATCGCAAGAAAAAATTGCATTTTTTCGGGAACCAACCGCCGCGGGCGCTTTTGCTGCGCTGCAAGATGGAGGATTGACGGCGTGTCCCGGCCTATTGCGACGCGGACAAACCGGGCGACGCGCTGGACAGCCGGGCGCGCCCTTGGGTAGTCGGCTTTCATGACCGCGCCCGCAACCGATTCCGCCGCCTCCGATTGCATACTGATCGTCGACTTTGGCAGTCAGGTGACGCAGCTCATCGCCCGCAGAGTGCGCGAGGCGGGGGTCTATTCCGAAATAGCCCCCTTCTCGATGGCGCAGGACGCGTTTGAGAGGTTGAGGCCCAAGGGCATCATCCTTTCCGGCTCGCCCGCCAGCGTTCCCGAAGACGGATCTCCGCGCTGCCCCCAAAGCCTGTTTGACGCGGGCGTGCCGATTCTGGGTATTTGCTATGGCCAGCAGGTGATGAGCCACCAGCTTGGCGGAGAGGTGAGACCGGGTCACGAAACCGGGGAAGGCGGCGAGTTTGGCCGCGCCTACCTAACCGTAACAAAGCCGTGCGCGCTCTTTGACGGCCTATGGCAGGAAGGCGAGCGCCACCAGGTCTGGATGAGCCACGGCGACAAGGTTACCGAGTTCGCACCCGGCTTTGAAATTGTCGCCACCAGCGACGGCGCGCCTTTTGCCGTGATCGCGGATGAGAGCCGCAGATTTTACGGCACACAATTCCACCCCGAAGTCGTCCACACGCCCGATGGGGCAAAGCTGCTCGCCAACTTCGTGCGCCATGTCTGCGGGCTGGCGGGCGACTGGACCATGGCCGAGTTCCGCAAGACCAAGATCGCCGAAATCCGCGAGCAGGTGGGGGACGGGCGCGTCATTTGCGGCCTGTCCGGCGGGGTCGATTCAGCGGTCGCGGCGGTGCTGATTCACGAAGCGATCGGCGACCAGCTCACCTGCGTCTATGTCGATCACGGCCTGATGCGCCTGAACGAGACCGAGCAGGTCGTCACGCTGTTCCGCGACCATTACAACATTCCCCTCGTTGCGGTGGACGCCGAGGAGACATTCCTCGCCGGGCTCGCGGGCGTCACCGACCCCGAGAAAAAGCGCAAATTCATCGGCGGCGCCTTTATCGACCTGTTCGAGGCCGAGGCAAAGAAAGTCGGCGGCGCGGATTTCCTGGCGCAAGGGACGCTCTATCCCGACGTGATCGAAAGCGTCAGCTTCACCGGCGGGCCGTCGGTCACAATCAAGAGCCACCACAATGTCGGCGGGCTGCCCGAGCGCATGAACATGGACCTCGTCGAACCCTTGCGCGAGCTGTTCAAGGATGAAGTGCGCGAACTGGGCCGCGAATTGGGCCTGCCAGAGGCCTTTGTGGGCCGTCATCCCTTTCCCGGGCCGGGTCTGGCGATCCGCATCCCCGGCGAGGTCACCAAGGAACGCTGCGACATCCTGCGCAAGGCCGACGCGATCTATCTCGAAGAGATCCGCAACGCCGGGCTTTACGACGCGATCTGGCAGGCCTTTGCCGTGTTGCTTCCGGTAAGAACCGTCGGCGTGATGGGCGACGCGCGCACCTATGACAGCGTGTGCGGCCTTCGCGCGGTCACCAGCACCGATGGCATGACCGCGGATGTGTACCCCTTTGATGCCGCTTTCCTGACGCAGGTGGCCACCCGCATTGTGAACGAAGTGCAGGGCATCAACCGGGTCGTCTACGACTACACCAGCAAGCCGCCCGGCACGATTGAGTGGGAGTGACTAGCGTGCGGCGGCTTTCACATAAGTCGTGCCGCCAAAGGTAACGCTCACATCGCCGGCCTTGCTGGTGACAAAGGTGCCTTCTTGTCCGTCCTTCGGGTCGATAAAGGTCGCCTCGCCCGTCTTCACCAACTCGAACCGGAAGCCCGAGGGCGAGGTGCCAACCAGAACGGGCAGCTCAGCGGTGAGCGTGAACGCCGTCTTGCTTTCGCCCATCTCAGAGTAATCTCCCGACAGAGCTTTGGCGTCTTCCGGGGTGGCCGCCAAGCGCGTGCGTTCCAGCCGCGCTCGGATGGGCCAGCCATACACAGTGTTTGCTGTGCGCCCGATATCGCCGACCAAGGGAAAGCCGCGGTCCGAATTGACGACGGAGATAACCGCGTCGCCCGTGGCCGGGTAGGCCATGAAATTCGACTTATAGCCGATGTTGGAGCCCGAATGGCTCAATCGTATGGCGCCGTTGATCTCGGCGACGCCTATGCCAAGGCCGTATTCGCTGGCGATGGGCTTGGTCATTGCGGCGGCGATAGCGGGATCAATCCCCGCTGATCCGTCGCCGTCCATCGCCATCAAAAGCGCGCGGACAAAGCGCAAATACTCGCGCGGCGTGCTCCACAGGCTGGCGGCCGCCTGCTCGGGGTGGATCCGCCATCCCCCAGGGACCATCTCGCCCGAATATTGAAAGCCGCGCGCCACATTATCGCGCTCAAACGTCTCGGCAGTGCCCGAGGCGAAGGTGGATCGCTCCATGCCCACAGGATCGAGGACCAAGCGTCTCATGACAGCCGGAAACGTCTCACCGCTCACCACTTCGGCCCAGTGCTGCGCCACGGTGTAGCCTCCGCCTGAATAGCGGCGCTCGCCCTTGGGGTTGGGTTCGACGATGACGGGCTTGGTGTTCGTGCCGCCTGTGCCTTCGATGACGTCGCTTGTGGTGGGCACCGCATCGCTCATCAGATAGCCTGGAAAGCCCGATACGGTCGTGCCGTTGGTGTGCGAGAGCAGCGCGCGCAGCGTGATTGGCAATCCGTCCGGGTTGAGCCGTGCGAGATCAAGACCGGTGAGGTTGCCGGAGATATCCTCATCGAGGCCCACGCCCTTTTCCATCGCAAGCGCGATGATCCCAGCGGAGGCGACGGTCTTGGAAAGCGAGGCGAGCTGAAACAGCGTGTCTTCGTCGACGTCCTCGCCATAGGCGCGCGCCCAGGCGATCTCCCCGCCCAAAATTACGGCGACGCTTGCGGCGGGCGCTCCAAGCGCTTCGCGCCGCTGCGCCAGAGATAAGCGCGCGCTCTCTTCCCCTTCAAAAGAGACCACCGGAACAAGCGCGGTATCGATATCCGCGCTTGAAGCTCCCTTCTCGTCGGACTTCATATCGTCGGCGTAGGCGGGAGCCGACAGGGCCGAGAGGACCAAAGCTGAGGCGATGGGCAGATTTGCCAGACGGAATGCACGCATAAATCGAGAAAACTTCAGATTGCCAGGCACGGCAACCTTTTTCCGACCGGCGCATTCTGGCAAGGGATGAAAGAATTGTTGCCGCAATCGAAAGAGGCCCGACAGTGAAGCCAATCCACGTTCTTACACCCGCCGCTCTTCTTCTCACCGCCGCCTGCGCGCAGACGCCGGCTGAACCGGCGCCGCTGGCCGAGGGCGCCTGGAGCGTCGATGGCGGGGCGTCCAGCCTTTCCTATGTCAGCGTCAAATCGGGCGAGATCGCGGAGGCCAACAGCTTTTCGGGCTTTTCCGGCAGCGTGACCGCAGACGGCGCGGCGAACGTCGAAATTGATCTTGCCACGATCGAGACGAAAGTTGACATCCGCAACGAACGTATGCGCGATATCTTCTTTGAAGTGGCTGACTTTCCCAAGGCGACCGTCACGGCGCAGATTGACCCCGCTGCGTTCGCAACGCTGGGCGTGGGTGAGAGCACCGTGCAACCGCTGAAGGCCACTGTCACCGTCAAGGGCGTCGAAGCGCCCATTGAGACTGAGGTTTCGGTCACGCGCACCGGCGAAGATGGCGTCTTGGTGACCTCGATTGAGCCTGTTATCCTGTACGCCGACGCGCTTGAGCTGACGGGTGGTCTGGCCACGCTGCAAGAACTCGCAGGGTTGCCGTCGATCACGCCAGCGGTGCCGGTAAGCTTCTCGATCGCCTTTACGCGGTAAGGACACGCTTCCTTGGCAAGCGGGGCGCGACGTCTTCCCTACCGCCCTGAAATTGATGGGCTGCGCGCTCTAGCTGTGCTGCCGGTCCTGCTGTTTCACGCCGGCCTTGCTGGCTTTGAAGGCGGGTATCTTGGCGTGGACGTCTTCTTTGTCGTCAGCGGCTATCTCATCACCGCGTTGATCCTGATCGAGAAAGAGCAGGGACGCTTTTCGCTGGCGAACTTTTGGGCGCGCCGCGCGCGACGGATCCTGCCTTTGCTGAGTGTCGTCGTCCTCGCCTGTCTTCCAGCGGCCTGGTGGCTGCTGGGCTGGCGCGATATCGAAGACTTTTGGCAAAGCCTTGTCGCCGTGGGCCTGTTCGCCTCCAACATCCTGTTCTGGCACGAGGGACCCTATTTCGGGGTCGAGGCTGAGTTAAAGCCGCTTTTGCACACCTGGAGCCTTGCGGTTGAAGAGCAATTCTATCTGCTTTTCCCGCTCGTGTGCCTTGCCGCTCTGCGCAAAGGACGCCGGACGTTGTTCATAACCCTGTGCGCTGTCTTGGCGCTCAGCGCGACGCTGTTCCTGCTGCTGCGCCTCGATATTCCCGACATTGCCTTTTACTGGCTGCCCTTGCGCGGCTGGCAGCTGTTGGCGGGGAGCGTGTGCGCCTTTGCCGCGACCCCCACGCAATCCGCAGCTTCCAGACCGGTGAATCAAGTCCTGGCGCTTGGCGGGCTGGCGCTGATTGCCGGGGCCATCGCTTGGGCTCCCAGCGACTATTGGACCGCACTTATGGGCCCTCCCGCCCTATGGGTAACGCTTGGGGCGGCGTTGGTCATTCGGTTCGGCCACGCTGGCACATGGGCTGCGTCGGCTTTGGCGTGGAAGCCAGCGGTGGGGCTCGGTCTGATCTCGTATGGAGACTTATTGTGGCATGTTCCTTTGGTGGTCTTTGCGCGCCGCGCGCTGGCTCTGGAATCCGATCCCGAACTGGCGCGGCCGATCGAACTGCCGATGGCGCTTGCGCTGGCCTTGTGCGTGGTGAGCGTCGTGCTCGCCGCTCTCACCTGGCGCTGGGTTGAGCGCCCCTTTCGCGATCATGCGCGAATCCCCGGCGGCCGGGCGCTCGCGCTGGGGTTGGCGGCGTGGTCAATCGTGGCCGCGTTCGTGGCCACCGTTGCGCTGACCGACTGGCAACAGCGCGCTTACCTGACGCAGTCACTCGGGGTCGCTCCCGAAGCCGCGGAAGAGTTCCTCTACCATGTGCGGCTGAACGATCGGCAGCCCTGGACCCGTCTGACCGGCGTGAAGGGCGAGTGTGTCTTTGCCCTTAGGGACATGGACGAGGCCGCGCGTCGCCGAATCGCGGCGTGCCGGGCGGAGCGGGGGCGCGGTGTTCTGGTGATGGGCGATAGCCACGCGCAAGGCCTGCACAACATCCTGACCCATCTTGTTGATGAGCGCGCCTTCCTCGTCACGGTCGCCAGGGGCGGTTGCCGGTTGGATCGCTATCGATGCTTTTATCCCGCGCTTGAACGCGCGCTGACCGGGCCGCTGGCCGATGCGTTTGGCGAGATTGTCTACACCGAAGCGGGGTCCAATCGGATTGTGGACGCGGCGGGGCGACCGGATCAGCAAGCCGCCTTTGCCAATCCCGACGCCGGGCGGATTGACGAGGCCGCTTTGGCGCGCCTGTTTGAGCGGCTGGCTGGGCTCCAAGCGACGCTTGCCGATGTCCCTTTGCGGATAGCCGGGCCGCATTACGAACCGCGCCTCAATCTGGAGACCGCTCAGCCCGTGCGCACCGGGTGGGTGCCTCGGCCCACGATCCGCGCGCAGTTCGACGCGCTTGATGCGCGCTATGAGGCGCAGGCTGCGGCGGCGGGCTTGGACTATATCTCGATGATGGTTGGCCCCTTGGCCCCGCAGGACCGGGCGCTGCATGCAGGCTGTTTGCTCTATTGGGACGTTGACCACTTCTCACGCTGCGGTGAGGAACGTATGGCGCGGCGGCTGCGCGAGATAGGCCATCCACTCACGCGGCTGGCTGAGTAGGGCGCGGCAGTGGAACTCAACTTGGGCTCTGATCCTCGTAGCGCTGTCTTACGCCGCTCACAGGCGGCCCTGATCGCCGCGTTTGGCCGTATCATTCGCCCGCCCGACAAGCGCCGTGATCCGGTCTGGGTGCTGGTCCACGGGGTGATCGGCGCGCAAACCAAGACCGCAGCGTCCAACGCCTCGACCGACGCGCTAATCGCCGAGTTCGCGACGTGGGACGCGGTCGCGGCCGTGCCCGTCGCGCAGCTCCAAGCGCGGCTTCACCGCCAGACCTTCCCCAAAGTCGCCGCCGAGCGACTGAGCGCATGCCTCATCGCGATCATCGAAGAACGCGGAAGCGTCGATTTGCGGCACCTCTCTAACTACGACACGGCCGAGGCGATGGCCTGGCTGGAGACCCTGCCCGGCGTCGCGCGCAAGAATTCTGCGGGTGTCATGAACGCGAGCACTTTCAACCGCCGCGCCATGGTGATCGACGGCCACCATCGCCGGATCATGCAACGCATGGGGATCGTCCCAGCCAAGGCGGACACGCAGAAGGCCTACGACGCGCTGATGCCGATTGTGCCCGAAGAATGGTCGGCGGCGGACATGGATGAGCACCATTTGCTGCTCAAGAAACTCGGCCAGACCTTTTGCCGCCCACGCCGCGTGCAATGCGAATCGTGCCCGGTGCGCGAGGATTGCCTGACTGGAGCCGCTCAGGCCTAGCTTCAGGCGAAGATATCCGCTGCGCTTTCATCAATCGGGACGGGCCAATTGAGAGATGTGCGCTGCGCCAGCCATCCCGAGCCCGCGCCGATTGCGATCAGGCCGATCCCGAAGACAAGCGTGCCGGGATCGGGCCACTGGTCGGCAAAGCTGAACGAGTAGAGCGCAAAGAGGCCGAGGATCAGGCCCATCACCGCGCCGCCATTGACCGCGCCGTGCCACTGGCCAGGGGGCAGGGCCTTGCGCATGATGATGCCGATCACGCAGCCCATCGGAGCCGTGATGAACACCGCGATCCCGACAGCGGGGATGGCCATGTACAGTCCCCCAATGATGAACACGCTCACCATCGAAGACGGCGACCCCGATCCCACCGCCAGGCTGATCGTGACCAGCCCGAGAATGCCGACATAGGCGATCGCAGAGGCCCATAAGCCGGTCCTGTAATAGTCAAACGCCGTCGGGCGGCCGGTATCAACATAGCTCATGAGGGGGTATCGCTTCCTTCGCCTGTGAGCGCACGCTCCGCCGCGATCGCCCGCGCTTCGGGGCAGAACGGGGTGAGGAAGGCGTACATCGAATTGGCCAGGTTATCCGCCGCGATCGAATAGATCACTTCCTGCCCGCGCTTTTGCCGGTGGAGCAGGCCCGCCTCATGCAGGATCGCAATGTGTTTGGAAATCGAAGGCATCGCCATATCGAAATGCGACGCGATCTCGCCCACCGTCATCGGGCCGCCCGAAAGATGGTTGAGAATACGGCGCCGAGGGTTGGACGCTAGGGCCTTGAACGCCTTTTCCATAGATACTTTCCTAAATAGGAAAATATCTAAATACAAGCGTCTTTCTGCGAGCGACCTTACGCTGCGTCACGGTTGCGGTGGCTGGCCTTTTCAGACAGGCTCCGACTCAAGCAAACTCAACGATCAAAAAGGGAGACATCATGAAAACCGCCATCACCGAAATGTTCGGCATAGAGCACCCCATCATTCAGGGCGGCATGCATTATGTCGGCTTCGCCGAGATGGCCGCTGCGGTCTCAAACGCGGGGGGGCTGGGCATCATCACCGGCCTCACACAAGGCACCCCGGAAAAGCTCGCGAACGAAATCGCGAAGTGCAAGGATATGACGGACAAGCCCTTTGGCGTGAACCTCACCTTCCTGCCCAGCCTCACCCCGCCCGATTATCCGGGCCTGGTGAAGGTCATCATTGAGGCCGGCGTGAAGGTTGTCGAGACCGCTGGACGCAATCCGCAGGAGGTGCTTCCCCACCTGAAGGACGCCGGGATCAAGGTGATCCACAAATGCACCAGCGTGCGCCACAGCCTCAAGGCGCAGTCGATCGGCTGCGACGCTGTTTCGGTCGATGGTTTTGAGTGCGGGGGCCATCCGGGCGAGGACGACATCCCGAACTTCATCCTCCTCCCGCGCGCCGCCGACGAACTGGACATCCCCTTTGTCTCGAGCGGGGGCATGGCCGATGGGCGCAGCCTCGTCGCCAGTCTCGCTATGGGCGCGCAGGGCATGAATATGGGCACGCGTTTTATCGCAACCCAAGAGGCGCCCGTGCACGAAAACGTAAAGCAGGCCATCGTCGCGGCCTCCGAGCTCGACACGCGCCTGGTGATGCGCCCGCTGCGCAACACCGAACGCGTGCTGACCAACGAGGCGGTGGAGCGTCTGCTTGAAAAGGAGCGCGAGCTGGGCGCGGATCTTAAATTCGAAGACATTCTGCCCGAAGTCGCCGGCGTCTATCCCAAGATCATGATGGAAGGCGAGATGGATAAGGGCGCGTGGAGCTGCGGTATGGTGGCTGGCCTTATTAACGACATCCCGACCTGTCAGGAGCTGATCGACGGCATCATGGACGAGGCCGAAGCGATCCTTGCGCGGATGAACACGATGACCGGCCAGCCGGTCGCGACCGCCGCGTAAGGAGACGCGGGTTCTGGCCAAGGCCAGGCGAGCCAAACGGACCGAAGGGCTGCGTCGAGAGGCGCAGCGAGAGCGCTGCGCGGCCCGGTGCGGCGCATTTGCTGTGTGTAGCGCCGCCGCCGCCTGGCCTGCGCAATCCTGAGGGAATCACAGTTAACGCGGCCCTAGGTAACCAACCCGGGTAAACAGCCCAAAGCAACTCCGGTAAAACCCTCATGTCTGGAACGGAACCGATCGCTGTGGGAAGCGGCCGGATCGCGCAGAACGGCGCACGGCGCTGCGATGCTTCACCGGATTATAGGGGTCTGTCTTGGAAAGCCGCCGATCCACTCGGCGGGGTTGGAGCATGTATGGACTACACGGTTGCACTTGGAGTCTGGGCGGTCACCGTCACTGCCCCGTGCGTGGTCAGCTGGCTGGCTGGCGACATGGTGGGCTCGGCCCGCACCCGGCGGCTTTACGCCGAAGGGGGCGAAGGCCTCACGCCAACAAGCGAGATCGAAAGCGCCTACGGGGTTGAAGAGTGGCGACTTGGCGTATCGGCGCAATCAGGCGATCGGGCGACGGGCCACGACCAGCCGCTCAGCGAACGACGTTTAGCGCGGCGCCATTCCGCGCGCTTCGCTGTTGCTGACGATGCGCTCTCGTTTGAAGAGCAGGCGCGCGAAGCCGAGCGTCGGCGCCTGCGACGCGAAGCCTTTGCCACCATGCCTGCGCTTGCGGAACTCAGAGCGCACGCCGAGACGATCCGCCGCAATGACAGCCCGCTGGCGCGTGAGGATTGGGATGTCGCGGGGGAGGTGTCCACCACCGACCGCGTGCTGCGCCACTATGAAAACTCGGTGCTCGAGCTGCAACGGTCAAAATCGGGGCTGAGCGCGTCTCGCTCGACGAGTGCGCTTGGCGAAAACGGTGCCGGAGACAGGGCCCGAGACAGGGCGCACGACAGGGCCCAAGGCCTTGGATCAAGGGTTGCGCGCGCCGGGTAAGCCCCCGGACCGTGCCGCCATGGCCGCCCCAGCGGCCGCGCGCGGCTGACCGGGTTCAGCTCTCGCTTTTGTCGCTCTCGCTTACGCGCTTGAAAGGGATGAACTCGACTAAGGTCACCGTTCCGGAAAAAGCCCCCGAGGTCTGGTCAACCGTCTGGATGCTCTGCTGACGGCACAGCCGCGAAGCCGCGCCGGCGCGAGCAATCACAAGCGTGTCGCGGTCGTCTATCCGATCGGGCCGCGTGGTGCGTTGCACCCAAATCGTGCCGCCGCGGCCGAAGACATAGGCGGTCTTGTCGATGGTGCGCGAGCTTTCGTTTGGGCGAAGGCGGATGCAGTTCTCCGGTTCGCCCGCGACGCGGCCTTCAAGCATCTTGGCCAGCTGCTTCTCACCCTTGGTCATTTCCCTGGGCTCTTCGGCGGCGGGGGCAGCGGGAGGGGCGGGACCCTGCCTGTCTTGAGCCGACGCAGAGGCGGTGATGGCCAATGACAAGCTAGCCATCAAGGCCAACGCGGCCGAAGGGGCGAACACGTTTGCGTATCGAGTCATCGGAAGCGTCTCCTCGAATTACCGATATGAGGAATGGTAACACGTGCCTCTGGACCGGCAATGAGCGTTAAAGCACACGCACTGCGCAATCCATTTGGCCCTCGCTTCCAATTTTGGGCCGACCGCGAATGGGCCCCTGTGGACGCCCAGCTAAAAATCCGGCTCCGGTGGAAGACGCCGGGCGATAGCGGAGGCCACACAGCCGCGTGGGAAAGCAAGCGCCCGCGGCCGCCGCCGGAGCTTTGCCGGGGGCCTCGACCACGCCGCCTTTGGTGCGCGTTCGGGTTCTACTACGCGCCGCGGCGCCGCTTCACCGGGTTTCGGCCTTTGCCTCTTTGACGCGCGTGTAAGGCACGAAGTCGACAAAGATCACGCCGCCTGTGAAAATGCCGGTGACCGGATCGACTGTGCGCACCACTTCCTGGCGGCACAATTGCGCGCCGCTTCCAAAGCGCCTTATGACCAAAGCCTCGCGATCGTCGATGCGATTGGGAGTGGTCGTGCGCTGGACGTAGATTATCGATCCTCGGCCAAAGACATAAGCGGTTTTATCAATCGTCTGTGAGCGGTCGCTGGGAAGATTGCGGATGCAGGTTTGCGGTTCCCCTGCGACCCGGCCCTCTAGCATTCTCGCCAGGCGCTTTTCGCCCTTGCTCATCTCTTCGGGCGCTTCCACTTCGCTTTCAAGCGGGGGCGCTTCATCGGTCTCCTGCGCGAGAACAGGCTGCGCGGCGACGAGGGTAAGACTGGCGAGACCAGCAACGCCAGCCGCGGCCATAGGGCGGACAAAAGAGATAAGGGGTTTCATCGGATCAAGACTCCTAAAACCATACACAAAGCCGCAAGATTGCTCAAAGCGACTGAACGGGCGCTGACTGAGGCGGAACGCGCGCCGCCTGGCGGCCCCCTCGCGCGTGTGAGCCCCGCCGCTGGGCGCCGATCTTCAGCCCGGTTTCGCCTCTAATCGCTCGCAGGGCCTCCGCGCAGAACAAAGCGTCGGTCGCAATAGCCGCAATCAACATAGCCCCGCTCGTCAATCTCCAGGAAGACGCGCGGATGGCCAAGCGCTGCGGGCCGATAGCCGGCGCCGCCGCGAATCTCGCCCGCGCCGTCGCAATGGACGCGGGTTTTGTCGACAAAGGTGATTTCGCGATCGAGGATGGCCATGGGTGCGAAGAGTAATACCACAGCGCGGCGATTTCAATCGGTCTTGCGCCTTGGCCCGGCTTCTCTATGGCGCTCGTCATGGCTTCAGACCCGACCAGCGAACCGGCGATCCGCATTGAGAATCTGACCAAGCGCTACGCCCCGCCGCCGGGCGCCACCGGCGCTGAGGCTGAGGGCAAGCTGGCGCTGGGGGGCGTGAGCTTTGACGTGCCCGAAGGCTCGATCTTTGGTCTGCTCGGCCCCAACGGAGCTGGTAAGTCGACGCTGATCAACATCCTTGCCGGGCTCGTCAACAAGACCAGCGGCACCGCCGAAATCTGGGGCTTTGACATCGATCAGCAGCGCCGCAACGCCAGCCGCGCGATCGGGATTGTGCCGCAGGAAATCGTATTTGATCCGTTCTTTACGCCCTTCGAAGTGCTCGAGAACCAGGGTGGGTTTTACGGCGTGCCAAAGGCGCTGCGCCGCAGCGAGGAATTGCTCGAGGCGGTCCGACTCGCTGACAAGCGCGACGCCTATGCGCGCACGCTTTCAGGAGGGATGAAGCGGCGCTTGCTGGTCGCCAAGGCGATGGTGCACTCGCCCCCGATCCTGGTGCTCGATGAGCCGACCGCGGGCGTCGATGTCGAGCTGCGCCGGCAATTGTGGGAGCTGGTGAGCGAACTCAACCGCGACGGCGTGACCGTGGTCCTCACTACGCATTATCTCGAAGAGGCGGAGGAATTGTGCGACCGCATCGCCATCATCAACCATGGGGCCTTGATCGCGAACAAGCCGACGCAAGAGCTGATCGAGATGGCGCGCGACAAGGTGGTTCGCATCGAATTGGAGGCCGACATGGCCGAGCTTCCCAAAGAGGAAGCCTTTCACCGTTGCGAACTTCTCAGCCCGCGCACGCTTGAGGTAACCTATGATCGCGACGCGATGAGCGCTGGGCAAGTGCTCGCCATGGTGCAGGCGCATGGGCACACGATTGTCGATGTCACCACGCGCGAGGCGGATCTGGAGGATGTGTTTGTGCAGCTGACGGGCACAGGCGCGTGAGCCTACAACTGGCTCCAATGGCGCTCGTCGCGCTCTCACTTGTCGGCTGCAATGTGTCTCAGGATACAGAGGATAGCGCAAGCAAGGCCCAAGGCGTGAGAGCGAACGTCGGCTGCCCCGATGAAGGGGCCGCCGTGCAAGTGTTGGGCTCTGGCGGCCCCATTGCCGAAGGGCCGGGTGCGCCGGGCCGTGCGGGCGCCTCTTACCTCCTTTGGATCGACGGCAAGCCCCGCCTGTTGATCGATGCGGGCGCAGGCAGCTTTTTGCGCTACGCCGAAGCGGGTGGGAAGCTGGCCAGTCTTGATGCCATCTTGCTTTCGCACCTTCACGCCGATCACGCAGGGGATCTGGCGGGCGTTCTCAATTCAGGCGGGTTTGAAGGACGCACCGCGCCGCTGCCCGTGGTCGGCCCTGGCGCGGCCCCACGCTTTCCGGCGACCTCTGAATTTCTTATCCGCCTGCTCCACAAGGATACCGGCGCGTTCTCGCACAATGGCGGCTATCTTGATGGCACCGAGAACAAGCCGCTTCTGGTGCCGCACGACATCCCGACCGAAGAAGGCGCGGGCTCGCCCGTTGAGCTTGCCATCGCCAGCGATTACTCGGTCACGGCCCATCCGGTGCATCACGGTCCCGCGCCCACTTTGGGCTTTGTGATCGAAGTGGACGGCGAAACCCTTGTGCTGGCGGGCGATCAGAGCTTTTTGAGCGAGCGCTTCGTCGCTGATCTCACTGGCCTCAAACCCGCCATCCTCGTCGCGCATCACGTCATCAACGGCGAGCCAGGTCAGCCGCGCGGCCTCCACCGCACGCCAGAGCAGATCGGCGAGATGGCCGGTGCGCTTGAGCCGGAGCGGCTTATCTTGGGACACAATATGGAGCGCTCGCTCAGCCGGTTGGAGGAGGGGTTGAGGGCAATCGGCTTGAACTATGATGGCCCGGTGAGCGTTGCGGCTGATCTCGATTGCTACGCGCTTTAGTTGGGGTCATCCGATAGCCGCTTGATTGCGAACCGTTTGCAGTTCAAAGACCGCGCGCCATGACACACAGCCAGACCTCAAACAGCGCGGATGCGCCTTATGACGTGATCGTCATCGGATCGGGCGCCGCCGGGCTAACCGCCGCTTTGGAACTGGCCGAAACCAAGCGTGTGCTGGTGCTGGCCAAGGGATCGCTCACCGGCGGATCGACCGCTTGGGCGCAAGGCGGGATCGCCGCCGTTCTCGACGCGGGCGACACGTTCGAAAACCACGTGCGCGACACCATGGTGGCGGGCGCTGGGCTCAACGATGCTGAGACCGTGGAGTTCGTGATCGAGCGCGCGCCCGCTTCGATTGATCGGCTGGTCGAGCTGGGCGTGCCGTTCAATCAGGAATCGGGCGACCTGCATCTGACGCGCGAAGGCGGGCACTCGCACCGGCGGATCGTCCATGTCGACGACGCGACCGGCTGGGCGGTGCAGGAGGCGCTGCTGAAAGCCGCTGAAGCGTCACCCAACATCACCATGTTAGGCGGGCGCACCTGCATCGACTTCATCACCGATCGCCACCGCGAAAAATTCTCCGCAGCCGGCCGGGTCTGGGGCGTTTACGCGCTCAACGAAGAAACCGGCCGGGTCGAGCGGCACATTGCGCGCGCCACCATCCTCGCGGCGGGCGGAGCGGGGCGGGTCTACCAGTTCTCCACCGCCCCGCGCGGCGCGACCGGCGATGGCATTGCGATGGCTTGGCGAGCGGGCGCGCGCGTTTCCAATATGGAGATGATGCAGTTTCACCCGACCTGCCTCTACAATCTGGAAGTCAAAAACTTCCTCATCACCGAGGCCGTGCGGGGCGAGGGCGGGCGGCTGTTCAACCCGCGCACGGGCAAGCGTTTCATGGAGTTCTACGACGCGACCCGCATGGAGCTCGCCCCGCGCGATGTGGTCGCCCGCGCCATCGACGCCGAGATCAAGCGCTTTGGCCTCGATTACGTCCACCTCGATATAAGCCACGAAGCCGAAGAGTTCGTGAAGGGTCATTTCCCGACGATCTATGACAAGCTGATTGGCCTTGGCATCGACATGACCACAGGGCCGATCCCGGTCGTGCCCGCGCAGCACTATACGTGCGGCGGCGTGGTGGTGGACCTGTTCGCGCGGACCGACCTTCCCGGCCTGTGGGCGGCGGGCGAGTGCACCGAAAGCGGCCTCCACGGCGCGAACCGGCTGGCGTCGAACTCGCTGCTCGAATGCTTCGTCTATGGCGAGGCGGCGGCCAGCGACATTCTCACCATGTGGGACCAGCTTGAAGAGCCGCCCGAGATCAAGCCGTGGGACGAAAGCCGCGTGACCGACAGTGACGAAGAGGTCGTCATCAAGCAGAACTGGACCGAGATCCGCCGCTTCATGTGGAACTATGTCGGCATCGTGCGCACCACCAAGCGCTTGGAGCGCGCCAAGAACCGGATCGACCTGCTGATGAAAGAGGTGGAGGATTATTACGGCCAATTCCGCGTGACGACGGACCTGATAGAGCTGCGCAATTTGCTGCAGGCGGCGCAGCTGATTGTGCGGTCCGCGCTGCACCGGAAGGAGAGCCGCGGGCTGCACTACACGCTCGATTATCCCGAGACCGATGAGGCGGGCGAGCCCGAGGATACGGTGTTGGTGCCTTAGGTTTTGAGTTTTGGGAGCAGCGGCAGGAGTCGAACCTGCATCTTCTCGGCGCTGGGCCCTGCCCGGGTGGGACCGTAGTCTAGAAACCAAGTGCTCTATCCAGTTGAGCTACGCTGCTATCGGCTAACCTTTCCGTCTGAACTTGGGCAACGATGCGTTTCGCTTGTTCTGCATGTTTGCTGTTTTGACTTTGGTGAACTCCGGTTCGAGTTCTTGGAGCTTGGACACAAGACCAGACAGATCATACTCGTTACTCGTCCGGCCTCGGCCTCGTTTGGTTCTTGCCACTCTCTCAACAAGTCCGGCGCTCTCCATGGCCGCAATATGCCTTTGTACGGTCTTGGTGCTTACGCCCATTCGCTCTGCAATGAGTTCTTTCGTAGGAAATGGTTTGCTGTCTTTGTCCCACCACATGTCCAAGAGATGTAGCAGGATATTCATTTGCTGAGCTTCGAGCCCTAACCTTGCCTGTGCTTGGATGAGCAATGAAGGAACGATGCAAAAGCCAAGTTCCATAACCGGCTTACCGAACTTGCGCTCAGAAGCCTTACGGTTGTCCGGCCTCGCTTTGAGCTTTACTATTTTTCCCTCAGAAGTATCTTCTTTCGTAGTCATGCTCGCATTATGCAGCAAAATCGGTGGTTTGCAAATCTACCATATGGACCTCAGAGGCTATACCCAATGGACATCAGTGTCCACTCCAAGGGTGGTCATCAGTGTCCATTGAATCAGGATGCCCGGAATCTGGAGCCCCGCGTAGACGAACTCCTAGGAAACAGAAGCCGAGTGGACTTCGATGCCCATGCGATTTTTGATCTTGTTGCTAAGGCCGTGCAGCGAAGAGCAACAAAAAGGCTGGTAGAAAGGCGGGCTATGTTTTTCTCTAGGCTACTCATCTTTGCTCTGGCTGCATCTGCGTCATCCCTTTCGGCCCAAACCCCGGACCCCGAACCAAACCCCATCATCGTCACAGCCCAGCGC
>CALCCG010000136.1 GCA_937899785.1 uncultured Erythrobacter sp. | reverse complement strand
CGCCACCTGCCAACCCGGTTTCCAGCCAAAGCCGGACCCTCCGCGTATCGGTGGCCTTCGCCGGTTGCTTCCTGGTCGATTCAGCGCCGCATCGCCGCCGGGCTGACCCGGTGTCGGCCTATCAGGAACAGGAGATCAGGACATGATATCGAAGCTCGTCACCAACGCTCTTCTCGCCGGTGCTCTCGTTATGGGCGCAGCCAGTTTTGAGGATCGTGCCGCCGCTGCCTTTGAGCAGCTCGCCAAGTTTACCGAGGCTCGAGCCGAAGCCGCCCGCCACTTTGAGACGGTAACGGGCATCGGCCCAGCCGAGTGGCGACCGTGAACGGCGAGGATCAGTACCGACCTCGATGAGGCTGGTACTGATCCGTTTAGCGGCTTTGGATGGGGCGACAGACGACTGCGGTCGTCGCCGAATTCAACGATGGCGCTAGATCAGCTCTTTGGCCGTTTTTCACGCGCCGGTCCCGGGTGAACAGAACTTGGCGCGGGAGGCGATGCGGTGCAGCGCACGGCTTCAAGCGCTGCCCAATCGCGTATGGCGGTATCGACAGCATCACCGGTGACGAACGCCCGCTCGAAGGCGCGGAATTTCTCCACACGATGTCGGGCCAACTCGACATGATCGAGATTGGGATGCCAGAGGATGAGGCGCGCCAAGGAGACAATCTCTTCCTCGACAAACGCGACGGCGTCTCGATCAGCAATCGCCGCCGCTTTTGCCAAGGTCACGACGTCGTCGTGGCTGAGCGGGACGGAGAAGGGGATACGCGCAAGGAAGCCCTGCTCACCCTCCTCGCGCTCCAGAGCGCCCTCACGGGCCTCCAGAGCACCTTCTAGCGCTTCATGGGCCCGCGCATAGCGTTGGCCTAGAGAAGCCGCTTGTGACGGCTCCAAGGACGCGAGACGGATAGGGTCGCTGTTGTCGGCCAAATCCGCGATCTTGATCCGGATGGCACCGATCGGACCCGCCGCCGCGAGGCCTTCAATCCACGACTGATAGGTCGCCCCCTGCCCTTTTGGCCGCGTCACGGCTTCCACCAACTCTATGACCGCCGCACCGTAGCCGTGCGCGGCTAGATCGGCCGGGGTCATATGGGTGTCCTCGAGGCAATCATGAAGCCAGACCGCGTGGCGCTCAGCGATGCTCGCCATGGGAAACTGGTTGATTAGATGCGCGGCAACGCGCGCAAGATGAGCGATGTAAGGGGCACCGCTTAGATCAGTCTGGCTTCCATGGATTTCAGCGGCCAGGGCAATGGTCTCTTCAAGCGTCGGGTGTGCGCTGTCGGTCATCTTATGAAAATACCAGATCGGCACTGCCCTGACTAAAGAAACGGGATGAGACCACGAGCTTTAGCCACCCGCCTGTATCTTCATCCATTCCTTGTAGGTTGGGATATCTCGCAGTGAGATCGTTGCAAGCGCTTCTTTGGCGATCCGGTTTGGGCTACCAGCGGTTAAGCGCCGGGCTTGTCGTTGGATCACCGTCTCAAAGAGGTTCCGGACGGTTCGACCATTGCCAAACCGGGGCTCACGCGCGTCATGAATCTGCTCCAAGCACTTGGCGAGCTGAGGCCGCGCCTTATCGGTTAGCTCATAATCGCCATCTGCACAAAACCGATCAAAGATCGCCACTAGATCTTCTGGATCGTAATCTGGGAACTGGATGCGCGTGCGGAAACGCGAGGCTAGGCCCGGATTGCCATGCTCGAAGAACGTCCGCATTTCGTCTTGGTAGCCTGCGACGATCACCACCAAGCGATCCCGATAGTCCTCGGTGGCTTTCAGAAGCTCTTCCAGCGCCTCAGCTCCATAATCCTTTTCAACGCCCGGACGCACCAGATTGTAGGCTTCATCGATGAACAACACGCCGTCCAGGGCACGTTCGACCACGGCACGAGTCTTTGGGGCAGTTTGCCCGACATAGCTGCCGACTAAATCGCCGCGCGTCACCTCGACGGAGCCCGCGCCACTCAATAGGCCTAAGCTGTGATAAAACCGAGCGATGATCCGGGCGACCGTAGTTTTGCCGGTGCCTGGGTTCCCAGTGAACACAAGATGCAGTGAGGACGAGGTTGTCGCTAACCGGTGGCGCTCACGTTCGGCGCGAACCCTCGCTGTTGCCACGAGATTGCGCACTTCGTCTTTGACCGTTTCAAGCCCGATTAGGTTGTTGAGCTCGGCCATGGGGTCATTCTTAGGTTTGAGCCGATCAACCGGGAAAATCTGGTTGGCCATGTCGTCGACCTCTTCTTGGGTCGCCGGGCCATCCTCTGATGAAAGCTTGGCCCGTAGCTCGTCGCGTTCTGCGCGCAGCGCCTTCGTCACACCACGTTCCCGTTCGAGCTCGCCTGTTAACGCTTCGCTACGGGCGAGAGCGTCGTGGAGTTCCTCCAGGCTGGCCTTTGCCGCCTCTGCGTACTCTTGCGCCTCCTGCCCCGTTTGCGCTTGTTCCAGTAGCCTTTCAGTGCGCCGTAGGGCGCGTTCGAGGGTCTTGTTGTCAGCTTCTGCTCGCTCAGCCCGGGTGCGCCAGTGCTGGATTACCTCTGCAGCCGCGTCCTTGTGCTGCCGATGGCGGCCAAGCAGCTGCTCGTAGGTGATTTCCTCCGGGGGCTTTGTCACGGTTACTCTAACTCGACAAGATAGTTGACCTTTTAGCTCCTATATAACCCAAAGAGTTGGAATTCAGAGACCTTTCATGACCGATATCGGCAAACCCTTTAATCGTGACACGGGAACGGATGAACGCGACCGCAGCGCGTCGATGTCGGTTGTTGCCCAGGTTCTGCATTTTGCATTTGCTTTGCCGTTCACCTGTCTGCCGCGACGTATCCGCTATGCGCTTGGGCCAATCATCGGGATCTTGCTGATTGGCTTCCGATCTGAGGACAGCTTGTTCGTTCTCGCGGTCGTCTGGGCACTGTGGGCGATCTACACGGCATGGCGTCGCCCTGCCCCGAGCTTTGAGCCTTGTTCGACACCCGCTGGCCGCCTTGATGTTCTCATGGTGGCGCTCTCGCCCCCTCTACTCATACTAGGTCACTTCCTTTGGATGGTGAATGTTGCCGGCGTCTCGGCTGGACGGGCGGGCGTCCTTCTCGACGACATGAGCGGCAACGGCATTCTCTTGCTAGCGTGGCTTTCCGTGTTCTCGTTGATGTTCCGACGGTCCAAGAAGCCCGTTCAACTGGATTCCTACGGCTCAGCACGACTGATGCAGGACCTGGATGGCCTGGTACATGCTGAGGGTCTCTTGATCGGCCGTGCCGGACCTGACCTGCCTGATCAATTTTCAGGCAAAGTGCTCGCAAACCCAGACCCTCGTCATATGGTCACTGTGGCGGCCAACGGTGCTGGCAAGGGCGTCTCTGTGATTGTGCCTAACCTGATTGCCTATGAGGGGTCAGTGTTGGCCATAGATCCCAAAGGGGAGCTGGCGGCGATCACTGCGCGTCGTCGGGCTGCCATGGGTCAGACCGTCCATGTTCTGGACCCATGGGGCTTGTCGGGGACGCCATCGGCCTCGTTTAACCCACTTTCTATGCTGACACCTGACAACCCGGATATCGTCGAGGATGCAGCGCTCGTTACTGATGCCCTTGTGTTCGATGATGGGGGCTCTGATCCCTATTGGGGCTTGGAGGCGCGGAACCTTCTCCAGGGAGTGATCCTGCACATTGCGACGGACTATGGCATCGATGATGCCGAGCGGAACTTGATGACCCTTCGCCGGTTATTGACGCTTGATGCCGATCAATTCGCGGTTCTCTTGGAAGATATGACCACGAATGTCGGCGCAAACGGGGCTGTCTCTCGCATTGCTCGCTCACTGTCTGCGATGCCAGAAAAGCAATTCGGCTCGATTCGCGCGACAGCGCGTGTATCGACTGACTTCTTGGAAAGTCCTCGTATGGAACGGGTTCTTGCGCGGACGGATTTTGAACTCGCGGATTTGAAGCGCAACCCAACGACGATCTATCTTTGCCTACCAGCCGCTCGATTGGGAACGCATAGCCGTTGGCTGCGGCTGATGATCGGGATGGCTTTGGAAGGGATGGAGCGAGAGCGCACGCGGCCGAAGCGACCGGTTGTTTTCTTGATGGATGAGTTCGCGACACTTGGCTACATGCGCTCGATTGAGAACGCTGTCGGTCAGATCAGGGGCTTTGGTGTGAAGCTCTGGGTAGTTCTGCAGGACTTGAACCAGCTCAAAGCGCTCTATCGTGACCGATGGGAGACGTTTCTTGGTAACGCTGGCACCGTTCAGTTCTTTGGTTTGAATGATCAGTTCACCACTCAATACGTCAGCCGTATTCTTGGTGAGCAAACGATCTTGGTGACCTCTCAGACCGAGCAAGGATCGCGCCGAACCAGTGTTTCGATCTCAGAGAAAGGTCGATCCTTGATGACACCTGATGAGGTGCGTCGCTTGCCTGCTCATCAGCAGATCATTCTCATGCAAGGTCAACCAGGGCTCGTCGCTGACAAGCTCACTTATTACGCTGATCATGAGTTTGAAGGCCGCTTCGATGATAACCCACTGCTCGGCTAGCCAGGGTTTTTTTGGCGATGGACACGGTTAGAGAGTTATAAGAGAGTCAGTTATAGAGTTAAGGCACTTGCAGATCGGAAAAATTTCTTCTTTTGCAACAACTTGCTGGAGCAGGCCGTTCCTTATAGGCCGTGGATCTGTTCCTGATAGGCCGTGCGTCCCGTTCCTAATAGGCCGTTGGTTTGTTCCCGATAGGCCGTTGATCTAAAGTTATCCACAGTGATCACTCTCCCGATTCGTAAAATCAAGGCGTTAGAGTCCTGATTAGCCGCCTGAAGGCATATCTGGGTAGTGATTCGCTATCATGTCAATGTCTTGACGGCCTATTGGGAACACTTCAGCTAAGATACTGATTTTATGTATTTTCGGACAGAGTTGTACTGCCGCCCCGGCATCTTCCCGATGTCACGGTGATATCACTATAGCATCAGCCGCGAAGAATATGCTTTTCGCGTTCGTTGTATTGCCGCACGAAGCCGTAGAAGGCCTTGCGATAGTCTTTTGGTATCCGCTTGGGATCGCCATCGATCCAGCTGTCGAACTCGGCTTTGAGTGCGTAGATGTCCCAGCCTGGGAAGTCCTTACGAACGCGGGCGATGGTAGTGTCGTCTAGGTCACGGCGGATGAAGAGCGCCATAGGCTCGCCTGGCGGTGGTTCTTTGGGCTTGGGCGGGCGTGGTGCCCGTTTCTTTGTGGGTTTAGGCTCCTCGATGACATCCCCGACGGCGAGAGCGCTGCGCATGGTCATGCGGATACGCGGTTCACGGCCGTCGGGTTCCTCCCAAGCGAGATGCACGGAAGGCAGATCGTTGCGCTTCACCAGTTTCTGTAGCTCAAACTTGAAGCGGCGGAAGGGACCTTCCGCGCCCGACTTCTCGTAGAGAGTTTTCAGGGTGATCGCGAACCCCGCCTCCCCTGCCCCACCGGCATGCTTGCGGGCAACCCGGTATAGCCAGCGCTCTCGCCCGCCGGTGATCGCGAAGTATTCCGGGTCGATGGCAAGCACGCCGCCATTCTGTAACACGCCTTGGACAAACCATTGTGAGAGCACAATCGACATGCCGCGGCTCTCCCCGGTTGTCTCATCGACGAGGTCAGTCCATTCGGAAATCCAAGAGAACTCGGCGAAGCGCTTCCCCTTTGGTGCCCGAATGTTGGTGCGAATATTGGTGCTGCGCAGCCGTGAGAGCGCGTCACGGAGCCTTTGGTAGTGTTCGCCACCGGTGGACCGTTTAATGGACTTCAGCAGGTCGTAGGGCTGAAAATGGAGCTCCTGGGGGATATCATTGACCCCACGGTTCTTCATGTCGATCAGGGCGGAGGCAGCCCAGATCAGGATATCGGCGTCCCAGATGGTTGCCATGCCGTAGTTTTGGTGGGGCTCCACCTTCACCCACACATCGTCGCTCTCATATTCGATGGGCTTCAGGCGCTTCCGCTTGGCGAGCGAGAAGAAGGGCCGCTCCATGGTCTCACGGCTATCGCGCAGCTTGAACTCGGTCAGGCTGAGGACGAAGAGGTCGAATTGGCTGTCGATGTATCGGCGTTTGGACATAGGACGCTGTCAGTATGACGCCACAAAGACATCAGATTGATGTCTTTGTGAAATCAATGCTCCACCTCGCGCTCGAGTTTCTCGTGGATCGCTTCGAGTATCCAGGTGTGACGAGGAGTTCGGATAGCCCTGTTCTCGACAGCCGTCTCAATCTGGTCGGCGAGGTTCTTTGGCAGCCGCAAGCTGACGCGAACAAGCGCCCCCTCCCCTGCCCCGTCTTGTAGGCCAGTAGCTTCGCTTGGGACGCCGCCGCCACGATTGATGAGAGCTTCGATTGACTTCTCGTCTTTTTCGGCAGTCTTTGCTTTGGGCTTTCGAGCCAATGCCATGATTACGCTCCTACCGCCTTCTTGGATGTCGTTGTGACATCAAATAGATGTCGATACAATGTCAGCATCTCGTGGGTTGCCTTTGCGTCTTGGGGCTTCAGTTCGGTGACGGCTAGACCATGTGCTGCCGCGTTTCCAAAGGCTTTCCGAGCGCCAAGCGGTGTTTGGATCAAGCTCAGTTCATCGGTTTCGGTGATGACTTCTTCCGCTTCCGCGTTGTCCTGGCCGCGCGGATCAGCCCGGTTGATGAACGCATAGGCCTGCAAATTGGGATTGGCGGCGCGCATCTCACCGACCAGCTGGCTGACCTTCTCAAGTGTCCAGACATCGAAACTACGCGGCACGAACGGTACGAGGAGTACATCGCTGACGGTCAGCGCCGCGCGCTGGCTGGTCGTGTCGCGGCCGCCGGTATCGATGACCACATCGTCGTATTTGGGGGCCAGGCGCTGCAGTTCGGTACGCACGGCGGCACCACTGAGCTTGATGGAGGTATATCCAGCACCGTCGGTCTGCTGCTCATTGCGGAGCATGGTGAAGTCAGAGGCGGTTTCCTGGTCGTCTGCGTCGACGAGAAGGACGTCGCGGCCTTCGACCGCTCGGAGGACGGCGAGATTGGTAGAGACGGTGGTCTTGCCGCTGCCGCCCTTGATCCCGCCCACGGTGATAATCATGGGATTTCCTGTGTTTGACTGCTCTTTTGTGTCACTATGACATCAACGTGATGTCATGGCAATGCCAGTGTAGCATCGCACTAGCATCTGCACGGCATCGCCGTGACGCACGTGCCACAGGCGCGCAATTTTGGCGGTGCCGGTGAGGCACCGCCCAGGGCCCGGCTTAGCGGCTCCAGAGGAGCCGCCAGCCTTCGGCCATTTTCACCAACCGGGCCACCAACGGGGCGTCAAAGGACGGGTCGTCAAGTTTGACCAGCAGGTAGTCGTTTTGCTGTTTCGAGGTTTTGCGCCAGGCGGCGCCAATCTCGATCTGGCCAGCGACGGCGCGGTAGTCCGGCGCGGCCTCAGAGTTCTTTTCAATTGGGATCAGTGTGATCTCCTCGTTAAGGATCAGGGTCCGCACGGTACCGATGAACTGCGCGTCGCGTTGGGTGAAGGTTCCGATGATCGCCATGGTTTATCTCCTTGTTTGGCGTTTCAGGGTGAGGGCTGCGGGCCCGGTGGGGCTTGTGCCGCTCGATGACCCCCGACAGTCGCCGGCTGAGGTGGCGTCGATCACCGGTTTACCGGCTTGACTGCGATCTTGCTGCGCGAGGAAGCGACGTGTTGCTGGGGAAGATCGTGGTTGATCGTCGCTGCCGACGGCGACAAGGATCAGGTCATTTCAAGAGCGGTGCAGGCCTGACGGGCTTGCATGAATGCCGATTAGAAACGCCGGACACGGGAACAGCCCAGATCGTCGCCACCAAGCCAGTGCTCACGAGCTGTTTCGAGCTTTGCTGCGGGTCAAGCATGTCCGATATGCGAGATTTTTGTGGGCTCGGATAGGTCTCTGAGCGCGCAGGGGAACCCTACTGCATCATGTCGCTGGCAAGTGAACGTGATGGGCTTAAAGAACGCTAAAGCATTGAAAAGATTAATGGTATTGAGTAGCCTAAACGCTTGTCTCGGTCCTTGGGGTCGATTGGAGCGTGGACAAAGGGGGGCGATATGGCCAGACGGATCACGCTGCATTTGAGTTTGAACCAAGAAGAGGCGGACCTGATCAAGGACGCCGCCCATTTGGCCCATATGCGTCCCTCGCAATACGCACTGGAGCGGCTCTGCCAGGTCTCAAGCTACGAGATTGCTCTCCATCGGGAAATCCAGGAGGAGACCGATGATATTGACAACGAGGCTGAAGCTGATGCGTTGCTGATGCTGCAAGGGGCAGGGGAGCGGTTGCAGCGCTGGCGTTCCAGTACGGCAAAACCGAAGAAGAAGCGCAGGAAATTGGCGATTGCCAGCTAGGCAATGTCGATCCGATGTTCACAGGGTGCCAGAAAGAAGCCATTATGATGTCGGCATGATGCCACGGTGACATCAACATAATTCTATCGAGACATCGATCTAACACCAGGGAGGCATCAGGGTCCTTTTCGCTTTGGCGGCGTTGGGCCCTGCGCTTGGCGTGCGTCTTCCCGTCCTCGCATATAGCTAAGCCAGTCTTTGTGGACTGGCGGCTGTGGGCGTTGTGCCTCTACGGCTTTGAGCGTTGTGACGCCTGGGCGGTTTGGATCAGGTTTGACATGGTCAATCAGCAGCGTTGGCAGGGCTTGGAGGTCCATTTGCTCAGGTAAGTCCCGCTCGACCTTGAGAATATCGGTATGAGTGATGCCAAGCGCGGCGAAAGTGGCCTTTGGGATGTGCTGGCGGACCAGGTTTTCGATGTTAGTGAGGCCGAGCGGTACGCTGTGCGTGTTCCCAGTCTCCACATCTTTCGTGTTCATGATGGCGGGTTGGTCGAGCCGTGTTCGATCTCCCCTGGGCCATAGCAGCGCGATGGGCTGTCCGGTGAAGGAAAGTGGCGTCATCTCCGTTTGGGCTTCTGTGGGGGTTGATGCTGTTTCCGGGACGACTTTTGGGGCGAGCTTGCCGGTAAACGTCGTGTCTGGCTGGGGATCGGCGGCAGTGACAGAGCGCAAGAGGCTTGCGAAGCGCCGCGCTGGATCGACATCAATGGCGAAAGGACCGCGGGGTGGTAGGGACATTTCGATGGGGACGATCTCATCGAGCCGATTGCCGGTCGCCCCGCGTGCGGTTCGTCGTTGTTGTTGCTCAGGGGTGAGCAGCTCGTCCCAGAGCTGCCTAATGCCCTCACGGGAGATCGGCAGGGTGATGGTATCGCCAACGTGATCACCACCGACCACGATCATCGTGAGGCTGCCGCTATCAAGCCGTTTATCGAGATCGCTGAATTTTGGCAGCCACGTTAAGCGTGTTGGAACCACCGTGTAGGTTTCGCGGCGCGTATGCATCGGCAAATTCCTCAATGAAAACAATCCATCGAGTGTGCCGATGTCCGATGAAAGCACGCAGTAAATCCGAAGACTGGCCGTTGCTTTTGCAGGAAATGGGATCTCATAAGAGCATCACGAAGACATCAAACCGATGTCGAAATGATGCGAAAGCGGCGGCTCAGAAGCCGCCGCAAAAATTTTGGGGCGCTCCTATAGAGCGCCCTTCCTGGCTGACGGTGCGGCCCAGGCCTAGGTAGCAAAGGCCTTGTCTGGGTTTTCCAGCTTGCGCAGCGGTTTTGGAAGCCAGCCTTTGCCGGTCATCCGATCAACCGCATGTTGGATCAGTGCGTCCTTCTTCAAACGTGCCAAGTTCTCTGCCGCCTCTGGCGACACGCTCTCGCGCACAGCGTCGAGAATGGTGGCCTTGGTCACTTTGCCAAAGAAGGTTGCAGGATCGGCTTGCCAATACTGGGTCATGTCGAGCGCGAGGGTCTCGGCCAATTGATCGACATGGCGCTGAGCTGGGTCGCCAGACCAAGCTGGCTCAATGGCGCTGGCGGTAAGGTAGGCCAAAAGTTCGAGGCATGTGTCTTGTTCTTGCGATAGGAGCCAGTCCCACAGGGCAGGGGCCTCGGCTGGCAGGCGAAGTCGCCAACGGTCTCGCGCTTCCTTCATCGTTGTCAGCCCCTGATTGGCTGCCACGCTGTCTCCGTGTCGTTTGAGATCGTCGCTCTCTGCGCGCAAGGCGAGGCAGCTGCGGGACCCTTGGGCGTAGAAACTTGCCAGTGCCAATCGATGAACGGTGACCTTTAAGGCGAGATCAGGCCGTTCCAGAAGCTCCGCGCGTATGGCAGCGGTGCGGTGCGCGATCAGTTCGGCATTGAGCTTTGGCGACAACTTGGCGTGTGGGGCAGGGGGGTCGCCACTGTCATCGGTGGCCTGCGTGTCGTTGGCTGGGGTCGCGGTTTCCGGTTCGTCCTGCCGTTCGGCTAGTCCTTCGACGACCCGGAGAGACCCGTCCCATTCTAGTCCCACTATACAGCCATGTCTGGCTTTCACCTCGTCGGACCAGTGCTGTTGCAATGCCGTGAGCCGGTCGATTTCGTCGGACAATCGGTCGATCTCAACTCGGATCGCTTCATCTTCCGGTTCGCCGTCATGCTTTTCAAGCAAGGTATCGTAGGCTTCGGTGGCAGCATCTAGGACCGATTGATCCGCCTCAGAGAGGGCAACGGTTTCGGGGTAACAGCGTGTGAATTCACTTAGGGCGCTATGGTCGATATCGGCTATGGTTTTTGCCCACGCCCAACCGGCTTCCGTAAGTGCTGTGGCCTCTTGCTCGAGCCGTTCTTGCACCAACTCATCCAAGAGGATTGGGTCGGTGAGATAACCTTGATTGCGGTCATCGAAGAGGTCGCGTTGTACGTTGCCGCCTGCGTCTTCGTACCGGTCGAGCCCCACCAGTATGACCCGCCGGTCGGTAGCTGGCACGCTTTCGGCGGTGAGGGCGCGCCGAATGGTGCTGGGGTTGCGATTCCAAGTGGGTAGGGCCTCCCAAACGCGGTTTTGTTCGGCATGATCCTCGACCAAGGTGAAGGCCATCAACCGATCCAGGGTCATCCCACCCTCGCGGTAGGTCTCAAACAGGGCTGGGCTAACACGGGCGAGTTTGAGCCGTTGTTTCACAAAGAGCGCTGTCACACCAAAGCGGGCGGCGATATCTTCTGCGGGTGTCCCAGCTTCTGCGAGAGCGTTGAAGGCGATGAACTGGTCGGCTGGGTGCATGGCCACCCGCATGACGTTTTCCGCCAGACCAATCTCGGTATCGTCGGCGTCTTCCAGCACGTGGCATGGCAGGTGTGTTTCGGATTGCTCCACCATTGAACGTGACGCGAGCAGAGATTGACTTGGGGGTGAGCATGCTTGACGAAGCGATAAAGCACTCTTTGAATGGAGAATATGAACGAC